>JBHPFI010000021.1:0-28412 GCA_042572045.1 Candidatus Omnitrophota bacterium
TCTGTCTCTCCTGAGAGTAGATTAAGTTCTGTTGAAGTGGCAGCAAGGGCCACGGCCTCATTTACATTGGGTGATGTCAAAGTCTTATTGGTCAGGGTCTGGGCATCGATAGTGCCTACAAGATCTCCAGCAACACCGTGTGTTACAGTTAATGCAGCGTGTGTTGCGATGCTTGAATTTACTTCGGACTGATTAGCTATGTCTGTCTCTCCTGAGAGTAGATTAAGTTCTGTTGAAGTGGCAGCAAGGGCCACGGCCTCATTTACATTGGGTGATGTCAAAGTCTTATTGGTCAGGGTCTGGATATCAGTTAATGTAGCTACGACTGTATTGTCAATGCCTACAGTATCTGTTCCGACTGTAATGCCTGTGCCTTCGCCTACGAATATATCATTTCCAAGATTATCCAGACCATCGCCCCAAGTATAGGCGCTGCTACCTGTAAAAGGTGTCCAGGTAGTTCCTGTATAGGTGTAGCCTGTATCTATATTCTCAATAAAAACTGCATCCCCGTCTTCTGGGGTCTCATCTACCCAAACACCACCTTTAAACTCTACCATGTCTCCTGCAGAAGCGCCGTCCCAATTGGCATGAGGTGCGCCGCCTTCTTGTGAAAGAACATACCTGTCTCCTGGGTTCTCAGTTGGCGGTGGCAGGGTATTGTCTGATATTAAACTCAAGCCTGCTTCTTTCCAGGAAAGCCCTGCAACTCTTTGATCTACATAGAGCCTGGTTGATGCGTGAGAATCTGCAGTAGGGGCTGCGATAGTTACAGGATTTGAAAAATCCCAATTACCCGCTATTGTCTGATCAGTATCAAGTCTGGTATCTACTCTATTGTCTGTGTAATAGAGATTGGTCTGCTCTGGGATATCAGCGGTTGCTATTTGACCTGCGCCTGTTCCAAGGTCCAGGTGAGTATCGTCTATCCCGTCTACCTTAATAGATGCTGCGCCTGTAGCAACTGTGAATTCGTCACTATTAAAACTTGCTACACCTTTGTTGGTATATGAAGCGTCTTCTGCGGCAATGTCCCTTGAATGTCCGGTGCCTGTTATATCAATGCCTTCGCCTTCTGTTAATCCTGTTAACGTGTTGTCTAAATTTACTCCGTCAACGCTGCCTGAGAGTACTATGTCTCCGTCTACATATAAGTTGCCTCCTGAAACATTGAGCTTGTATGCGCCTGGGGTATCTGTGCCTACTCCGACATTACCACCTGAAACAACAAGCTCATTTGTTCCTACTGTTAAGCCATTTGAAACTGCATTTATAGTCTTATTGGTCAATGTCTGAACATCTGAAGTGCCTACAATATCTCCAGCAACACCGTGTGTTACAGTTAATGCAGCGTGTGTTGCGATGTCACTAGTGAGTTCGGATTGGTTAATTATATCTGTCTCTCCTGAGAGTAGATTAAGTTCTGTTGAAGTGGCAGCAAGGGCCACGGCCTCATTTACATTGGGTGATGTCAAAGTCTTATTGGTCAGGGTCTGGGCATCGATAGTGCCTACAAGATCTCCAGCAACACCGTGTGTTACAGTTAATGCAGCGTGTGTTGCGATATCAGTTGATATCTGTGAACTGACTGTAATGCCATCTCCGGAGCTTGCTTTATCTAAAGAATCCCAGTAGATTCTGTCGCCGCCTGTGTTCATGTGGGTAGTGGCATGGTCTCCTGGCACAAGACCTGTATGGGTATGTAGAGTTGTATCAGCGCCATCAGTAAGATCTGTTAAATCTACTTCGGATAAATTTGTCGAACCTAGCGCAAGGCCTCCGGCAATAGTCACGGGATTTGATATCACAAATCTATCGACAGTATCATTCCATCTTATATATCTATCATTAGGGGCTCCGGATTCATAATCATGAAAATTCAGAGTAACGTCTTGCGGGTCTGCGGTTAGATTGTCACCTATTGTAAAATTTAAAGCAGGTGTGCCGTTTAAGACTCCTCCAGCTGTTGAAGTTGCATGATCATGCACAACAACAGTACCGGAGCTTCCAGGATATGCGTTAAAAGTCCACTCGTCCGGGCCAACAGTACTACCCCCTGTATAATAACCGTCAGAAGTAGGATTATTCTCCCAGAAATCTACATAAATGCCATCTTCTAAAAATTGCTGATTTGCGGTAATAGGCGTGCTAGCACTCCAAGTAGCCCAATCATCATTTGACCATTCAAACTCGTCAGAATCGGTATCTAGAGTTCCTTCATATGAAATTCTAACTCTATAAGTGATGGAGCTACTGCCTGTATAATTACCTGAAACAGCCATGCCTAAACCACCTAAATTTCCACCAGAAGCCAAGGGATTGTTGATCATGCTCTGTGTGTTTACTGAAGCTGCGAGCTCAGAAAGAGAGACTTTTACAGTGCCGTCTTTAAAGACCATATGATTAAAATAAGGGGAAGACGGGTCTGGATCCATGTATATTCTAGATTTTCCAGGGATATAGGCGGTTGTCTCTCCATAGGAAAAATC
This sequence comes from Candidatus Omnitrophota bacterium, assembly GCA_042572045.1. GTDB lineage: Bacteria > Omnitrophota > Gorgyraeia > Gorgyraeales > Gorgyraeaceae > JBHPFI01. The sequence goes on from JBHPFI010000021.1 coordinate 2,490, forward strand.
GTCTTGGTAATAATTTTCATTTGAGGCACTGAAATACCAGACATCATCCTGTGTTCCAGATGTCGTGCTACTGAAGGAAATCGTGATCCCGTCTCCGCCGGCAAGAACTATATCGCCCGTAGAACAATCAATGCCATTGCCTCCTTCTACTTCTACCCACGAAGTGCTTTCATCACTGTAATACCATTTAAATGTATCAGGAGTGCCTTCGCCATCAATAACAACCTTATAATTACGATATGTTGATGCTGTTCCACTGTAATCACCATAAGCATAGAGCTGGACAGTTGCAGGTTGAGAGGCTACATCGTTATATCCTGGACCAGGCGGAAACACGCCGCCTCCTCCCATAGTAGTGCCGCCTCCGCCTATTGCGCCGCTCAAGCCAGGGTCGTCACCAAACAGTTCTATTCCTCGTGTACGGACAAACTTATCAACAGAGAGTATGCCACCTTTATCATCTGAAGAACGACCTACGCGCAAGCTACCATAAACAGTTTGGTCTCCAGTATCAACCAAGGTATTGGGTGAATATTCTGGAACAGTGCCTCCAGAAATAACCTGTACAGCATCAAAATATACCACGCCTGATTCTGCTGATAATTCCAGGGTAACATCGCTTGCCTTATCATCCGTGGAAAATTGGCCTTCAAATTTAGTATAACTAGTATCGCTGGAAGTAGATAGCTCTAGAAAAGGAGCAATAGATGCAGTAGCTCCGCTATTATGCACTGCAGCAGTTGTATTGTCAGCGCCACGAGTCAGTTTAACAAAACTATTGGCAGCGCGATCAAGCCCATCATATCTTATTCTTTCAGTACCAATCAGGATAACGCCAAAAGCAGGAAAACCTGATACAGAATTAACTTGTATCTCATTTACTGAGTCATTAACTCCGGCAGTAAGCGTTGCGCTAGTGGCTTCATCTTCGTTCAAAATATCGACCTTTGCGCTACCGCCTGCTTCAACGCGCATCATTGTCCCAAAAGTATAAACTGTAGAAGGCTTAAGCCCTGTAATCACCTGAGAAATTTTTCCTACATCAACCCCATCATGAGCTAAACGCACAGCGCTTCTTCCTTCAGCAAAATCCTGCTCATAACTAGTGGAATCAATGTCGCCAGCAGTAAAATTTTCTTTAAAGAATAGCGGGGAGTGATGAAACACATCGCCAGAAACATAATCCCAGTCATCAGGGGCAAAGTTATCCCACCCACCTTGATATCCATAAGTAGTATCCCAGGTTCCGCCAAAGTCAGAGGTCGTCGCATAGTTAGGGTCAGAATCGTGAAACTCTTCCATAATACTAAACGCCTCAAAAGAGGCATTCTTTACCATATTACGAAAATGCTGAGCAAAAGTACCTCTTGTAAATCGTATTTCATCTGTATCCGGGTCATAGATAAGACTTGTACGATTGGCATCTGCGCCAAAACTGAGAGATGCAGGAGAACCACCTCTGAGTTCAATGTCTTCCACACTCATTGTATCGCTCCAACTAAGAGGATATTCAGCTGTTGAATCATAGGTAAATGTCTGGGTTGTACCACTACCGTCATCAAATTCTATTGAGGCAGGGCTTGAGCCCAAAACCTTAAGGGGGGCGCTAAAAACAAACTTGCCAGCGCTGGCTTGAGACGCATCATAATGTATGTACTCCCATTCCCCGTCTTGTTTACCAAGTTTTATTAGACCATCGACATCTCCAGCGCCATCAGGATCAGTTGCAATAGCTAGGGCCTCTCGTTCATCAGTGACAGTCACTGAGCCAAGCTCATCGCTACCAGGAGTATCAATAACCACACCGCCGTCAGAAGGCGTGATGCGTAGATTTGCCTGATTAGCTGTTGCGGTATCTACTATATACATTGTCGAAGTATCATTGTTTGTCTCTGACTGTAAAGTAAATACATCAGAAGAATCTAGTCCATCGACAACAAAGTCTGCGCCGGTCAACTGAAGGGTCAAACCTGTACCGCTATCTACGGTAACAGAAGGATTGGCTCCAGAATTATTATAGGCGTCGTCTAAACTTATGTTGCTTGATGCAGCATCAATGGCGCCATAGATCGTGCCATCTACTTCAATGTCTCCCTCAACATACAGTTCGCCGGAAGAAACTGCATTGGTATTCGTGCCCACCCCTGTCCATATCCGGACCTCATCGCCTCTGACGTCCAGCTTACCAGAAGGAGTGGTAGTGCCGATACCGACATTGTCTGTTGTAGTAACTAGATATACATCTGTATCATCATCTGTCCAGCCAGATGCCGAAGAGACTAGGGCTGAATCTACGTATGTCTTTGTTGCGGCATCTGTATCTAAAGTAGGATCTGAGAGGTTTGTTATTTTATTGCTACTCATATCCAATCCACCGGCGAGCATCGCGTTTCCAGAATTGTCAACATAGAACTTCTGAGATGTAGCGTCCGCGCCAGCATACGCATCAATAAGATAATTTGTGCCGTCAGGAAGACTTGTCTCTGTAGCTGCGATCTTTAATGCGGTGTAGGATCCGGTTTTTGAGCCTGCGGTGTAATTGACTGTAGGCGCGACATTCATAGCAATAGCTGCAGTATCTGAATCCAGACCACCATCCTGATGTGTAGGTTGGACTATAGCTGTCGTTGCGATTCCTGTAGTAGAAGAATCTGTCTGTATAACATTTAATGTCTTAAAAGTCCCTGCGCCTGTCGAATCCACTTTGTAGGTGGCACCTCCTGCAAAACCAACATCGCCCGTTACGTCAAGGTTTCCTGTAATATCAGCATTTCCTCCGACATCAACATTTCCCTGAAGGTCTGAATTCCCTGTTACAATAAGACTATCCAGGGTAGTATTTCCTAAGGTCGTACTTCCTGTCGAAGCAATATCCCCATAAATCGTGCCATCAACTTCCAAATCGCCCTGTACATAAAGTTCACCTGCTGATAGAGCGTATGCATTGGATATCTCGCTTTCGCCAACTACAACCCTTTGGCCAGCAAACTTTGCAGCAGCTCCTGTGGACTGCTGGTTTACATCCAATGCTGGAGATGTCCCGGAATAATCAAGGTCTAAATTTGAATTTAAATCGAGCGTGTTAGATAAAGTTGTTTGCCCGCTCGCGGTCAATGCCCCTGTCACATCCAATCCATTATTCGCATCCACATTCCCGGCAAAAGTAACCTGATTAGACGCTCCGGTTTGCGTGAAGGTATCCGCGACACTAACTACTCCAGTAGAGCTGGAAATAGCCCCCTGGAGATCTGAAGTCCCTGTCACTACGATGTTTGTAAACGTAGAATCTCCACCGCTAGAGGCAAGCGTGCCATAAATTATGCCGTTTACTGTCAAATCACTTGCAATAGTGACATCGCCTGTTTCGCTGTCCACGATGAGCCAGTTTGTAGTGCCATCAGTGACCTTGAAATCCCCTGAAGTAGAGTCTATATTCATCGCGATATTGCCGAGGCCTGTAGGATCAATCGTAATATCCTCGTTTGCACCTGCAGTGATTACCCCGCCTGTAATGGTAAGGTCACCTGTAAGCTCTGTCTCCCCGTCGGCTCTTAAAAATTCTGATGCCTCAAAACCGTCCAGCCTGTCTGTATTTATTGAATAGGCTACTGTTGTGAGGCGCTGCCTGGGCGTCATCTCGCCATCTGACTCCACTTCCACAGAATACCAGTAGGCCTCATTAAAAGCCAAGCTATCAAGGTCTTCTGTTTTCCCCAGCAGCATGCTGAATATACCCCTGGTAACCGTAACTGCCTGGACTTCTGTCCAGAGCAAATTACCTCCTGTTTCAGCGTCATAAATCCTTATCGTTACACTGACATCCGCTGTTACAGGATTATCCTCTGCGTCAAGGAGCTTACCCTGGTAATTTATATATCGCGGCACTTGAGCGTGCGTCCAGGGCGGGGCAATAATAAAAAACCCTAAGATAAATATCAATATCCATATATGGATACGCCAAAATATTCCGCCGTCTAACGCCTTTGTCATTTTTTTTGTAATCATTTTAATACCCTCCCCTTTGGGCAGCGCAACCGCCACCCTTCTTTTAAAGTTCTTTTATAGTTTTTCTTCCGCCAGCCTCTCCGCTCGAGAGCGCTGGAACGCTTCCAGATAAGACTTTCCAATGCCTGCTAACCATTTCATCAGGCCTTGTAGATTCAATATTCTTTTGTAATCTAGTTTTGGCTATCTGCGTTGTTTTATCCGAGATCAAGCCTGCTACTTGTCTAATATTTTTACTGTTTGTATAAACTACGAATATTGCGGTTAGTAAGACAAAAAATGAAGCCGCGGTCAAAATAGCAACATCGTATTTAAACCGTTTCTGCGGTGAGCTGCTGTTATTCAAAACTAAGTGTTGAATATCTTGTCTTTTAGGAGGAATACTTTCAGGCGGTACTGTTTCATCTAACACCAATCTCCTCAATTCTTCGATCCCTGCAAAGTTTCTGTTCAAGCGATAATATTTTAGATTAGCTTCTTGTTCGATTATCAAAATGCCCATCTTTGTCAATTTTACAAGCTGCCTTCTCAATGGGCTTAATGATTCGTCTAGCATCCTTTCAAGCTCTCTTAGGTAATATCTATTATCAATATGAGTGAGGAAGAATTTAAGGAGCTTTGCCCTGGTCTTTGAAGTTATCAATTTCTCGATCATTATCCCTCGCCGCCTTCCTTGTTCCCTCTTGAAACATCTGTTCTCTTTTAGGGCACAATCAAAACAAAATAAAAAAGCTCATTCTTCCATCGAAGAATGAGCTTTTGCTTTACGTCATCTTACCCTTTTGGCAGCTGACTACCTTAAGTCCTTGAGGACTCGTAGGTTCTAAAGCTTTGTGCCCCATTCTTTCGAATGGTTTACCCTTATCAGCGGGATCTATTTACTCCTAATTTTATCTACTATAAGTATATCATATGTGCCCTTTTTTGTCAAGGTAAGCCCCTTTTAAGATTTTACCCCATTTTTAGGTCATAATTAACCCTTGTTCTTAAGTATGAAAGGTACTTTTAAAAACTCCTTTAATTAGTTCTATGCGCGCTATCGAATAAAAACACTTGTCAACATATTGTGGATGATATTTGTCAAACCACTATAAGTATAATAAATTTCAATATGTTGTGGCAATGAAACTTATCCACCACAATTAATTCAAAAAGTTTTTTATGCTATAAGTAAATATAGGTAAGTCAATAGGCTCTTAACTTGAGAAATCCTCAATGACAAAACTCTCAAGTTAGGCCATCAAGAGCTTCATGTCTTCAGGCAATTTTGCTGAGAATTCCATAGATGTGCCTTTTCTTGGATGGATAAAACTGAGCGATTGTGCGTGTAGAGCCTGTCTTGATAAACCCTTGATTACTGGGCCATTATAAAGCATATCCCCTAAAATCGGATATCCAATATGTGCCAGGTGTATACGTATCTGATGCGTACGCCCTGTCTTTGGCCTGATCTCGAGGGTAGTAAAATTCCTGCTTTTATCTCTTTTAATAACACAAAAATACGTGATGGCCTCTTTTCCCTCTTCCTCATCTATTGCCATGCGCCTGCGGTTTCTTTTGTCATGAGAAATCGGGAGATTGATAAGGCCTTCATCCAAGTCAACTATGCCCCTGACAATCGCGATATATTTTTTTGTAATGGTCCTATTTTTTAATTGCTTTGAAATCTTTCTGTGCGCTGGCCCATTTTTTGCAATAAGCATTATGCCTGAAGTATCCTTGTCTAAGCGATGGACTATGCCAGGTCTCATTATCCGCTGCTCGTCCCTTGTTCTTCGCTTGGCCAAAGCGCACTCAAGAGGTGGCTTGTTAAACTCTGTTAAAAAACCAGGGTAGCTCAAAAGTGCGTTTACCAATGTCCCTGAATAATTTCCGCATGCAGGATGCACCACCATGCCAGCAGGTTTATTTACAATCAGGATATCGTCATCTTCGTAGATAATATCTAAAGGGAGTTTTTCTGCTTTTGGCATTTTCCTATCACGCTCTCTGACGCTCTCATTCTCCAGTTTTTCCATATCTATTTCTATTTTATCATCTGGTTTTACCTTGTGTCCTGGTTTTACAAGGGTACTGTTCAATAAAACCTCACCCTCTTCGATCATCCTCTGAACCAATGCCCTGGAGACCTCTAGCTCGGGCCTTAATGCAACCATATTCTTTGTCGTCACATTGTCAAGCCTCTTGCCGCTGTCTTCTAATTTTACCCTTAATTGATACATCTCTTCCAGGCCTCAGTTTAGACGGCTATTAGTTCCCTAAATAGCCTTTATTTATTATACAAACTCCCCTTCAGACAAACATGCTGTTTTTATGCCCTTGAAAATCTTTAAAAGGAAGGTTCAGCTATATGAAAGGAAAGATGGCTTAAAGCTAAAGATCTCCTGTTAATGCATAGCATAATAATAGGATTGAAATAATGAATAAGCAGCCCACTCTGATTAAAAAAGGATCAAATGTCGCATTAGATCCTGCTGCCATATTTGCGATAAAATTCTCCAGCTTGGTGGTGGCTAATAAAATTATACCTATCGTTAAACAAAAAGAAAATGACTTCTTGGGTTGCCAAAATCTTAATAGTATCAAAAACAACACTATTAGAACCGCCCAGAATAATGGATTAGCAACAGAAAAATGAAAATTTTTCAGGCTTAAAAGGTGGGGTAGAAGCATTGTTCTTAACGTATCAAAATCCAGTAAATCCATATCTGCGCCTCCTGTACCTTTGCTCGATCAGTTAAGGTAAATATCCTATGAAGAATTTTTGCCAAGCAAGGTCAAATAATCCCTTACAAATATAATGGCCAATATTTGTATTAAGACAAGCGAGCCGAGAATGAAATAATAAAAGCTTCTTCGTTCTTTTAATATCATTTTTTCGCCTCCTAATAAAATAAAAATATATCTCGCCTCTCTGTGTCTTCCTCCTAATACATGTCTACTTGCACTCAAAGAACAAAAAATATTCGAGTAGATCCGGTCTATTTAAATTCCATTTTCAAGGTAATAGACTTTGCGGCTTTATTATACAAAACCTCTATTACCTTTTTACCTAATGCAATTTGTTCCCTCTCTTCACTTCCAGTTGGCATCTTATAGAATTTGTCTATTATGTCTTTAACATAATTTGAGCTATCTTCAAATCCAGGCAAGGTGTTTCGAAAAAATCTGAGCATCATTGCATTGTTTAAGTCAGACTCGACTGTTTCAATGTCTTCTGGATAGCTCAATCTAATTGATGCCTCTGAAACATTATTCGCATCACCTATAATCTTTAGACTTACGAGGTTATTTTCCGAATACCCTAAAAATACAGGCTCTCCAGAGACGTTTTCTGTAGCCTGGATGCTAAGAAACTCGCTTATTACGTTAGTAATCTGTGAATATGTTATTGGACCTTTAAACGCAGAATCTTTGATAGGTCGTGGCGCTCTTTTTGTCTTACTAGCGACTTTCACAGTAGGCGCAGCGCTAGGTTTTTTTACATCCCTATCAGATTTCACGGTCTTTGAGGTTGTAACACATCCTGAGACAAACAAAATCAAAACTGAAAATATACAGATTTTATTCATCATGGACATAATAACCTCCTTTAATGTTTATAACCTAATTATCTTCCTTTCTCAATACTATACAACACGTTTCTTAACAATGCAACTATATATTATTCCCTAACTTGCCACTTTTGCCATTGACTGATTTGTCAAGTTAGGGTTTATTGCTGCAAAAAAAAGGCCGGTTACAAAAAACCGGCCCTTCCAAAGTTAACTCGATTAGATTTTTGTTATATTACGTCTTGACTGAAGGCCAACTCAAGAAAATTCTTCAATCTTCTGCTCCTTATAGGATGTCTTAATTTTCTTAGGGCCTTTGCTTCTATCTGCCTCACCCTCTCTCTCGTTACATTGAAGATGCCGCCTACCTCTTCAAGTGTCCTTGGATAACCATCTCCTATTCCGAATCTAAGTCTAAGTACCCTCTTTTCTCTTTCAGTAAGCGTATCGAGAATCTTGTCCATCTCTTCTTTTAGCATATTATAAGCAGTCGCATTGGCCGGTGAAGTCGCTTTTTTATCCTCAATGAAATCACCGAAACTAGTATCGCCCTCGTCCCCTATGGGCGTCTGCAGAGAAATGGGCTCTTGCGCAATCTTTAAGATACTTCTTACCTTTTCAACACTCATCCTCATCTCAGAGGCAATCTCCTCGGCTGTAGGCTCCCTGCCATTCTCCTGCACAAGTATCCTTGAAACTCTTATAAGCTTATTTATCGTCTCTGTCATATGGACAGGTATCCTTATGGTACGTGCCTGGTCAGCTATGGAACGCGTAACAGCTTGCCTTATCCACCATGTGGCATAAGTAGAAAACTTATAGCCACGTTTGTATTCAAACTTCTCAACAGCCTTCATCAAGCCAATATTGCCTTCTTGAATTAAATCCAGAAAAGAAAGACCCCTGTTTGTATATTTCTTTGCAATACTTACAACAAGTCGCAGATTTGCCTCTACCATACTCTTTTTGACTCTGTTGAATTTTAAAGCTCTTTTTCTGATAAACGCAAAATCTTTGTCTATCTCTTCGCGCTTCTTTCCAAACTTCTCTTCTATATCCTTCTTTCTCTTCTCAAAAGATCTTATAGCGCCCTTCGCCTTTCGTCTCTTCATCTTCTTAATATCTATATCAATGGAATCCATTTCAGATATCGCTGCCCTTATGCTTTTGGCAAAGTCCTCTACCACAGAAATGCAAAAGTTAAACTGCAAGCATATTTCTAATATGCTTTTTCCTTTTTTAGAAGCCTTTGCTCTTCTGGTCAATCTTTCGATCTTCTTGAGCGCATCGCCTTCTTTCTTTACCTTCGGCTCCTCTTTGACCATCTCTTCCATATTGACCTGTTGCGATAATATGTTATTTAGTAGACGAAGCACTCCATCTTTCACATAGGGACAGCTAAGTACTGCTATCTTATACTCCTCTTCTGCCTTTTCTATTTCCTGAGCAATTCTTATTTCTTCCTCTCTAGAAAGAAGTGGTATCTGCCCCATTTGCCTGAGATACATCTTCACGGGATCCTCGATTCCCGGGCGTACATTCTCCAATGAGGTCTCTGTACCTCGTTTAGCAATATTCTGCTTATGTTTTCCGTTGCCTCCGCCATTCTTTTGATGGTCCTTAAATTCCTGCTCCGAATCCACTATATCTATTTTTTCATTGTCAAGGACCGCAAAAACCTTTTCCATCTGCTCTGCGGAAATAATGTCCTCGGGCAAAAAGTCGTTTATCTCTTCATATGTCAAGAATCCTTTTTTCTTTCCCAGGACCAATAGTTTGTCAAAGAGCAAATTTGTATTTTTTCTTGTTTTCTTATTTCTTTTCGTTTTCCTCATAATCTCAACCGCTCCTTTTTGAACTCTTTGTTAACGCAATTATCTTCGGTGATATATTTAAACTCCCCATTACAACATCCCAAATCAACGAAAATCCTTTATCAACCTGCTAAACTCTTCCAAGAGACTTCTTGCCTCTTTTTCATAGCCATTCTTCTGCGCTATAGTTAGTCTGCTTTGAATATCCCTTAGTCTTTCATCGCGCTTCTCTTTCTTGATCGATTTTATGCAATCTGACACGTTTCGCTCCTTGTTCTTTATTTCGATTTCTTCGTTTAGAATAAAAGAGATCACATTGGAAGAGACTCTGTCTTCTAAATAATTTATAAGCTTTGTAGCGTCTATAAAATTGTCATCGATATCCAGGCTAAAAAGTGCCTCAACTAAATGTCTTATGTCCTGATTCTTAAAATCGAATGGCTGAAGATTTTCCCTGACTACGCTCACTACATTCAGATCCTCAAGCATAAGTTTTGCCAGTATCTTTTCTGCCGGCGATATATTTATTTCCTTTTTCAGACCTTGTTTCTTAACGGTTGATTCTCTTATTCTGGTGCCCTTCTTTGTTTTTCTCAACTCTTCCCATACTGCGTCTTCTTTTATAGAAAGCTCATGGGACAGTTTCTTTATATATTCTGCTTTTATAACAGCGTTTCTAACCCTGGAAATCGTGAATAACATTTCCTTTACTATCTCTGCCTTGGCCTCTGGTTCATTGATGTCAAACTTCTCTTTTAAGAGGCTTAATTTATAGGTAAAAAGATTCTTCGCTTCTTTGATGGCTGCATTAAAACCGCGCGGTCCAAACTTACGTATAAAACTATCAGGATCATGATTTTTCTCCAAGGTCGCTATCTTAACATTCATGCCCTCTTCCAAAAACAAATCCAGGCCCCTTAATGTAGCCATCTCACCTGCCTGGTCCGCATCGTAGACCATTACAACATTATGTGTGTATCTTCTAAGAAGCCTTATCTGTTCTACTGTAAGGGCAGTGCCTAAAGAAGAAACCACATTATTTATGCCATATTGATAACTCGTCGCTACATCGAGGTATCCTTCTGAAATTATCGCAAAACCTTTATCTCTTATATGAGACTTTGCAAAATTAAGACCGTATAGATGTTGGCCTTTTTTGTATATAACAGTCTCTGGAGAGTTTATATATTTGGGGAGAGATGCGTCTAAAACCCTTGCGCCAAAACCCAAAACCCGACCCCTGACATCATGTATAGGAAATATAAGCCTGTTTCTGAAAAGATCGTAATAAGACTCTTCCTTCCCTTTCAGTATCAGGCCTGCCTTTAAAGCAAGGCTTGTCTTTATGCCTCTCTTTTCTAAGTAATCCAGGAAAGATCTCCACGAAGAATCCGCATAACCAATCTTTAATTTTTTTATTACTCCTTCCTCAAGCCCCCTTTTTTCTATGTAACGGCGCACCTCTGAAGAAGGATGGATTTTTTCCAATAAATTGCTATAAAAATTAGCGGCGATATCGTTTATACTATAAACAGTATTTGCAAAAGAATCCTCTCCGTTTTTCTGGTTTCTATATTCTGGAAGCCTTACTCCTGCTTTCTCAGCTAGCATCTTTACTGCATCAATGAAATCTATTTTTTCATACTCCTTTATAAAATTAAATACGTTTCCGCCGGAATTACAGCCAAAGCAATGATATATTTGTTTATCAGAACTCACGATAAAAGAAGGGGTCTTCTCATGATGAAACGGACAAAGTGCCTTAAAATTTCTGCCAGCGGACTTCAATGGGATATAGCCGGATATCACCTCGACTATATCGCATCTATCCTGAATTTCGTTTAATATATGCTCTGATATCTTTGCCATCGTTTAACTGTAAGCTATGCGTCCTAAGCGACAAACTGCAAAAATGTAAACGCTTTCTTCTGTAATGCTTTTTTTGCGATTCAAAGCTTGACGCTTATAGCTTGCAACCCTCCCCTCTTATCTTTTTCTTGAAATTCGTCGGAATCCCGAACAGGTCAGTATGTTGAGCTTGCCCTTCTTCTCTATCTCGTCGAGCATGAGATTAAGCCCGACGTTATCGCTTGCAATATGACCGGCGACAATTACATTCATATGCTCCTCTGATGCCTTTTTAAAATGTTCTTCGCTAAGATGCATACAAATGAGCGTTGACACGCCTGCCTGTGAAAGTTTACTGAATATATTCTTTGAGCCCTCTGTCCCGCCCGTCATATCTACAAAGACCTTACCTGTCTTGCTGGAGCTATTACCTCTTATAATCTTAGGCGGTGAATTGTGTTTTGCCGACTCCCTATATTCGGGTATATCTTTAAGGATATCCATTATATCCCCAAGCGTTTCTGGTTTCTTCTTATCCATTAAATTCTGTAAATATGAAGCGACGCAGTTATCTGACGGCGTATGGCATGTCATAAATGCAATATCAAGAAGTCTTGCTGCATCTACAGACCGCATATGGTTTACAGGAGAGACCTTCCTCTCGACCTCTTTTATCCTTTCTGACATCAAAGACTCAGCAATGTTAATAGGCACCCCAATTCTGTTCAATATATCGGTCTGCATATACATGACGTTAAAAAAACCTGCAAGCGCTATTCCCTCAGGATGATGCGCAAGCAAAAGATCTATCTTTTCTCCCTTTTCTTTCAACTTATCAGCCAGGAGAACTTCTCCTACTTCTATATCGATACCCGCAAGAATTGTCTTTATATTGGCATCTTTTTTTCCAAAGAGTATACGCGTATCACTATAAGGATGAGCAAGTCTTTCTTTGTCATAGAGCCCTTTATCTGACTTAGTCAATTTGTCATATTCTTTCTTTGCCCGCAAAAGCTCTTTTCTTACCTCTTCCTTTCCTCTCGGATCCATTTTTATACCGAAGCTTACTATTGTCTTATAAAAATCTACAAGCTTCACCTCAAACCTCCGATTCTACGCATTATGACCGATATATATTTTGGTTTATTTTTTTCGTTCAGTCTTTATCTTGCTCCGGCGTTACCTTTCTAGTAATTTTACAAGAGGGGTTTCGGCCTTTTTAAACGGATAAAAACCCATGGCATTTCTATATACTAAAGGAGCAACACCTAAAAGATACTGACTCGAAAATGATTTCTCTTTGGTGTTTCTAGATAAATATTCAAAAGGGCTATTTACAAATAAAATGCATATAAGGCTAATGGATAAAAGGGCCCGTCCAATGCCTAATAAAAACCCTGCCAATCTATTAATCTTAGAAATATCTTCGCTATTTGAAAATAGATTCGCAATCAAAGCAAAAATCTTGAATATAAAAAGTATGACTAAAAATATAAATAAGAACGATATTATTTCTAGCTTTGCGCTAGACCATCTGGCATGAGCCGATATAAAACGACTCATCGAGGCATAACTATTAAAAGAAAAAATAAATGCGCTTAATAGGCCTAAAAATCTGAAAAGCTCTGGGAAAAAGCCATTCTTGAAACTTATGTAACAGATTCGAACTAAAAGAGTTACAAAAAGAATATCAACCCAATTGAACTTTATATGAGGCATATATTAAAACGGGGAATTAAAATAATATAAGGGAAGTATACCACATGGTTTGTCTTTTGTCAAGGTGAGCAGGCAATTGACAAACCTTCCTCTTAGGCTAGCAGGTCCATTGATATATACCTTTATATAAGCATCTGTATATCCCTGCAGATAACCATCCTTAGTTTTCTTATCTTCCACAAGTACCCTTACCTTCTTATCTATAAATTTGTCAACGAATTCTCTGGATAGTCGCGTTGCAAGACGTAATAAATTGTCCTCTCTTTTCTCTTTTACAGCGCTAGCAATATTGTCTGCGTAACCATAGGCCTTTGTTCCTTGCCTTTTTGAAAAAGGAAAGACATGTATGCGCATAGGTCGGACTTCCTTTATAAAATCCAATGTATTCTGGTATCTTTTTTCTGTCTCGCCCGGAAATCCAACCATTATATCAGTGCCTATGGCAATATCAGGGACAGCGTCTTTTATCCTATCGACAATATTCAAATAGCCAGCCTTCGTATAAGGTCTGTGCATTTTTTTTAATATATAATTATCTCCGCATTGAAATGGTACATGTAGGTGCTTGCACAGTTTGTCCTGCGAACGAAACTGGGATATTAAATCCTTATCTATGTCCTTTGGCTCTATTGAACTCAGTCTCAGGCGCCAATCTCCATCTATCTTGCATATCTCTTTAATCAATTCATGAAGAAGCAAGCCTCTCGAAAGATCCCTGCCATAAGCGCCCAGACATATACCGCTAAGGACTATCTCCTTTGCGCCACCTTTTATTAAGGTCACACATTCACCAATGACCTCTTTAAAAGGCCTGCTCTTAGACTGTCCCCTTACATCTCTAACCTTGCAATAAGAGCATGCATTATCGCAACCATCTTGAATCTTTACAAATACCCTTGTATGACCTTTAAGCCCGCTAATACCGTAAATCCCTTTACCATTATCTACCTTCTGCGCTCCTTCTATTATCTCTGGAATCTTGTATTTATCTTTATTCTTTATAACAAATTTCACGCCGGTAAGCTTGGATAAATCCAAATCCCTATCCTCTATCATACATCCTGTCGCAATAACGCGTTTCTTTTTCCTAACCGCACTACGAATCAATCTAAACGACTTGGTGTCGCTCGTAGATGTGACTGTACAGGTATTCACTATACAAATATCCGCTCTATCAACATCCTCAGTCTCAAGATATCCCCTCTTTAAGAATCTCTCGCGCATTATCTGAGACTCATATTGATTAACCTTGCACCCCAGCGTCTTTATATAAAAGATCCCTTTTCCCCTCATATAATCACCCTAACTTAAGAAATCTTCAATGACAAAAAGTTATTCGCCGCAGGCGAATAATCCGCCTCTGGCGGATGACTCAATCTCATGCGTCAATTTCTTAACGTCCCACAAGGTATCTAATAAAATTAAACAATCCCTTAGACCTCGCCTCAATGTCATAAAAAGATTTTGGGCGGAAAATCTGTGATAATATATAGTAAGGTCTGAGATAAAAACTATACAACGACCTATCTATTGCCTTATTTATAGCTTCACATGAAAGATAAGGGTAATCTACTATAGCCCTCTGCTCACCCTTCTCATCCACCCATTCCTTCCAGTCCTTAGGGACAAGATAATTATTGTCTCTACACCAATAGTAAAACTCTGTCCCTGGATAAGGGCATAGACCGCTAAACTGAACCGTATCAATCGGAAGGCCCGCAGCAAACCTAGCACTCTTCTTAATCGAATCTAACGTCTCGCCGGGCGCGCCTATAACAAAACATCCATGCACTGATATGCCCGCCTTTCTGCATAACCTGGTAAAATCCTTCATGACGCCAAGAGATGTCCCCTTCTTGAGTTTTGTCAATATGCCTTCATCCCCTGATTCAAAACCAACGCATACCATCCTGCAACCTGATTTCTTCATTAATTTCAAAATAGAAAAATCTTGCATGTCCGGCCTGGCATTGCAAGCCCAAGACACCCTTATCTTTCTGTCTAAGATGCCACGGCATATGGTTTCCAATCTTCCATGATGTCTCTTTAATGTAAAAGTATCGTCTTCAAACATAATCTCTTTTAGTCCCGGGAAGACGTTTATATCATGCTCTATTTCATCCAACACATCATGAGGATCTCTGTGTCTGTATTCTCTACCATACATTGTCTGAGGGAATAAACAAAAAGTGCACGAGCCCTCGCACCCCCTACCAGTAATCACTGTTAAAAAAGGATTCCTTTTTGCAGGAGCATAGTAATCTCTGGGATTTATATGATGCCAGGCTGGATAAGGAAGATTGCTGAGATTTTCAATAAATGGCCTATCTGCATTATGAACTATCTCGCCCTTCCTTAAATAAGATACGCCTTTTAAATCAGATAAGTCTCCGGTACTCGCAAGCTCTTTTAATGTATAGTCATACTCCCTTCTTGCGACTGCGTCTAAAAAAGACTTTCCTCTTTTCAATGTATCCTCTGGCTCAGCGCTTACATGAGGACCTATCATTATCGTAAGGGCTTTCGAGTTACTTTCTTCCTTGCACATCTTAACATAATCTAAATCTGAATCTATGGAGGGTGTGGTCGCATTGATAACTACCATGTCTGGGTTAAAATCCCGAAAGGCCTCTTTTGTCTCTTCTGCGGAAATATTTCTGGCTGAGCCGTCAATGAATTTACAGAGATGCCTATCTCTTTCAAGCACAGCTATAGCTGTGCACAGATAATCAGGATGGCGCTGTTCCCTTGCCCGGGATTTAGCAAACCACCTGGCAGTCTTACAAAATCCTTTTCCGTATGACGGATTTAAAAATAATACCTTCATTCTGAATCCTTCATTTTAAGCTCTTAACTTGACACATGAAATCGATCCATCCGCCAGAGGCGGATTATCCGCCTGCGGCGGACAACTTTTGTCATTGAGGATTTCTCAAGCTAGGGCAAAGCGCAGGGCTTGCTTTAGACAGCAATGCAATAAAACAGCATACCTAAATATTTAGCTAATGGCCTTTCAGGCGAAACCTTAAAAGGCAAGACATTAATCCCGCCAAAAGAGACAATCTTTAAGCCATTTCTTCTATGAAGATCTAAAAATTCATGCATAAGAAAAGGCCTTTCCTTCACGTTCATATAAAAAGGCTTTACAATAGACCAAAAAGAAAATCTGTTAGGCACAAAATTTATCATGCATCCGTTTTTCTCTTTAATTCTCTTCATGCCCATAACAATCCTATCCTGATCTTCTATTGAATAATGCTCCAATAATCCGTCTGTAAAAATAATATCAAATCTCTTGCCAAGACCTAACATCTTCTTTTCGTCCAAGACACTACCTTCTATATACATCTCAGACTTGTTTCCTATAACCTTTTTTGTAAGCGACAGGGCTCGCGCAGAATAGTCCATAGAATATACGCTGCATCCGCAGGATGCAAAATAAGAAGAAAAAAAACCTGATCCGCATCCAGCGTCTAAAACAGCGCGACCTGGCTTTGCGTATCCTGAAATAATATCGATTATACGTCTCTTGGCCCACGTCTCAGGACTTTTTACATCGCGCCTTTTCCAGAAAAGATCCCATAGAGGCCGCGCATCATTTTCTGATAATCCAGAATACGACAAATCCAACAATACCTCCTAATACACGCGCAAAACCGCGAATAAATGTGACAAAGGAAAAAACAAGATGCCGCGCATCCTTCTCTTCTAAAGAAAGCTTTACAGGAAAAAGTAGCTGTATGGCAAAAAGAGGGGCTATCAACAACCCTATTAGCAAAGATTTGTTCTGAAAATCTATTACTATAGATACTATTAGGGCTATAATTAAAGATAGCTCTGCAAAATCCTTCCAGTATCCGTATTCATCTTTTGTTATCATTGAAATATTTTTTCTATACAGTCTCATCCTCCAATACCCATGATTAAATTGCACTAAAATATATCTCCAAAATCTCAAAATATTGCGGTGACTAACAAGCGCGCCTTTTGCAAAATATATCTTATAACCAGATTTTATAATACGATAGGACAGGTCGCTATCTTCTCCGCTGGCATTAAAATACAAAGGGTCAAAACCCTTTAAATTCTCAAACACAGAGCGCTTTACCAAAACATTATAGGTGCCGAATGAATTCACATATTCAAGCCTCATAGAATGCCTGTATTTTATCTCACAATGCACAAATTTATCTAATAAATACTGCAGTCCATCTACGGCATAACTGCCTGTTACAGCACCCACATCATCCTCATGATAGCCTTCTACCAATTTAGAAACCCAATCACTATAAGGTACGCAATCCGCATCGATAAAACAAAGACCGTCTCCCTTTGAATTCTTCCAGCCATTATTTCTGGCTGAAGCAGGCCCTGTTTTTTTCTGGTATATGTATGTGACCGGGAAATTCTCTACAATCTTTTTTGTATTGTCCTTTGAGCCATCATCAACTACCAGTATCTCGAACCTGTCTCTGGGATAATCCTGAGTCAAGCAAGCCGCGATAGTATGCTCCAGGGTTGATGCAGAATTATGAGTGGGTATTATAATCGAAATATAGGGTTTTTCTATAGCGCGTGCTATCATATATGTAAATCAAACTGCAACATAAAGCTCAAAAATACGCATTGTTCTTCTGAAAGTTTTTATTTTACGGCGCTCATTCCGTGAGCGCCATTCCACTCAAACCTTGTCTTTTTAATATTATCAACTATGGCTGAATTATCAGGATTTATAGCGAGGGCCCTTTCATATTCTTTAATTGCCAGGTCGAAACGCCCAATCAGAGAATAGAGATTCCCTAAATTATTATGCGGACCCGCTTGATTACTGTTTAACGCAAGCGACTTTCTGAATAGGCGCTCTGCATTGCCAAGGTCATCATTCTTTATGTATAAAATAGCTAGTTCATTATAAAATACATAATCCCTCAACCCTAGGCTCAAGGCCTCTTCGTATTCATCAATGGCCTCTTTAAGCTTATTCTTCTTTATATAAAGACTTCCAAGGGCATAATGCGGCTCCCAGGCCCGCATCTCCATCTCCTCTGCCTTTTTAAAAGATTCTATTGCCTTACCAAGGTCTCCTTTGTCTAAAAATATATAACCCAAATTACAGTACGACTTATAAGAATAACGATCTAGCTCTATTGCCATATTTGAAAATCTTATAGCGCTATCCGTTAAACCTATATAACTATAGACATGGGCCAGGTTGCGGTAAGCAAAAACATAGTCTTTTTTTAAGCTAATCGCTTTTTTAAAATGTGCTATAGCCTTAACAGGTTTTTGTATTGTCATATAAGTAACTCCCAGATTATTGTAGGCGTCCTGATAGTCCGGGCTTAATGATATGCTCTTTTTGCAATATTCAATTGATTTATTATATTCTCCCTTATCATAATATGCCATGGCCAGATTATTGTACGTAAGATAGATAAAAGGGCTCTCTGTCTCATATTTCAATACATTGTGAAATAAGCTAATAGAATCTTTCCACACCCTGCCATAATTGATGTTGAGTAAGGCATAATAAACAAAGAAAATGACTATCAAGATATTACTCAAGGTCCTCCCTGCCTTGGGCCTGACGGCCTTCTGACAAATAACGCTAAGAACAATAAAAAAACCTACACATGGCATATAAAGCCACCCCTCCCCAAAAAAGACTGATATCGGATAAATATTCAAAACAGGCAAAAGGGTCAACAAAAACCAAAGCGCACCAAATATAACCAGGTCGCTGAGGCGCGACGCCTTTTTAATAATAAGTACAAGAAAAATAAATAAGGCCATGAAAAATAATACATCGACTTGAAACAGCGACTTGGCAGGCTCTACAAAAGAATCCATGTGAAGGCCATATGGAAACAAAAGGAGTCCTATGTATTTAGGTATCACTTTAAAATCTGTTAAAACACGCCTCCATAGCGGGATAGTTGCAGGATAATTGAAATCTATCAAAGGGTTAGCGCCCCTCGCAAAATTCAGAATCGAAAATCTAAGGGCGATGTAAAAAATTAAAATAACTATATAAGGCAAAAGCATTGTCAATCTCTGTCTCGCCCTTTTCTCTGACCTGAAAAGCTGTAACGCCAAAAGCGCCAATAGTATTATTGACATCTCCTTGCATAAAAGAGCGAGCGCAAACGAAACTAGAGAAAAAATATACCAAACTGCGTTTTTACATTTTATGTATTTAATAAAAAACAAAAGCGAAGAAAATACAAATAACGCCATCAAAAGATCTGACCTGGCTGAAATATAATATACGATACCTGATATCGCGGGCGATATGGCAAAAAACGTTGCGCTCAACATCGCTAATCCAGCCGAAGAGCTGATTGCAATTAAAATAAGATAAACCAGGGCCGAATTGAATATATGAAGAAAAAGATTTGTTAAATGATACCCAAAGGGGTTCAGCCCCCAGACTGAATAATCTAAAGCAAAAGATAAGAGCTGAAGAGGCCTGTAAAAATTACTGTGCACCTGGCTGCCTTCATATAATTGCGTAGTAAAGATCTCATGGAGATAGTCCAAGCTTTTTATGTGGGGGTTGTCTATTATCAGGTATTTATCGTCCCAGACAAAATCGTTCTTCAAGGAACCTGAAAATACAATAACTATGATAAGCACTATGAATAAAATATGAGTTCTCGCCGTGATCTTCATATGTAAGTATATATAATATCCGAATTTTACCTAAAAATTTTATTTTAAGTAAACAATCTGTCTTCTTTTTTTAATTACTGTATTCATAATTTAGACATGACAATATATATATTGCGGCTGTTTCTACTCTTAAAACCAAGGGCCCAAGAGAGCAAATCCTACACCCTTGCTTCCTTGCCATAGATATCTCGCTCTGGCTAAAATCACCTTCTGGCCCTACAAACACCGCTATATTCCCAGGCCTTGAAGCTTCAAACGCCTCTTTTAATGGCCTTGCGTCCTTATCCAGCGCCGCAAATATAGTCATATCACTTTTTTTTGATTCGACTAAGCCTTTGTTAAAATCTGTAACATCTCTTATTATAGGCAATTCTACTCTCCCACATTGTTTAGATGCCGCCTTTGCAATCCTGATCCAGCGCTCTGTCTTTAGGCGAGCTTTCTCCCCAACAATCGCCCATCTTGTCCTTTCTGTAATTATCGGAACAATAGTATCTACGCCTAACTCCACAGCCTTCTCAACTATAAAATCTATCTTGCCTTTTTTGGGCATGGCTTGATAAAGGGTAACTCTGTAAGGGATATCGCTTTTAAAATCTACAATATTTTTAATCTCTATGACGACAGAGCCTCTGTTGATATCTTTTATCTTTCCTGAATACTCATTGCCTTTTCCGTCAAATATATCTACGGTCGCGCTTCTCTTCAGTCGCATAACATCCCGTATATGGCGGATTTCTCTTTTATCCTTTACTTCTATTATATTTTTCTCCAGAAATATCGATTCAGGGGAAACGTAAAATCTCATATACAACCTCCGTAAATAAAAAATGGGGAACTATGCCCTGAACCGTCGAAAGACAGGCGGTGAGCCGTTCGACGTCAAACCATGGTGGTAAACAAGCAACTCTGAGCTTAAGGAAGCTAAGTGCGCCGATAGGGAAAAACAATCTTGCCACCTCACCTTCTCGGCGGAGCTCACAAGCATGTTCGCACTTATTCGTGTGAACGTTCGCTCCTAATACCCCTTTTTGGGTTCGTCATACTGGTGGAGCCACCGGGGGTCGAACCCGGACCTCATCCGTGCGAGGGATACGTTGTCCCATTCAACTATGGCCCCTAAGGCTGATTTATCAAATATTACCGCAAACTCTAGGTTTATTATATCATTTTTTAAAAATAAGAGCCATAAAAATGCTGCGCTGCATTGCTTTATAACGCTAACTTGACACGTAAGATTGCGCCACCCGCCAAAGGCGGGTTATCCGCCTTCGGCGGACAACTTTTGTCATTGACTGAAGTGTCAAGTTAAGACAAATTAAAGGTCACAGCTATTACGTATTAAATTAGTGGGATGAAGCGAGACGGGGATAACATGCCGAATAAAATGTAAGGGTTTGAGCTTTATAAGCACCTGCTTGACTTCCACGCGTGCCTGTCAAGGAAATAGTCAATAGCTCTCCATCTAGAGTAAAAGTAACATCAGTTATAATCGCGCCTGGAACCATAGATTCTGGAGGATTAGCCCCATCGTCAAACATAAGCGTAGTTCCAGATTTGGAATATGTATAGGTAACGATATTCCCATAAGTGGCTTGTGAAATTCCCAAATCACCTTGGGAATCAAGAATATCATTGCCAGGATTATTGTCATTGTTCACGTGTATATTTAGCTCTAATGTTTCTGCCTCTCCTCCGGCGTCTGGGATATAAATAGGCCGGGAAGTTAAAGGCGAGGTTACATCGCCTAACGATTGCATCACGCTTTTGTATATATGGTCTACAGCGTACTGCAGCTCATAAGAAATCATGACCTTGTCATATGCGGAAAAATGAAGTACCCTGCTTGCGTCATACAAGGTAAAAACCGTCAAGGATACCACGCCCAGAAGAAGCACTGAAATCATGACGTCCACCATCGTTATCCCTCTTTTATTGTTAATGCGCCTTTTAATCATAGCGATTCCTTCAAAAACTCGTTTCATCCCAGGTAATACTAAGGGCTATTTCTTTATACCCCTCCATCGGTGGTATCATTGAGCCTGAATTTATATCATATGTAAGCTGATGGTTTAAGCTCGTCAATTCACCTTTAACAATACCCGCTATCTCTGCCTCTGTGTGGCTACCAGCATTCATCTGAGAATCTGTATAGGTATAGTTACTTCTCAGTCTACCATGCGCTTCTCTTATAAAATGCAATGCCTGTAGTCTGTGTCTAGAACGATTGAAAAAATACTGAGCCCCTACAAAAGAACCGAGCATCCCTGCCGCTAAGATAGCGATGATAAGCACCGATACCAAGATCTCCGTAAGAGTAAAGGCCCTATTGTTCACGTCCTTGAATACCTGTCTTATGCGTTTAAAGATCAATAGCTTGTCCATGATCAACTCTCACTTTGATGCCTCCTTGTCAGAGAAATCAATTCCTGGGGATCAATGTTTCTGGAATAGGCGTCATCCCATATTATAAGACCATTGTTGTAAAGTCCGGCTAAAGACTGCTTCATGGTGTGCATATGATATTTTTTGCCCATCTGAATCAATGAATATATCTGATGAAGACGATTCTCTCTTATGAGATGAGGTGGAATACCTACTGTAAGATGAAGGTCGGACGCCTTTTTTTGAACCATCGAACTCAGCAGGTCTTTTAATTGCATGATTAAGTGAAGTCGCGACTTATGGAACAAAGTGAGCATAGGTCACTGACTGAACTTATCCTTGAAGTTTTTTGGGGTTACTAAGAAAGTAACGGGCAATAGTTAGTTTTATAATAACAAAAAATGTCAAGGGTTCAATTCATCCGCCCGAGGCGGACTCATTAAATAAGCGGGCCATTTGAAGATAGCTCTCCGTCCTTACTTATCTCGTAATAATATCCATCATATGGAGCTGGCGCGTTACTTCTCCTCTGAGCCCTAGCAGTAAACTCTCCGGGGGCGACACTTTCAATCGTATAATCAAAATAACGAGCTGAAGGGTTGTTTGGGTCTTCTATATTCAAATCTCTTATATCTGTCTTAGGATCTCTGGGCGGGGCAAAAGTATTGTACTCCAGAAAATATATCTTCTGACCAGTTCTGATAAGATTCAAATTACTTATTGCCTCCCCGATCTTTGCTTTTTCTATAGTTTTAACAAGCATTGGCAAGGCCAACGTTGCAAGAACACCGATTATCACCACTACAATCAGTAGTTCTGTAAGGGTAAAGCCTATGTTACGGCTAAAAAATAGTACTATAAATTTTTTATTGAAAAATTTTCTTATCATAGCATAACCCTTCTCCCCTTACGATTCAGGTCCGCCTAACGCATCAGATTTATACAGATTGCCTGTATTGTTATCTGTCTGGACCCACTGGAGCCAGTAAATACTCCCATTAGTTATGCGCTCAGCTCTGATAGTATAACTCCTCGTTGTAATAGTGCTATTATCTGTAAGGGTATAATTATAAAATCTACCAGTATCATTATTAGGGTTATTTATATCCAACATATCTAGTGTACCCGGCGCGTATGATGCTGAAAAAGACATCCGCCCATACCAGTATCTCAACATCGAACTGCGTAAGCTACCTATATGAATAGCCCCCTCCGCTGATCTGGCTTTTTCAATAGTACTCACATATTGAGGTAGCGCAATTGCAGCAAGGACGCCGATTATTATTGTAACAATCAGTACTTCTAAAAGCGTAAAACCTTTTTTGCGTCCAAGACACGCTAGATCAAATCTCTCTGCCATAAACCTTTCTTACATTACGATTCAGGCCCACCTAATTCATCAGATTTATATAGTCTCCCTGTATTATTATCTGTTTGTGTCCATTGCACCCAATGTGTACTTGTCTTGCCTATACGTTCCGCTCTAATAGTATAAGCTTTCGTCGCCATAGTACCAGTATCTGTAAGCGTATAATTAAAAAGCCTACCGCTGTCATTGTTAGGATTGTCCACATCTAAGTTAGCCCAGCTTGCAGCGGCATAGCTACTCGCAAGGGCGCCTTGTTCATACCAGTATCTATCCATTGAACTGCGTAAAGCACCTATGTGGCCTGTTGCTTCTGCAGACCTGGCTTTTTCAATAGTATTCACATACTGCGGTAGAGCAATCGCAGCGAGAACACCTATAATAATAACTACAATAAGGACCTCTAGAAGTGTAAAACCTTTCTTTAGCATTGCGAACACCTCCTTGTGCCTTCAGCAGCTTTGTAACAGATTAAAGAAAATCCCAGTTTCCAGAAATAACCCCAGTCTGGTCCATTGTTACAGTTTGGCCAGCACGCACTCCGCCTGATCTCGTCGCAGTCGCAGTATAAGTAACAGAGCTAGGCGTTGTTACGGCAAAGGACCAGTATTTCTGGCTTACGGTTATATCAAGATCAGTTAAGTTGGTTGTATAAAATTCGTTCTCTACACAATAGACCTTTTCGCCTGTCTGTATATGGCCTAAACCCGCCTTTGCTTCACTGCCTTTTGCCTTTTCAATGGTATCTGCGAACTGAGGTATGCCTATAGCTGCAAGTATACCTATGATTATAACGACTATTAGAACCTCTACTAGCGTAAAACCTTTTCTATTCATAGCTTTTCCTCCTTTTTTCCCCTACTACAATTATACATCCCTATAGAAAGTATGTCAAATGGTAGACAATGCCGCGTTTTCGATCTATATCAACCAGTTGCCCTTATGGCACTAGAAATACTAAAGATGGGCATGAACATAGCTACAACCAAAATCCCAACTACGATGCCCATAAAAACCAAAACCAGAGGTTCGAATATTGTTGTAAGCCTCCCAACAAAAGTATCTACCCTCTCTTTGTAAAATCCAGAAATCCTTTCTAGCATCTTGCCTAATTCCCCAATCTCTTCTCCCACGCTTATCATCTGAACAACTAGAGGAGAAAATAAAGCGCTCTGCTGCATGGTCTGACCTATACCCCTACCATCCCTAACAGCTGACCTTACTTCCTTTAAGTCACTCTCCATAACTTTATTTCCAGCTATCTTCTCTGTTATCTCAAGCGCATGCAATATAGGCACTCCGCTCTTAAGAAGCGTGGATAATGCGCTCGTAAACCTCTCCGTGGTTATCTCCTGCATTACCTGCCCTATTAGTGGCAACCTAAACTTAAGGTTGTCAAACTGCCACCTGCCTGCTTTTGTAGATATATACTTTTTGGCGGCAAAAAACAAAAGCGCGGCAAAGCCAGCCGTAATTAAAAAATATTTTCTAGCCATATTACTTGCAATTATTATTAGCTGTGTGAGAAGCGGTAGTTCTACGTTAAATCCTTTAAATATGTCAGCGAATATAGGTATAATCTTGATCAAGAAAATAGCGACTGCTCCGACTGCAACAGACATTAATACCATAGGATAAACCATGGCTGAGATTATCTTTTTTCTTAAACTAGCACTTTCTTCCAAATATCCAGCAAGTCGTTCAAGACACATGGGTAAATGTCCGCTGGCCTCTCCTGTCTCGACCAGATGAACCCAAAAAGCAGAAAATATCTTGCTGTGTTTCTTCAGGGCATTCTGAAAAGTATAACCACCCTCTACATCCTTTTTTATCTGTTCGACTGCGTGCAATAACGTCTGAGATTCTATCTGTTTGCACAATATGTCCAAACTTTTTATAAGCGTCACCCCTGAGCTCAAAAGCGTAGCCAGCTCTTTGGAAAACAAAATAAGATCAAACGTCCTGACGCCACGATGGTATACTCTGGCAATCCTTTTAATCCGCTTTTCTTGAGTAGCAGGCCCTATGGATATTACATAAAAGCCCTTTGACTGCAATGAATTTATGAGGCTTTCCTGAGAAGCAACATCTGCGGTCTCCTCCCTTAGCCTTCCTGATTGATCCCTGGCTATATACTTAAAAAGGGGCATCTTATTATTCCTCTGTTATAATCGTTATGCTTAAGACTTCTTCAATACTCGTAACGCCCTCTTCTACCTTTTTAATGCCATTCTCTAAAAGAGATCTTGCTCCCAACTCTATTATCGCTGCCCTGACTTCCCTAAGACTGGCGGATTGTGAAATCAATTCTCTCATTTTGTCACCTATAACCACTATTTCATAAACTCCTATCCTTCCCCTGTAACCTGTATGACTACAATAATCACAACCCTTAGGTTTATACAAAAGGTCCTGTTTTATCTTAAAGTCGTCCATCAATTTAGAGGTTGTCTCATATGCCTCCTTGCATTGGGAGCACAATCTACGAACAAGCCTCTGAGCCCCTACAAGCATCAAAGAGGAACTTATTAAATATGGCTCTATTCCGATATCTATGAGT
>JBHPFI010000022.1:0-27987 GCA_042572045.1 Candidatus Omnitrophota bacterium
TGTTCTCTTGGAGGCAATAAAGACTCAACAGAAAGCGATAGATGAATTAAAGGAAAAATCAGAAGAGGCGTATTTGTATATTTTTGAATTGGAAGAGAGAATATCAAAGCTTGAAAAGTAGCAAAACTAAGGTTTAATCTCAAGCAGTGAATTTCATGGAAAGGAAATAATTATGCGAGTTAGTTTAAGCTGGTTAAAGGATTTTGTTGACGTAAGAGATGGATTAGACAAGATACAACATTCTCTTACCATGACGGGTTTGGAGATTACTTCCATCTTTGATGTAGAGGGTGACCATGTTATGGATATAGAGATTACACCTAACAGGCCTGATTGCCTATCTATTCTGGGCGTTGCTAGAGAACTTGTGGCGGCTACGAAAAAGTCTTTAAAGATGCCTTCATCAGTGAAAAAGAATTATATGAAAAAAGGGTCTAGCCATGGTAGCGCAAAGGTAGAAGTGTTGGACAAAAAGGCATGCCCGAGATATGTGGGGTGTATTATAAGGAATATAAAGGTAGGGCCTTCTCCTAAATGGGTGATCGCAAGATTAAATGCCATGGGCGTGAGGTCTGTTAATAATGTAGTGGATATTACGAATTATGTGCTTTTTGAAACAGGCCAGCCTTTGCATGCGTTTGATTTGGATAAGTTGGAAGGCAGGAAGATAATAGTAAGAAAGGCCAAAAAGGGCGAAAGCATTGTGACTATTGATGAGGTCAAAAGGGATTTGGATCCTACCATGCTGGTCATAGCTGATACTAAAAAACCTGTGGCCATAGCTGGCATAATGGGCGGCAAGGATAGCGAGATATCGAGTGACACCAAGAACGTCTTTCTCGAGAGCGCATATTTTGATCCTATAATCGTAAGAAAGTCTCAGCGGAGATTAGGGCTTGCTTCGGAATCGAGCTATAGATTTGAAAGGGGAGTCGATTTTGGAATGATTTTGTCTGCCAGCGCAAGGGCCCAGGAGATAATCAGGGATATAGCTGATGGCAGGGTCTCCGGGACGATTACTGATGTGGGTGGCAAGGCAATAAAGGAAAAGGAAATTATGCTTAGGCTGGAAGAAATCCCGAGAGTTCTAGGTATAGATATAGGCTTTAAGGAAGCGGCAGAGCTCTTCAAGAGGTTGAATCTGCGGCCCGCTAAAAAGGGAAAAGATAACATCCTGGTCAAGGTGCCTTCTTACAGACAGGATCTGGAAAAGGAAATAGATTTGATAGAAGAGCTGGTTAGATTGTACGGTTATGACAAGGTCCCTGTAACATTTCCTCAATTTACAATGCAAAAGACCTATGAGGCTGAAAAAAAGGAGCTATCTTTATTGACAAAAGAGGCGAAGAGGATTCTTTATTCTCTTGGCATGAATGAGATCGTTACCTATACATTGAGCTCTAGATTCGCCATAGACGCATTGGGCGAATCCTTTGATGATCTGGTACGCCTTAAAAATCCTTTGAGCTCTAACCAGGAATTTATGAGGCCTTGTCTTTCTTCAGAAATGCTCGAGGCCATAGGTTGGAACCTCAATAGGAAAAATGCCCCTATCCAGATGTTTGAATTGAACAAGATCTATCGCGCGGATAAGAGTACCGACGGGATATATGAAAAGCTAAGCCTCTGTCTTGGTATGTGCGGCACCATGAGCGGAAACTGGAAAAATAAGCCGAGGGACATAGATTTCTTTGATTTAAAAGGGGTTGTTGAGCTATTTTTAAATTCTCTTGGCATAAAAGACTATGTTTTTGAGGAGGCAGGATCCAATATGTTTAGGGATGCGATTTCTGCCCAGATAAAGATAGATGGGCATAGGATAGGCGCTTTGGGAGAAGTGAAATCGGAAGTAGCCAGGAAGTTTGATATAAAACAAAAGGTATATCTTGCTGAGATAGACGCGGAGGGTTTATTGAAGCATGTGAATTTGAAGAAGAGATTCGTGGCGTTGCCTCGATACCCTTCTATTAAAAGGGATATATCTATACTGCTCGATGATTCTGTAAACGCATCGAGCATATTTGATTTGGTAAAAAAGGAAGGCAAGGATATTGTAAGATCAATAGATGTGTTTGATTTGTATAAAGGCCAGCAGATAGGAGAGGGCAAGAAGAGTTTGGCTTATACTGTGGAATACCGCTCAGATGAGAAGACCTTAAAGGACGAGGATGTTAGCCAGATACACAAGAATATACAAGATGCCTTGGTTGAAAAGTTAGGAGCCCAGATTAGGTAGCATACAAATCAATCAACGACTAAACTGTCAAGTTAGGCACTGCGTCATAATGTTGATTTCTATAATTCTTTATGATATAATTTAGATAATCCCTACGATGTACGTGATGAAGTGGGAGTTTTTGAGCCAACACCATCATATTGGGAGCCTAACTTTAGATGTGGCTGTAGACTTTGACCTTAGGGTTAAGGGAACATTAAATATCTAAGAGGGCGCCCACTTGCTGAAAGGGTTCATAAAGCGGCCTTTCGCACGGCATTAGTGGGGATTTTTTTTAGAGTTTTTATTATGCCTGATTTATTTGAATCCCATAGAAAAAATCAAAAGCGAAGCCATCCTTTAGCCATAAAGATGCGGCCTAGGGATTTAAGCGAGTTTGTAGGTCAGACGCATATACTTGGAGAAGGCAAGCTTTTACGCAGGGCAATAGATGCCGACAGTATTACTTCGCTCATTCTCTACGGCCCTCCTGGGACAGGGAAAACAGCCCTTGCGTATGTAATCGCGAATATTACGAAAACTTATTTTCATGAGATAAATGCGACAGTTTCTAACGTTCAGGAATTAAGGGATTCTATAAAGTCCAGCAAAGAGCGCGAGAAGGCCAATGGCAAAAGGACAATGCTTTTTATAGATGAGATACACAGGTTTAATAAGGCGCAACAGGACATATTAATGCCTGATGTGGAATCAGGCAATCCGGTTTTGATAGGCGCCACCACGCACAACCCATTCTTTTCGCTGAACTCCCCACTCATTTCACGTTCAATAGTTTTTGAATTAACAAAACTCTCAAGAGAAGAGATAATTACTATATTAGAGAATGCCTTGAAAGACGAAGCCAGAGGTTTAGGCAAGAGGCCTATCAAACTTGATAAAAAGGCTTTATTCTTTTTGGCAGATGCTTCAGATGGCGATGCGAGAAAGGCCCTTAATGCATTGGAGGTCGCTGCGTTAACAACCCAACCGGATAAAACCGGCATTGTGGATATTAATATAAAGATAGCAGAGGAGTCTATACAGAAAAAGGCAGTGATGTACGACAAGGATGAGGATGGGCATTATGATACGATATCCGCATTTATTAAAAGCATAAGGGGGTCTGATCCTGACGCGGCATTATACTGGCTTGCAAAGATGCTTTATGCGGGAGAGGATGCGAGGTTTATTGCCAGGCGCATTGTTATATCGGCTGCAGAGGATGTTGGGAATGCTGACCCGCAGGCCCTTGTGGTGGCAAATGCAGCATTTCAAGTGGCTGAGTTTATAGGTTTGCCTGAATGTAGGATTCCTTTGGCCCAGGCCGTTTGTTATCTCGCATGCGCCCCTAAAAGCAATGCTAGCTACCTTGGAATCGAAAAGGCCATGAAGGACGTAGAAGGATCCAGGACCCTTGAGGTGCCCGCGCATCTCAAAGATTCACACTATCCTGGCGCAGAGAAATTAGGCCATGGCAAGGGTTATAAATATGCCCACCAATATAAAGATCATTATGTGGAGCAGGATTACATCCCAGAAAAAAAAATATATTACGAACCAACAGATATTGGATACGAGAAGAAGATAAAAGAATATCTAAATAGCTTGAAGGCGAAGAATAGACCAGGGCAGGGAGTTTAGATGAACAAAAAAGCAGTGGCATTATTTTCAGGCGGCCTGGATAGCATGTTGGCTATCAGGCTTATGCTCGAGCAGGGTATAGAGGTACACGCCCTGAATTTTTTAACCATATTTTGCACTTGTACATCCAAGGGTTGCATGCATCAGGCTACAAAGGCGGCAAAGCAGCTGAAAGTGCCTTTAAAGGTAATGAATATAACAGAAGAATACATGGAGATAGTTAAAAATCCTAAATATGGCCGCGGGAGAAACATGAACCCTTGTATTGATTGCAGGGTTTTTACTTTTGAGAAGGCCAGGGATTTCATGAGAGAGACAGGGGCCTCTTTTGTTATAACAGGGGAGGTGCTCGGAGAAAGGCCTATGTCGCAGAGAAGAAATGCTATAGAGATCATAGAAAGGGAATCAGGCCTTAGTGGCCTGATCGTAAGGCCGTTATCTGCAAAATTATTTGAACCTACAGTGCCTGAAAAAACAGGCATAGTAGACAGAGACAGATTGTTGGATATTCAAGGTCGTCAGCGCCATAGGCAGCTTGAGCTCGCAAAAGAGTTTGCCATAAATGATTATCCTTGCCCTGCGGGGGGATGTCTTTTGACAGACAGGGGTTTTTCCAATAGGTTAAAAGATCTTTTCAAATATAGGCCCGACTATGACATTAACGACCTGCATCTCTTAAAGATTGGCAGGCAATTTAGGCTATCAGAAGACGCAAAGCTATTTATAGGCCGCAATGAACAAGAAAATAAATTGCTATCTACGTTTTCACGTTCAGGTGATTATATATTTGATGTTGTGGATATCCCGAGCCCCATTGGTTTAGCGAGAGGGGATATCGGAGAGAAAGAGATACGCTTAACATCCTCTATTATAAGCAGATATTCAGATGCCAAATCAGATTTAATAGACCCTCTGGCTTTAGAGGACGGGGTAAATGTTTCTTATAGGATTTTGCCCTCGCAAGAATTGAAATCAGTTACAGTCCAGCCCTCCCCAGATGAACTCATCTCATCCTTTAGAATATAACTGTCCTGAAAACAGCACATATGAAATGCTAACTTGACACTTTTGTCATTGGCTGATTTGTCAAGTTAAAAAATACTTGAAAAAATACTTGACAGGTTTGAGGAGTATAGGCTATAATCTCTACTAAGATAGTCATGATTATAGAGATTAGGAGCTTAATATGAAGATTAGTTATAAAGGTGATTATGCGCTTAAGGCATTACTTGAGTTAGCTCTGAATTACAACAAGGATGTTATTCCAATTCACGATATTGCTAAAAGAGGCGATATCCCTGATAAATTCTTAGAGCAGGTATTGCTTACATTAAAAAGAGGAGGATTTGTAGATAGTAGGCGCGGCGTGAACGGAGGTTATTTTCTGGCCAAGGCTCCTGAAAAGATCACCATCGGAGATATAATAAGATTTATCGAAGGACCTGTGGAGCCTATCACGTGTGTTGGTAAAAATAAATATGAACAGTGCAGAGATTTTAAGTCTTGTGTATTTAGAGACATATGGAGTCAGGTGTATACAGCTACGTCTCTCGTTGTAGATACTATTACCTTTGCCGAGCTTGTTAGAAGGGTCGAGAGTAGCAAAAAGAAAAAAGAGGGCTATACATATAGTATTTAAAAAAAGGAGATGGATTTATGTCAAGGATTTATAGAGATATAAGTGAGACTATTGGCAATACGCCTCTTGTGCGCTTGGGCAAGATAGCAGAAGGCGTTAAGGCTGAAATCGTTGGCAAGCTCGAGTCTTTTAATCCTGGCTCAAGCGTAAAGGATAGAATCGGCCTTTCTATGATTAGGGAGGCAGAAGAAAGAGGTGTTCTAAAACCAGGAGCGACTATTATTGAGCCGACAAGCGGGAACACTGGCATCGCTCTTGCATTTGTTGCTGCGGTCAGAGGTTATAAGCTTATCATTACAATGCCAGATACCATGAGTATTGAAAGGCGTAAACTCCTTAAGCTCTTTGGCGCAGAGATTGTTCTAACCCCAGGGGGCAAAGGCATGAAAGGTGCTGTTGAAAAGGCGGAAGAGCTTGCAAAGACTGTCCCGAATGCATTTTTGCCCCAACAGTTTAAGAACCCTGCAAATCCTAAGATTCATAAAGAGACCACAGCTGAGGAGATCTGGAAGGATACTGATGGGAAAGTGGATATCTTTGTCAGCGGGATAGGTACAGGTGGCACATTAACAGGAGTTGCGCAAGTTATAAAGGAGAGAAAAAAGGATTTTAAGGCCGTGGCAGTTGAACCGTTTGATTCCCCTGTTCTTTCTGGAGGGGGCCCGGGGCCTCATAAGATTCAGGGCATAGGCGCTGGTTTTATACCAGATGTCTTGGATAGAGATTTAATAGACGATATTTTTAAAGTGAAGAACGAAGACGCCGTATCGACTACCAGGCTGTTGGCAAAAGAAGAAGGCATACTTGCGGGTATATCGAGCGGCGCGGCTGTATATGCGGCATTAGAAATAGGTAAAAGACCTGAGAATAAAGGCAAGCTGATAGTGGTTGTATTGCCTGATACAGGGGAAAGATATATCAGCACAGAGCTACACGATATTTAAGATTCGCTTTAAAAAGGCGCATGAAAAGGTGGTGGTTTTATGTTATGGCTGATGCCTGGAATAAAATATGGATTGTTGTTTAGTGTATGATACAATGATGTAAGAAAACATATTGCAAGGAGGGGATTGACGTGGCGAAGACAATTAAAGAGATAAACGATAGGATCAAAAAGAAGAAGGCTGTGGTTGTTACAGCCGAGGAAATAATAGGTCTTGTAGAAAAGGATGGCGTTCAGAAGACATCAGAGCGGGTTGACGTTGTAACGACCGGCACATTTGGCCCGATGTGTTCTTCGGGCGCTTATTTTAATATAGGGCATTCAAAACCCAGGATGAAGCTTGGCGGAGGCAAGGTTACACTGAATGATGTGCCGCTATACGCTGGATTTGCGGCAGTTGACTTACTTTTAGGCGCGACCGCCTTGCCAGAGGACGATCCTCAGAATAAGGTCTATCCAGGAGAATTTAAATACGGGGGTGCGCATGTTATACAAGAACTTGTCGCAGGCAAGGACCTCAGGCTTTCTGCTACTGCGTATGGCACAGATTGTTATCCCAGAAAAAAGCTCGAGACCTTTATCAATATAAAAGACCTGAACGAGGCAGTGCTTTTTAATATCAGAAATGCCTATCAGAACTATAACTGCGCTGTGAATCTTTCTGACAAGATAATCTATACCTATATGGGCAGTTTGAGGCCCGACCTTGGGAACGCGTATTACTGCAGCGCAGGCCAGCTTTCACCGCTTTTAAATGATCCCTATTACAAGACAATAGGAATAGGCTCGAAGATATTTCTTGGAGGCGGGGTTGGTTATGTTGCCTGGCAAGGGACTCAGCATGCCCCAACAGTGAAACGTAAACAGAATGGCGTACCGCAAGCGCCAGCAGGCACTCTTGCAGTAATCGGTGATTTGAAAGGCATGTTGCCAGAGTATTTAGTAGGCACAACCTTTCAGGGTTATGGTGTTACGCTCACTGTAGGAATAGGTGTGCCTATCCCGATACTTAATGAAGAGATATGCAGATTCACCGCAGTGAAGGATAAAGATATATGGGCGCAGATAGTTGACTATAGCGACGCTTATCCAAATTGTAAACCAGGAAGCTTAGGCGAAGTGAACTACGCCCAGCTAAAGACCGGAAAGATTCAGGTTAAAGGCAAGGAAGTCCCGACAGGAGCGCTTTCTAGTTATTCAAAGGCGGTTGAGATAGCCGAAACCTTAAAAGGCTGGATTGAAACAGGTGAATTTTTACTTACAGAGCCGGTTGCTCATATACCAGGTTCTGAGAGCGGGGTCACCTTCAAGTCTCTAAAGGAACGGCCATTATCTTAAGGCAATTGTAGATAATATCCAAGTGCTATCTGGGTAATTGTGCATAGTGTGGATAATTATTATATAAAAGGTACAATATTTTTGATATTTTGTAACTTTTGTAACCAGTAGATTTGAAGGGGCTAAATCTGTTCCCGTCGTGGTGGGAGCTCACTAAAGAAAGGGGTTGTTATGCGCGAAAAAATTGAAAAGGCAATAGAAAAAATAAGACCATTCCTGCAGAGGGATGGCGGAGACATAGAGCTGGTGGATGTAGCCGACGGCGTGGTAAAGGTGAGATTAAAAGGCGCATGCGGAGGCTGCCCTATGTCTCAGATAACATTACGGGAAGGCGTTGCAAAAACATTAAAAAAAGATGTTCCTGAGATAGTAAAAGTAGAGGCCGTAGATTAAGTAATCTAGGCCCCGCGCCTTTTTAGCATTCAATATGTTTAAAAAACTTTTCTTTTAACGCTTGAGCGTATAAAAGACGCGAGGGTAGCTTACTCTAAAATGAAAATCCCCTCATCCAGCATTTCAAGGATTTTAGTCTACTATAGAGTCCTTTTATCATTACAAGATACCAGTGTTATATCCTCACAGGACTTAGCTAATCTTACAGAATGCAGTGCCGCGCAGATCAGAAAGGACCTGGCATATTTTGGTCAGTTTGGAACACCTGGTCGCGGCTACGCAATAGAGGTTTTAAAAAAGGAGCTTAAAAAAATCCTTGGCGTAGATAGGACTTGGGCTGTGGTGCTTGTAGGAGTGGGGAATCTGGGTTCTGCGCTATTGGCCTACAAGGGATTCAAGAGCCAGGGGTTTAATGTAGAGTATGCGTTTGATAATGACAGAAAAAAGGTAAACAAGGTAAAGCAGGGAATCAAGATAAAGGATATAAAGGAGCTCAAAAGGACAATAAGATCTAACAAGATTAATATAGCTATTGTGGCAGTGCCGCGACAATCAGCCCAGGAGGTAACTGATACATTGGTTTCCGCCGGCATCAAGGCTATTTTAAATTTTGCGCCTCTAGGGCCTAAGGCGCCGGAGGGCGTAGAGATCTTAAATATTGACCTTTCAATGGAGTTGGAAAGACTTACATATTTTCTTCAAAGGGATAGAAGATGAAGATTTTTGTAATAGTAATATTTTTACTTACCTATCTTACGATAGTTTTATTTAATCGTAAAATCAATCCATTACTATCGCTGGCGAGCGGGGTAGGCATACTTCTAATCTCAGGCGCCATTGGATTGAAAGAGGCCTTTTTAAGTATAAATTTTAATGTGCTTGGAGTTTTTCTCGGCACGATGATCTTATCGGGGCTCTTTGTGCATTCCAATGTCCCTGGATATCTCGCAATGCGCTTGGTGGGTAGGGCCAGGAATGTTGGGATGGCGCTTTTATTGATTTGTTTGCTTTCCAGTTTTATATCTAGCTTTACAGAGAACGTCGCAACGATCCTTATAGTGGCGCCCATCGCCTTTGAGGTCGCTAAAAAGCTAAAGACCAATCCTGTCCCGTTTTTGATAGGTCTGGCTGTGAGCTCAAACCTGCAGGGCTCAGCGACCATGATAGGCGATTCGCCCAGTATAATACTCGCCATGGCCCACAGGATGAATTTTATGGATTTTTTCTGGATGAAGCAGCGTCCTGGTATAGCATTCGCGGTTGAAGTGGGGGCGATCGCGTCGTTCGCGGTCTTATATTTCATTTTCAGTAAATTCAAGCAGGGAGTTGGAAAGATGGAAGAGGTAAAGGTCAAGACGTGGACGCCGACCGCCTTGATGCTTCTTATGATTTTTAGCCTTGCTGTATCGAGTTTTATTACGCACAAGCCTTATTATACAATTGCCCTTATTTGTTTGTTTTTTGGAGCAGTGGGTCTGGTATGGCATAGGATTTTTGCCAAGGAGGGATTTTCTTTAACAAAGCATATAGATTGGCGGACATTTTTCTTTTTGGTAGGGGTATTTATTCTTATAGGGTCCATCTCACAGGTAGGGATAATAGAGGATGTGGCGGGTTTTATATCAAACGTAACAGGCGGAAACATATTCCTGACATTTACCTTGATAGTCTGGCTCTCGGTATTATTTTCCGCTTTTATAGACAATATCCCATATGTAGTAGCAATGATACCTGTGGCAAATATCCTTGCCTCGAACATGGGCGCGAGGCCGGAGCTCTTCTTGTTCGGGCTTTTGATAGGGGCTACATTGGGTGGAAATATCACGCCGATAGGCGCTTCAGCCAATATTGTTTCAATGGGCATGCTTAGAGAGCGCGGGTACAGGGTAAGTTTTAAGGATTTTATTAAGATAGGACTCCCGTTTACCCTGGCAGCTGTTACCGCAGCTTATATATTCCTGTGGTTTGTTTGGAAATAGGTCTCTAAACGGGAGGCCTTGAATCGAGGGGGTTGAGATGGAGCATACAGAGGTAAAATATGCAGGAGGAAAGAAATTTGTAGCGCAGAATAGAAAGCATGCCGTTACGATAGATCTACCGGGCTCGTCTGGGCTCGGAGATCAAGGGCCAACCCCGCCGGAGTTATTCATAGATTCTCTGGCCTCGTGCATAGGCGTGTATGTAATAGGATATTGCGAAAAAACTGGCTTAGCTACACAAGGCTTAATTATAAAAGTTGACTGGGAAAAGGAATTGGCTGAAAAACCATATTATGTTAAAAGGATCAATGTTGAGATATATTTGCCGAATGCTGATGTGGGGGCCAGGGAAGAGGCGCTTTTAAAGATTGCAAAGTCATGCTTTATCCATGAGACTATAAAGAAACAGCCCGAGATAAATATATCTCTGGCCTAAAACCATTTAAGGATTTCTACAGCTTTCCTCTCTATAACAGGCCTATCTTTATCGTCAAAATACCCTAAGGCTATTGGGGCCACGATGGAATAGTTATCGGAAATCTCAAATCTTTTTCTGAACCATTCGTCTTTCTCAAGCACGTTCATCATGCCTATCCAGCAACTTCCTATATCCATTGAGCACGCCTCTAGCATAAGATTTTGCGCAGCCATTGCGCAGTCGCTCTCATGGGAAAAGCTGTCTTTTCTCCCCAGAATGATTATGATGCAGGGCGCATGGTAAAAGATGCTGAAGTTTTTTACAGCCATGCGTTTTTTATAGCGAATAAGTTTTCGGTCTTTTTCGATTAGCTTGTTGATGTAAGGTATAGAGCGGTCGGATAGTTCTTTTATGAGGGATTTGTCATTAATAACAACAAATCCCCAGGGCTGGTGGTTCATGCCGCTCGGGGCCCATTTTGCCGCTTCGATTAGCTTGTCTATAATTTTTTTAGGAATCGGCTTATCCAGATATTTTCTTATGCTCCGGCGGGATTTGATCACTTCAAAAATATTATCCATGCAGACATTTTTCCATATAAACGCATATGTGTCAATGATCTTTTCGTTTCTTTGGCCAAAGCAGATCTTCAAAAAGATAGCTCGCGACTTGACGCTTCAATCAATGACTGATTTGTAAAGTTAGAATGTGCTTGATTCTCGATTACAAACTAACTATACTAAAAGGCTATGAAGCAGAATAAATATGATGTGATAATCTGCGATTTGGGGAATGTCCTGATTAATTTTGAC
The DNA here is from genome assembly GCA_042572045.1 of Candidatus Omnitrophota bacterium. Taxonomy (GTDB): domain Bacteria; phylum Omnitrophota; class Gorgyraeia; order Gorgyraeales; family Gorgyraeaceae; genus JBHPFI01. The sequence continues at coordinate 11,379 of JBHPFI010000022.1, forward strand.
CACAGGATTGCGGTGAAAAAGATATTAGCCGCCACCCCTAAAAAAGAAAAAGAAGTCTACGATCTTTTTTTTGATTCCCCTCTTACCGAGCTATATGAAGAGGGCAAGATCACCCCGGATGAGTTCTTTTACGGCGTGAAAGAGTTTCTCATGCTGGATATGGGTCATGATAAGTTTTTGGCTATATGGAATGAGATATTTTTTGAGGTCCCTGTAAACATTAAGATGCATGATTTCTTAAGGAGCAAGAAGCCAATGCATAAACTTGTTATGCTATCCAATATTAACGCGACGCATTTTGAATTTTTGAGTAAAAAAATGAGCATTTTTGACGCGTTTGACAAACTTGTGCTTTCTTATGAGGCAGGGTTCAGAAAACCTGAGCCTGAGATTTACAGGAGAGCGTTAGAGTCTATAGGCGCTGCGCCTTCAAAGGCCCTGTATATAGATGATAGGAGCGATTTGATTGAGGCCGCGCAGGAACAGGGAATCAGGGGTATAGTTTTTGACGGCGAATCAGGCTTTGAAAAGGTCACAGCGGAGCTCGGGGCATGATTTTAGTTAGCGCATGTCTGGCTGGAGTAGATTGTGCATGGGATGGCAAAAACAGGCTGGATCCAGAGATAAAGGATTTGGCGGACAAAGAGCTTGCTATAGCAGTATGCCCTGAAGTGCTCGGAGGCAGGGCTGTCCCAAGGACAAAGACAGAGCTTAAAGATGGGAATGGAGAGGATGTCCTGGACGGAAGAGCAAAGGTTTTTGACGAGAACGGAGAGGATGTCACTAGCCAGTTTCTAAAAGGCGCTTACGCCGCGCTTGATGTCGTAAAGAAATATAATATAAAAAGGGCTGTTTTAAAATCTAAAAGCCCTTCGTGCGGGGTCAAGAGCATTTACGATGGCACTTTCAGAGGTAATTTGATTGATGGCCGGGGAGTAACAGCGGCATTGTTAAAACGAGAAGGAGTGTCGTGCCAAGATATTTAATTATTGACGGATACAATGCGATAAGTAAGACAAGAGAGCTTGATGCCAGGAAGGATATTAGTCTTGAAGCAGCGCGCATGTCTTTTATTACAATGTTGAAGGATTTTATGGCGCGGAAAGGACTATTTGACAAAGTATTTATTGTGTTTGACAGCAAGGAAGAAAATCTTGAAGTAAGAAGGCATTCGTATGGGAAAGTGGAGGTCTTGTTCGGAACAAATAATAAAAATGCGGATAGTGTTATAGTCGATATGCTCAGAGATGCATCGCCCGCGGATAAAATAAGCGTTTCTTCAGACGATAATTTTGTTAGAAATCACGCTAGAGTTTTTGGCGGCAGCGTGATTTCCATCGATGAATTGAAAAAGATAATTATGTTGAAGGAGCGAGATTTTAGGGGTAGAATAAAAGAAAAAGATTTAGAGCCAGACAAGATAAAGGATATAAATCAGGAATTAAAAAAATATTGGGGATTGAGGTAATGAGAGAAAACGGACTTAAACCTGTTTATATAGAGGCCTTTGATTTAGACGATGCCTGGTTTCAGTGTCTTTCAAGGATCTTAGACCATGGCCACGTATATACTATAACAAGAGGTAGCTATGAAGGCCAGAAGAGGCTCGAATTTGATTTTGTTACTATAAGGGTAAAGAATCCTGCCCATCAAATAATCCCTATAATGCCTGAAGGTTCTGGGATACCGTCTCCGACAAGCATGGAATATATCCATAAGTACCTTTCATATTTATTGACCGGCCAGAAAACAGAGACAGAGGATTATACATATGGAGAGAGGCTTGTAGACGCAAAGGTAAGAATAAAAGAGACATCGGACGGCAAGGAGATGACAAGGGAAATGCCGCTTGAGGTAAATCAGGTCGAGGAAGTGATAAAGATTTACAAGACTCAGGGGCACGGGACTAACCAGGCAGTAATGGAGATAGGCATGCCTTCTGATATAAAGCTTAAAGACCCTCCCTGCCTGCGACTTATAGATACGAGGATACGATATGGCAAGCTCCATTTTTTCCCTTATTTCAGGTCATGGGATTTATGGGGAGGCTTTCCGTCAAATCTCGGCGGGCTGGAACTGGTGAAACAGCATATGGCAGAGGAGATTGGCGTTGAAAATGGCGAAATCGTGGCATCGAGCAAAGGCCTGCATCTTTACGATTACACTTGGGAGCTTGCAAAGCAGAGAACAGCAAAACTCGACATAGAGATAAAGTAATATATTTTTCCCGAGGCTTGCATTGGAAAGGTTGTTTAAGCTTCTACCTTTGAGAAATGATAGTGGTTAGATTCGGCTTTATCCTACCTTTATTATTGTCCTTATGCGGTTTTTTATATGCAGAGGAAGGCATGATAATAAAACTTCCAGCGCCAAGGGAAAAAGGCAAACTTTCCTTAGAAGAGGCAATCAAAAATAGACGCTCTGAAAGAAGTTTTTCAGGAGAAGAATTAAGCCTCGGCCAAATCAGTCAACTGCTCTGGTCTTGTCAGGGGATTACAGATGAATCGAATGGATTTCGCAGCGCGCCTTCCGCAGGGGCCACCTACCCCCTGGAGATCTATCTTGTAAGCTCCGACGGCCTTTTCCATTATCTTCCGTATGCACACAGTTTGGAAAGACTCGAGGATAAGGACGTTCGCGATGAGCTTTCTCGCGCATGCTATGGCCAGGGTTTTGTAAAGGATGCTGCCATAGATATTGTTATCTGCGCTGATTTTAAGAGGACAATGAGTCATTACGGAGAAAGAGGCGAGAATTACGTTTATATAGAGGTTGGGCATGCTGCAGAAAATTTGCATTTACAGGCAATCTCAGAAGGCCTGGGCTCTGTTCCTGTAGGGGCATTTTCCGATGACGGTATAAAGAAAACACTAAACCTGCCAAAAGAGCTTATTCCCATATATGTTATTCCTGTTGGCTACATTAAGGACTGATTAGATGTATCCCATAATAGCCAAGTTTGGCCCCATGACAATTTATAGTTATGGCTTGATGGTCGCCATCGCGTTCCTGTTGGGAGTTTATGTTGCAGGCATTGAGGCGGCTCGGAAAGATATAAAGCTAGATTTAGTTTATGATCTTGTCCTCTATTTAGCAATAGGTTCATTGATAGGAGCTCGAGTGTATTACCTTATATTTTTCAACCCCTCAATTTTTGTAAAGGACCCTGCATCTATATTAAAGGTATGGGAGGGAGGCCTTGCTATACATGGGGCGATCTTAGGTGGAGCGCTTGTGGCTATTTTGTTTTCAAGATTGCGCAGGATATCTTTCTGGAAGTTGGCTGATTTAGTGGCCCCTTCTATAATCCTTGGCCAGGCAGTAGGGAGGATTGGTTGTTTTTTAAACAGTTGCTGCTTTGGCGCGCCTACGGAATCTATGTTCGGCGTCAAGTTTCCGAAAGAGAGCCTGCCTTATATTGCATATGCGGGTCTCAGGGTGCATCCTACCCAGCTCTATGAATTTACCCTCAATCTTATCGGGTTCTTTGTATTGTGGTCTATGAGGCAGAAGATAAAATTTGACGGAGGCGTGTTTTTGTTATATTTGATGATATATAGTTGCATAAGGGTAGGTATTTCGGGTCTCCGCGGGGACAGCCTTTATATTTGGGGCACGGATTTAAAAACAGCGCAGATCGTAAGCGGAGTGGTTTTTGTAATGGCCCTTATTGTCTTTATAAAGAGGGAGAAAAATGCGTAAGCAAGTTCTATTAAATGTAATTATTTTTGTAACTCTTTTAATGGCTATAGGCGTGAATGTTTACAACAGGGGGAGAGAGAAGGTCGCGGCCTTTGTTGGCGGTACGGAATTACAGTCGATTGCCCCTGAGGCTGATTCTTTCAGGAAAAAAGAAGAACCTTTTTTATATTATGAGATTTATAAAAAAAACAGGTTGATCGGGTATTGTTTTAATACAAAGGATGTTGCGCCTGAGAAAAAAGGGCATGTTGGTCCTATCGAGATGCTGGTGGCGCTTGATAGGAATCACCGCATAGAGAATCTTAAAGTCCTGCGTCATACTGAAACCGCTAAATATGCGGACAGGATCAGAAATACAGAATTTTTAGACCAGTTTAAGGGCAAAGGGCCTAAGGATGCGTTTATTGTAGGTAAAGACATACATGGTATAACCCACGCGACGATATCCACGAGGGGAGTTGCCAGCACATTAAAGACAAGCACGCACAAGATGCAGGCGATAATTCACGGAGTTGAGGATATAGCCTCCCAGGCCACGGCCTTAGATCTGGACAAGGATTTTTATATAACGATTTTTATTATCACATTTCTTTTGATAGCATTTTATCTTAAAGCCGAACTCCTCAGGCAGATAGGGCTAGCGAGCTCAATCGTATATTTTGGATTTATAAAGGCGAATTTTATATCTATGTCAAATCTCGGTAGTATTTTTCTGTGGAATCTGCCGGATTTAAGCTCGAATGTCAGCTGGTTTGTATTTATTTTTTCTGGCCTTGTCCTGACATTTTTATTAGGGGCATTTTATTGTTCTTATATGTGCCCTTTTGGCGCTCTACAGATATTTTTAGGTAAGATCTTCAAATTTAACATTAAAATAACATCAGCTCTCGCAGGTAACTTGAGAAAAATAAAGTTTTTTTTATTATGGGCGCTCAGCTTCCTCGTATTAACGCTAAATAATTCGAATAGCGCAAACTACGAGCCTTTTTCAACTGTATTTTTGAGGAGGGGAAGTGTTGTCGCATGGAGCATAGTCTTGATAATACTGGTTTTATCTTTATTTCATCATCGTCCGTTTTGCAATTATTTCTGCGCTAGCGGGGCGTTTCTTGAGATGACGTCTAAGTTAGGCAGGAGGATTTTTAAAAGAAGGCGAAAATGAGAGATAGGTTGTTTATTTTTTTGACATGTGTTCTGATGCTGTTGTTTTTGGCGAGCGTTGCGGAGAATATTTTTTCTCATTTAGAATCGCCCGAACAATATAAAGAAGCAGTTGTTGGGTCTGGCAAGCCCGGGAGGATGCTGAAGGAGCTTTTGATAGGGATAGAAGAAGCTGGTTTAAAGCCGTACGAAGCTAAATATTACAAGGTTATAGATGAGTAAGATCAAGTGTTTATTGTGCCCGACAGGGTGCGAATTGAAAAATGGCGAAAGAGGCAAATGCAGGGTCCGTGTGAATATAGACGGGAGGCTACAGACCCTGGTATACGGGAAGCCCTGCGCAGTGCATGTTGATCCGATTGAGAAAAAGCCACTTTTCCATTATCTGCCTGGGACAAGTTCGCTTTCTATTGCGACAGCAGGATGCAATCTCCATTGTATGTATTGTCAGAACTGGGAGATATCACAGAGAGAGCCTGAAAATACACGGAACATCGACCTTTTACCTGAAGAGGTCGTAGAGAGGGCCAAGGATGCGGATTGCAGGACCGTTGCCTGTACCTATTCCGACCCTGTTATATTTTTTGAATACGCCGCTGAGACTGCCAGGCTCGCGCACGAAAGAGGGCTTCTGAACGTCTGGGTCACGGCTCTTTACATAAATCCTGAACCATTAAAAGAGGCAGTGTGTTTTGTAGACGCTGCAAATATTGATTTGAAAGGCATTACAGATAAATTTTATAAGACGATGTCCAAGGGCACGCTTCAGCCGGTCCTGGATGCCATAAAGACGATGAAACGCTCAGGTGTATGGGTAGAGCTGACAAATTTAGTGGTGCCGACATATAACGACACAACAGAGGATTTTTCCAAATTGTGCGATTGGATTGTGGAAAATGTAGGAGTTGAGGTGCCATTGCATTTTTCCAGGTTCTGGCCGATGTTTCAGCTGAAGAATCTGCCGCCCACGCCTGAGGAGGTCCTTACGCATGCGAGAGAGATTGCCATGTCAAAAGGGATTCATTATGCGTATATCGGCAATATGCCGGGACACAAGGGCAATAATACGTATTGTCCTGTGTGTAAGAATATTGTTATTGCAAGGCGCGGTTATATGATTTTGCAGTATAATATTATTGAAGGTAGATGCAAGGTTTGTAACCATGCTATACCAGGTAGATGGAAATGAAATACGGAGGATCCATGCCGCATAATAAAATTACGCGTAAGCAATTCTTGAAGATAGGATTCTTGGGTATACTGGGCGTTTTAGCCGCTCCGATCCTGAGGATATTTGGCGCCAGGGATAAGGACAACGTGTCGCATAAGGATGCGAGCTATTACAAAGACCTGGCGGGCTAAAACTTGAGAAATCCTCTAGTGACGGATGTGTCAAGTTGGAGATATCAAATGAGGTCTATTGGCATGAAAAAAACAATCATTTTTACGTTGTTGGTGTTTTTGTTTTCCTGTAGCCCTTCTTCCCCAGAAGAGATAAGAAAGCCCGCAGTGGCAGGTATGTTTTACGCGGCAGATAAAGAAAAGCTGGCAAAAGACGTAGATTCATTTCTAGATAATGTTAAGAAAATAAATATCAAGGGCAGGATTCTTGCTCTTATTGTGCCGCACGCAGGTTATGTGTACTCAGGCCAGGTAGCCGCTTATGGTTTTAAACAATTAGAAGGAACATCTTTCAAAAAAATAATAATAATATCGCCGAGCCATTATTCGAGCTTTGACGGGGTTTCTATTTATACTAAAGGCGCTTTTGAGACCCCGCTGGGTTCTGTAAAGGTGGATGAGGCCCTGGCGGGCAGGCTCATGAAAGAGAGCAAGCGTTTTTTGTTTTATCCTGGATCTCATAAAAAGGAACATGCCATTGAAGTAGAGCTGCCGTTTCTTCAGCGGATATATAAAGACAGAGATTTTACAATCGTGCCTATTACTATGGGCAATCCTGTTTTTGAAGATGCCAGTATATTGAGCGACGCGCTCTATGGCGCAATTGACGATGACACGCTTTTAATTATCAGCGTGGACTTGTCGCATTATCATGCTTATGAAAAAGCAGTGCAACTTGATACAAGCGGTATTTCTGCTATAGAAAAACTGGACGCAGAATGGCTCTTGCAGCAGCTTAGAAACGGCAATACTGAAATAGATGCTCCGATAGCGGTGCTGGGCACTATAATGCTTGCGAATAGATACAGCGCTGAGGCGCGGATTTTGAAATATGCGAATTCAGGAGATGTATCTGGGGACAAAACAAGGGTGGTGGGATATTCCAGTATAGTTATCTATGTTCCTCAAGGCCTGGGAAAGAAAAAGGAGGCTATGATGAAGGACGAATATTTAAATAAAGAAGAAAAACAAAAGCTTATCAAGATTGCCAGGTTTTCCATAATAGAAACTGTTACTGGGAAAACCCAGCCAGAGATTGAAGTCACAGAGAGCCGTCTAAGGGAAAATTGCGGGGCCTTTGTGACAATAAAAAAACATGGCCAGCTTCGCGGTTGTATCGGATATATAGTGGCGGCAAAGCCGCTTTATCAAACAGTGAAGGACGTTGCTAAATCAGCGGCAGTAAGCGATTATAGGTTTAGCCCTGTCTCAAAGGATGAACTGGATGATATAGAGCTAGAGATTTCAGCGCTTACGCCTCTTAAGCGGATTAAGGATGTGGGAGAAGTGAAGGTTGGGAAGCACGGGCTATATATGAAGCGCGGTTTTAGCACGGGACTTTTACTGCCTCAGGTCCCGACAGAATACAATTGGGATAAAGAGACTTTTCTCGAGCACACCTGTCTTAAGGCAGGTCTTCCCAGGACAGCGTGGAAGGATGAATCGACAGAGATTTATATCTTCAGCGCAGAGGTATTTAGCGAAAAGGATATAAAATAAAAAAAGCCCTCAAAAAGGGCTTTTTTTATAGGCTATAAACCTGTTCGCTTACGCTACTTTTGTACCTCCCCGAGATTTATTCTCTAATAAATAATATACCATATTTTTTCTGAAAAACAAGTTAAGGCAAACTGTTTTTTTGCTGGAATGGCCCCGTTCTTCAAAGGGGCTGTGATTGAATAGGGGTAATAGAAAGCAGTATTAATACCAGGGTGTTCAGGATAGATAAAAATATGCAGGTCTGGATAATGCCGAGTATTGGTACAAGCACCAAGCCTGCCAACAACCCGCCAATACACGAACCCAAGAGGTCAATCCCGTATAAAAGTCCTGTTGTCCTCCCAACATCTGTAGCGTCTTTTAGGGAGATTTTATTTGCAAGCGGGAATTGAAACCCTCCTATGAAACCAGCTATGGCTGGCAGGAATGCAAAACTTGCCTGTAAGGTATTTGCAATATGTGGCCTTACAGGGCCAATCTTTGCAATATAGATAAATATTATAGGAAGGATTAGAGGGTATAGGCATATAAGGCCCTGTGTTTTTAGATATAAAGACCTTCCTCTATCCCTATCAATACCTTTGAGGATTTTGTTTATAGAAAGAGCCCCCAGCACAAGCCCTATCATAAACGAGGTCAGGATCAACCCTATTTTATAGTACATATACCCGTATAAGAATTGAAAGGCGAGTATTACAATTATCTGAAAACATATCTCGCTCATCCCAGTGCTCCCGATAGATAGCATTAGAGGTATTTTAAACGAGAGCCTTGCCAGTCTCTGTATTAAAAGGACCGCGATAAAGAGCATTATTATTATCGAGATACACAGTTTTAAGGTAATTTTTTCAAAGTATGGCAAAATACCCCTACCCCCGTAAAACCTGCTCATCCACAGTTGTAAATGGTAGAGATATCCCACAGGCTTAAAATCCTGATTTACTTTTGTGGTCCCGGATTGCTCTATAGAATCTTGTATATATTTGATTCTTTGGGGATTTAATTTAAAGGGCATATAATATTCCCTTACAAATTTTGTATGTATCTTTCTCTTTTTTAGTCTATCGATCAGAATATTCGCGTCGTATGTTAAGATACCAGGTTTATCTGAGGCAAGGAACGTTGCGGTGTCTCCGGGCAGGACCTTTATATCCTGAAATTCTTTTTTAAGAGCGTTGTGGATACTCCCTAGATAAAGCGCCTGTTCCGGGTTTATATAGTTTTCAGAAGAAGTCAATGAAAACGAGAATATGCCTCCAGGCGCGAGAATTTTTTTGACCTCGCTAAAAAATTCCGCGGAGTAAAATCTGTTTAACATGGCCGTGTGGGGGTCGGGGAGATTAAGGATGACAACATCATATCCTTTCACCCCAACGTCTCCTTCCAAAGCATAAGGGGCGGATTTTACAAAAAGCCTCCCGTCCATATTTATAATATTTACCCTCTTGTCTTTTATAGGAGGAAGGTATTTTTCAGCAAGCTTGATAATCAGGGGGTCAAGCTCGACATAATCTATATTTTTCACAGGATGTTTTAAGATCTCGTTCAGAGAGCCAGCCATGCCCCCGCCTATAAGAAGTATTTTTTCTGGCCGAGGATGTTCGAGCATGGCGTAATGCACTGATTCTTCGCTTGTAAGCAGATCCCCGCTTGTGAAAAGAAGAAGGCCATTTTCGTAAAAACTGAATTCTTTGCCTATCTTGGTTACGGCGATGTTTCCATATATAGAGTCGATATTTTCTATCAACTGAAAAGGTCTAAATTGCAACCTTCTCGTATATTGTTCTAAATAAGACGGCCAATTGAATATGAATGTTATCGAAAGGATTATTAGATATAGGAGCTGTAAGATATTTCTATTGAAGAAAAGTGAGGTAAGAAGGTTAAGGCTTCCCACAATGAATATGTTCTGAAAAGGTGTGAGGGTTTTTATGAGAAAAAAGCTATATATCACGCCTCCTATGGAAGCGCCCAGGCCTTCCAGTAAATAGACCCTTGATATCTCTTTTGAAGGAGAGGACTTACTTTTTTCAGCGGAAAGCTTTGAGATCAACGTGAATGTAAAGCCCAGCGTCATACATATGATTGAAAGGGATAAAAAGGATGAACTGATCATGGGCATGACGCCAGTGATTTCGCCGGTTGAAATCCTTAATATGGATTTTATATTTCGGATAAGGAATATATTCAAGGGCAAGAGTAGAGACATGCCGAGCTGGATATTAGAAAGGACTTTTTCCTTATGCTTTAACCGGTCGACCAGCCTTCCTAATAGAGCGCTTCCGAGGGATGTCCAGAAAAGCCAGCTTGCGAGTATAATACCAAGAGAAAGCTCGTTCCCATAAGATACGACAACAAGCTCTCTTATAATGATTATCTGGCCTATCATTGAGGTCAGACCCAGGACAAACGCCCCAACGTTAAGTTTTGTTTTGCTATTCATCGCATACAATTTTAGCATAACATGCCTAACTTGACAAATCAGTTAGGGGTCCATTCTCAAGATGGGAGCAAAAATGGTCCCTAAATTACTTTAATTTTTTATGGTCAGATGTTATAATATATAGCACCGTGAAGATCGTGGGTGTCTCTGAAATGCAGGAATTGGATCGCAATGCAATAGAAAATATCGGCATCCCGTCCATTGTGCTCATGGAAAACGCAGGCCAACGGGTAAGCGAGATAGCGATAGATATGCTCGGGGGCGGGCATGGGAAAAAGGTTGCGGTATTTTGCGGCACAGGCAATAATGGAGGCGATGGATTTGTGGCCGCAAGGCATTTATCGAGTCGAGGCATAAAGGTAGATGTATGCGTAGTCGGAGACAGCTCTCGTATAAAAAATGACCCGGCCATAAACTTGAATATATTAGAGAAAATGGGTGTAAAGGTAAAGGAACTTGCGTTACCTTTAGACAAAGACTCGGATTTAGTTATAGACGGTATATTTGGGATAGGGCTAAAGGGCGAGGTTAAGGACTCAGTAAGGTTTCTGATCAGGGAGTTGAATAAACAGGACGCGCCTATTTTTTCAATAGATGTTCCATCGGGCCTGGACGCGGATACGGGCAGAGTATTGGGTGAGGCTATAAAGGCCAAGAAGACCATAACGATGCAGTTTCCAAAAAAAGGATTTTATATAAATAAAGGTCCGGAGCATGCTGGCGAGATTATAGTGGCGGATATTGGGATACCGGGATAAGGAGAAGTGAACCATGTGCGGCATAGTAGGTTATATCGGTAAAAAAAATGCGTTGCCTGTTCTTTTAGACGGGCTCAGGCAGCTTGAGTATCGCGGCTATGATTCAGCGGGTATATGCATAGTCAGAAATGGCGAGATTAAAATCGCAAAGCGCTCGGGTAAGATTAAGGACCTGGTTTTCTCTATAAAAGGAAAAAAGTATTTAAATGGCGCCAGGTCGGGCATAGGTCATTCGAGGTGGGCAACGCATGGCGCTCCGACAAACATAAATGCCCATCCTCATTTTGACTGCTCTGAAAGTTTTGCAGTGGTTCACAATGGGATCATAGAGAATTTTAGGGAGATAAAAGAACAGCTTATAAAAGAAGGCCACATATTTAAATCAGAGACCGATACAGAGACGATTGTTCACCTTGTTGAGAAATACTATAAGGGCAATTTAGAGAAGGCGGTTTTTAAAGCCGTCAGAGAGCTGGAGGGCTCGTTTGCGCTTGGGATTGTTTGCAGGAAGGAACCAGGCAAGCTGATTGGCGTGAGAAGAGAAAGCCCTCTTGTTGTAGGTCTGGGCAGGTCGGAGAATTTTATCGCTTCGGATATCCCTGCTATATTAAAGCATACCAAGAAAGTCTTGTATCTTGACAATGGAGACATGGCGGTTTTAACGGACAGCAAGGTGCGTGTTTTTGATTCGAAGGGAAAAGAAAAGAAGAAAAAGCCAGATATTATTAAGTGGACTATTGCCAGCGCTCAGAAATCAGGCTTTTCGCATTTCATGTTAAAAGAGATACACGAACAGCCCAAGGTCTTAAGGCAGATCGCGTCTTCCAGGACCAAAGGCGATTCTCGGATTCTTCTGGAAGGCATAAATCTATCAACCAAGGATATAAAAAATATTTCAAATATTATCATACTTGCCTGCGGCACTGCGTATCATGCAGGGCTCCTCGGCAAATATCTTATTGAAAAGTTTACGCATATACCGGTATTGGTCGATTTATCTTCAGAATTCAGGTATAGGGACCCTATAGTTGACAAAAATGCACTTGTTATAGCAATAAGCCAGTCAGGCGAAACAGCGGATACGCTAGCTGCTGTTAAAGAGGCAAGGCGAAAGAGAGCGGTTGTTTTATCTATATGTAATGTTGTAGGGTCGAGCCTGACAAGGATATCCGACGGTGTGCTTTATACTTATGCTGGGCCTGAGATAGGCGTAGCTTCTACAAAGGCGTATACGGCTCAGCTCGCAATGCTTTATTTGTTGTCTTTTTATATCGCGGAAAAAAAAGGATTGCTAAAGAAAGAAATTAAAAAGGGCTTGATAAAGGAGTTTAAGCGAACACCGGAACTATTACAGAGAATATTGGACAAGAAGAATTGTATTCAGAATCTTGCCGCTAAACACCTGCATTTTGGTTCATTTTTGTATCTTGGCAGGAATCTAAATTTTCCAACAGCTCTGGAAGGCGCGTTAAAGCTGAAAGAGATTTCATATATACCTGCAGAAGGCTATGCTGCCGGAGAGATGAAGCATGGGCCTATTGCGTTGATAGATGAATACAGGGCTGTTGTCTGCATTGCTCCGGAATCAAGTATATATGAAAAGATGGTTTCTAATATCCAGGAGATATGCGCAAGGCGGGGCAAGGTCATCATCGTCAGCACTGAAGGAAACACTAGTATAAAAGAAGTTACAAAGGAAGTTATATATATCCCCAGGACAGACGAACTCTTTTCTCCCATTGTTGCTGTTTTGCCGTTGCAGCTTTTAGCATATTACATTGCAGTGAAACGTGGTTGTGATGTAGACCAGCCGAGAAATCTGGCCAAGAGCGTTACGGTAGAGTAAGACTGCGCTAGGTGCATTATGCCAGGAAGTCTTTTTATAGTAGCTACGCCTATAGGTAATCTTAAGGATATAACATTTAGGGCTGTAGATACACTTAAAACAGTCGACCTTATTGCGTGCGAAGACACCCGCCATACAAGAAAACTGCTCTCGAATTACGCGATCCTTACCCCTACCACAAGCTATTTTGAACACAACAAGATTAAAAAAGGCGAATATTTGGTACGGCTTCTAAAGGAAGGCAAAGAAATAGCCCTTGTTTCTGATAGCGGCACGCCTGGCATAAGTGACCCTGGGTTTAATATTATCAGGCTCGCGATCCAGAATGACATTAAGGTTACGGTTGTTCCGGGGCCTTGCGCTTTTGTAGCAGGCCTGGTCTCTTCAGGCATGCCGACAGATAGTTTCTTGTTCCAGGGATTTTTATCGCATAAAAAAGCAAAGAGGCGTAAGCAGCTAGAGTTTTTGAAGAATGAGAAAAGGACCATTATCTTATATGAATCACCGCATAGGTTTTTAAAGCTTCTGGGTGATATATTGGATATATTGGGAGATAGAGACATTGCTGTCACGCGCGAACTCACAAAGGTCTTTGAAGAGGTCCTCCGCTTAAAGGTTTCCAGGGCTATAGAGCATTTTACCTCCCGCCCCCCAAAAGGCGAATTCGTGGTAGTTATAAGCGGAAAGGCCTATTCGCCGGACCCTCCCCATCGCACAGCTGTAGGCCAGGTTTAAACCTGGCCTACAGCTACAGTTTGACTGAATTGTCAAGTTAGCTGGAATTTTCTTGACAAATCACGCCAACTCGTTTATTATGAGTATATTACGTAATCGTAAATAGGGCAAAATCATGTTTGTATTATCAAATTTATTTACCGCAGTAGCGACTTTATTAAATATAATCCTGACGATTCTCTACTGGCTTATATTGATAAGGGCCTTAATAAGCTGGGTAAACCCAGATCCATATAATCCAGTAGTCCAGTTCTTATATAAGACTACAGAGCCAATCCTGTATCCAATAAGGAAAATGATGCCTTTAAAGTTTGGGATTGGGCTTGATCTTTCTCCCATAATCGCCTTTCTAATACTTATTTTTTTAAAAAGCTTTTTAGTAAAGACCCTCTTAGATATAAGCTTTAAGTTAAGGTAAAGATAGAGTACAGATAACAGAGTACAGAGAAGGGGGTTTTTTCTGCGCTTTACTTTTGCGGTCTAAAACACGAAGTGAGGATAGCATGTGGAATAAAGAAGGTCTCAAGAAGATTATAGAGGAGCTATTAGGAGATTATCTATTGATAACTGTTTCTAATAGAGAGCCCTATATCCATATGCATAAGAAGTCAAAGATTGTGTGTCAACGTTCAGCAGGAGGCGTGGTGACCGCTCTTGACCCTGTTATGAAGGCATGCAGCGGCTTGTGGGTGGCGCAGGGAAGCGGAGATGCTGATAAAAAGACAGTGGACAAAGATGACAGGCTTCAGGTTCCGCCAGACGACCCAAAGTATACCCTTCATCGCGTATGGCTTACAAAAGAAGAAGAAGATGGTTATTATTATGGTTTTGCAAATGAGGCACTATGGCCTTTGTCGCATATATCGTACACTAGGCCTAAATTTGAAGAAACAGACTGGCAGATGTACGAGAAGGTCAATAGGAAATTTGCTGACGCAGTTTTAAAGGAGATAAACGGCAAAAAGGCCTTTGTGTGGATCCAGGATTACCATATGGCGCTTCTCCCAAAATTTTTAAAGGAAGCAAGGGGGAACAATGTAATAACCGCTCACTTCTGGCATATACCCTGGCCCAATCCAGAGGTGTTTAGGATCTGTCCTAAGAGGACCGAGATATTAGAGGGCCTTTTAGCAAATGACCTCTTAGGATTTCATATAAGATATCACTGTGAGAATTTTATTGCTACAGTGGAAAAGGAAATAGAGGCGAGGATTGACCGCGAGAAGTTTTCTATCATAAAAGGCGGTCATGAGACTCTTATAAGGCCTTTTCCTATAAGCGTGGACTATGAGCATGTAGAACATCTCTCAGAGTCTAAAGAGGTAAAGGAATATATGCAGAGCCTCAAGGAAGAATTTCTGCTCAACTATGAGTTTATCATGCTCGGCCTGGATAGGATTGATTACACAAAGGGCATACCTGAGAGATTGCGCGCAATAGACCGGCTCCTGGAGAAATACCCCGAATACAAAGGCAAATTCGTATTCATACAGATGGGGAGATTGTCAAGGCTGCACATACCGGCATATAAAAATCTTAATGATGAGATAAACGCCCTTGTTGAAGAGATAAACTGGAAGTATTCATACGAGGGATGGTCACCCATACTTTTTGTAAGAAGACATCTGAGTTATCCTGAGGTCATAGCCTTTTGCAAGCTCGCTAATATATGCGTAGTAAGCCCTCTTCATGACGGCATGAATCTCGTGGCAAAGGAATATGTTTCTACCCGTACCGATGGGACAGGCGTACTTGTCCTTAGTCAGTTTACAGGCTCTTCCCGCGAGCTTGAAGAGGCCATCATGCTGAACCCTTATGACACAGAGGAATTTTCAGAAAAGTTAAAACAGGCCCTGACCATGAAGAAGAGAGAGGCGAAGCGCCGCATGCTGAAGATGAGAGAACAGGTCGCAGCCAATAATATCTATAAATGGGCGGGCAAGATCCTCTCAGAGCTTTTGAAATTTGAGTTTAAAGAATAAAAATCTCGCTAACTTGACACTTTTGTCATTGACTGATTTGTCAACAACATGAAATATCTTTTCAACGATTGGAATAAGGTTTCCTTAAAAATAAAAAAAGCCCCTCATGTTTTTTTGTTCTTCGATTACGACGGCACACTCACGCCTATTGTCTCCAGGCCAGGTCTCGCTAAATTTCCCCGCGCAACAAAGAGTTTGATCAAAAAGCTAGGGAAGGACCCTAGATTTACAGTAGCTATTATCAGCGGCCGTTCTTTAAAGAACATAAAGAAGATGGTCGGTTTAAAGGGGATTGTCTATGCGGGAAATCATGGTATGGAGATCGAAGCGAGCGGCGTTAAATTCCTAAGGCCTTCCGCTATAGATTCAGCGAGACCTATTATAAAAAAAATACGTTCATCTCTGCGTAAAGAATTGGGACATGTTAAAGGAGTTATTGTAGAGGACAAGCTCGCCACGTTGAGCGTGCATTATCGCCTTGCAAAACCCAGCCATATATCTACGATAAAAGGCAGGTTTAATAAGATGGTAAAGTCATACATAGGGCCTGGGAAAATAAAGATCACCTCAGGTAAGAAGGTTTTGGAAGTAAGGCCCAGCCTCGCATGGGACAAGGGAAAGGCAGTTACATGGCTTCTCAAAAGAAAAAAAACAGCGTTCTCTTTATACGCGGGAGACGATGTGACAGATGTAGATGCCTTTCGCGCAATCAAGAGTAAGGGTATATCTATATTTGTAGGCAGGCCAAAAAAAACCACCATGGCGGATTATTTTTTGAAAGATCCTAAAGATATAGGGAAGCTTATAGAAAGATTAGGGGTTTTGTGATAAAATCTAATAATATGAAAAAGGATGAAAAAACGTTTAAGTTTTATACAAGGCTCCACCTAAAGGTCTTGACAGGGCTTAAGGCATCCAATATAAAAGAACTTCTTAGGCTTATAAAAAAGGTGTCTGATGCGTCGATCTATTATCATACCCATCATTTTCTCCAGCAGCACCAGTACCTTTCCCCAGAACCTCCGAATGATTTTGCCTACTGGATAACAAGCGCCCTTAACGAAGAAACACTCGGAGAAAA
>JBHPFI010000023.1:0-27583 GCA_042572045.1 Candidatus Omnitrophota bacterium
TGGATTCCCTTAACCCCAAGAAACAGAATTATATTTATAATCTTGAAGGGGCATGGGAAAGGATAGTAAAAAAAATGTGTTTATTTTCCGAGGTGTTACCCAAAAGAGGAAACACCCTGCTTATAAATACAGTGGTTTCCCGTTTAAACATAGAAGAGCTGCCTAGTTTAGTTAAATTTGCAGAAGGAGCGGGTTACCATATTTCTTTCATTCCCATTGAATCTAGACAATTATTAGATAATAATTTTATAATGACTAATAGAGATTATGCTTTAATAGATGAGATCTATGCGAGATTGATTGAGATGAAAAAAAGAGGTAGCCCGATTTTTAACTCTGTATTATTTTTAGAGAATTCTTGCGAGTACCTAAAGACAGGACGAATTAATTGGCAATGTGATGCGGGAAGGTTATATCTATCAATAGATCCTAAAGGTAATTTTTCAATATGCCATAAATTTAGTCCGATACAATCATCTTCTCTAAAAGAAATGATATCATATTTTGAATCTGAAGCATATGAGTTTAAGCGTAAAGAACTTATGAGGACGTGTAGTAGATGTATGCGACCCTGTTGGGCAGAGATAACTTACCTTATAAGAAACAGGCAAAGTTTTTCGGAAATGGCAAAAATAGAAATTTCTACATGGAAGAAAAGAAGATATGTTTCCTACGAGACGTTAGTGCAAGGTGCTTACATTAAAAAATAACGCGAATTTTTATCAAGACATTTATATAATGCATAATTAAAGAAACCTTGACCGCTTTAACTATTAGTATTGCAATGTGCCTGTCGTAGTATATTAGCTATTGGCATATATTGTTACGAGAAATGTATTTTATGATTACGGTGAATGTTTTCTTAAGAAGTGGTGCAACTATTGGGGGCAAGTCAAAGGGGAAAGGGATTTGAAATACGTTCGAGTTTCAGCGGCAATACAGCACCAGTATTAGTTTAAAGATTTAAAAGCTGGGGAGTTTGGAGGATTTGAAGTGAGTTCGCCGCATGCGATGAATAGGATTTGCTGAATTTGCCTTAGGCGATTCACAGCGCTAACTTGACACTTTTGTCATTGAGGATTTATCAAGTTAGAGGGTCGTATTTTGGCTTGCCAAAGGATATCATGTGTGTTATATTATAGCGACTTAAAAACATTGAATTTTTAAACTTTAGACTAAATCCGCCCCCATAGCTCAGTTGGTAGAGCACCTGACTCTTAATCAGGGTGTCCCAGGTTCGAGCCCTGGTGGGGGTACCATAGATTTGTAGGGCTCGAAGTGAGTCCGTCGCATGCGACAAACAGGAGCATGCGCTTGGCGGACGAGTGGCCGACCCGCCAAAAGCGGGCGCCGAGCCCTGGTGGAGGTGCCAGATTGTTTTAAAGTTGTTTTTTCCGCTATAGCTAAGGGCGGATGGCGGAATTGGCAGACGCGCTAGCCTTAGGAGCTAGTGGAGAAATCCGTGGAGGTTCAAATCCTCTTCCGCCCACCAAATTATTTTAGAGATTTGTTATTTGAGACAATGGTAGGTGTTGGAGGATTTGAAGTGAGTCCGCCGCATGCGACGAATAGGAGCATGTGCTTGGCGGACGAGTGGCCGACCCGCCGAAGGCGGGCGCCAAATCCTCTTCCGCCCACCAAATTATTTTAGAGATTTGTTATTTGAGACAATGGTAGGTGTTGGAGGATTTGAAGTGAGTCCGCCAACTGTTAACTAATCTGCGGGTGTAGCTCAGTTGGTAGAGCACAACGTTGCCAACGTTGTTGTCGTGGGTTCGAGACCCATCACCCGCTCCAGATTGTTGTAGGGGCTCGAAACGAACGAGCGCCGAGCGAATAGCGAGGGAAAAGCCGCAATCCGCGGCCGACAGCTAGTGAGGTGAGCCTACGCAGTCCGCCAATCCGGCAGACGTAGTAGGCGAGACCCATCACCCGCTCCAGATTGTTGTAGGGGCTCGAAACGAACAAGCGCCGAGCGAATAGCGAGGGAAATTTACGCTGTGGCAGATACCTTGTAAGAATTTTGACAAAAGTAGATTGTAATCGCAGATTTAAAATCTTAAAATGGAGGGGCGTTACGTGAAAATACTAGATTTTTTAAATGAAAAAGCAATATCAGAAGATTTAAGATCAGAAGATAAAAAAGGAGTGATTCGGGAGCTTACAGATTTACTGATCGCTTCAGGTGAATTAAAAGCTAAAGCGAAAGACGCAGTGGTTAAAGTGCTTCTTAATAGAGAGGTACTTGGTTCAACAGGTATCGGCCAAGGCGTTGCTATACCCCATGGTAAATGTGAATATGTGAAAGAGCTTGTAGGCGCTTTTGGCGTATCAAAGAAAGGCATAGGATTTGATTCGCTGGACGGAGAACCGGCGCATATATTTTTCCTTTTACTTGCGCCCATAGAATCATCAGGGCCTCACCTTAAGGCGCTTGCCCGTATATCAAAGATACTTAAAGATAAATATTTTAGAGATTCTTTAAAGAATGCAGAGAACGAAAAAGCGCTTCTTAAGATTATAAAGGAAGAGGACGAGAGAAGGTCGTGACGTCCATGGCTTATATTTATTAGTTACTGATTACATTTATCCGTCTAGGCGCTAGGTGGATAGAAGCGGCGGCATTATGCGTAAATTAAAGTGGCTATATCCCGGGATGAAAGTAAAGCGCTGGATTATTACTTGTAGTGGAGGTGTAATCCTTGTTGCTGTAGGCTCGATTATCTGGATGCTCGAGAGTTTTCCTGGATCACGAAATCTCGGGATCTCTGTTTTTATCCTTGGCTCTTTAGTTGTTATATATGGCATAAAGAGGATGATAAAGTCTTTTATCGCTGTTTTTCTGCCTAAAAGGGAAAAGGAACTTGTTGATATAGTATATCATCACAGACAGCTTGAAAAAGGACCTAAGATAGTAGTTATTGGAGGCGGTACAGGGTTGTCAGTGCTTCTTCATGGATTAAAGGAATATTCGAGCAATATTACAGCAGTAGTGACGGTTGCTGATGACGGAGGCTCTTCTGGAAGGCTGAGGGAGCAGTTCGGCATACTTCCGCCAGGAGACATAAGAAATTGTCTTGTCGCCCTTGCAGACGCAGAGCCCTTGATGCGCGAATTGTTTCAGTTTAGATTTGGTAACGAATCAGAATTAAAAGGCCATAGCTTTGGAAATTTATTTATAACTGCACTATCTAAGATTACAGGAGATTTTGAAAAGGCGCTTAAAGAGTCAAGTAAGGTTCTTAACATAAGAGGGAGGGTTGTGCCTTCTACATTTGATAAGGTCCAGCTTGTTGCAGACCATCAAAATGGCCAGAGGATAAAAGGAGAGACAAAGATAGTCGAGCAAAAGTCTCCCATCCGAAAGGTATCGTTGGATCCCGTGAGCTGTAAACCAAGCAAAGAGTCTTTTGAGGCAATAGACGAGGCAGATATAATAGTTTTAGGACCAGGGAGTTTATATACAAGCGTTATACCGAACCTTTTGGTGAGCGGTATAAGCGAAAGGATTGCCAACTCCAAGGCGCCCAAGGTTTATGTATGTAATGTGATGACACAGCCAGGCGAGACAGACAATTACACAGCATTTGACCATTTAAGTACTATTATTATGCATACCCATCCTGACATTGTCACTAATTGTATAGTAAATATAGGCTCTGTTCCAGCGAGCCTCCTTAAAAAATATGAAGAAGAAAGGGCATATCCAGTTTTGGCTGATTCGGATAGGATCCTTGAGAGAGGGTATACGGTTACAGAAGAAAACATTATAGACACAGAAGATTATGTAAGGCACGATTCAAAGAAACTTTCAAAGATTATTATAGACCTTGCCCTCATCAAGGCAAAGGGTAAAAACCAAGCGAAGACATCCGTCTAAGTGAGGGCTTGGCGGAACTTTTGCACAATCAAACAAGAATTTTCGAGGGAGATACATCAGCTGCGGCTGATAAAATACTCATTGTATGTTGCTTGAAAAGAAATTAATTGTAAATAATAAACAAGGGCTTCACGCGCGACCAGCCGCTATATTTGTGCAGATAGCAAATAAGTATGAAAGCGAGGTTGTGGTCAGAAAAGGTAAAGACAAGGTCAACGGTAAGTCTATAATGGGGCTTATGACTCTAGCTGCTGAGAAGGGGAGTTTGATATATCTTAGCATAAGCGGTCCTGACGCAAAAGAGGCAATGCAGGAACTTGAAGGTATAATATCCGGAGAGAGGATAGAATGATTTTAAAAGGCATACCCGCGTCGTCGGGAATAGTAATAGGCAAGGCATTTCTATTCGACACAAAACGATTTATAGTGCCTGCAAAAAAGATCAGGGAAAGGGATATCCCTAAAGAGATTGCGCGTTTTGAAGAGGCCCTTATTAAAACGCGTTCAGAGATATTGAACATACAGGAGAAGATAACAAAGGAAATGGGCTCCCCTCACGCAGAAATATTCAATGCCCATTTATTGGTTCTCGAAGACAGGATGCTTATAGAGGAGATAATAGATCGCCTTAAAAAAGAGCGCAAATGCGTTGAACATATATTTACGAAGGTCATGGATAAGTATATAACCGTCTTTTCTAAAATGAACGATGAATACCTGAAAGAGAGGATCAGCGATATTGACGATGTGGGCAAAAGGATTTTGAAGAATCTCTTGGGGGCGAAGGAAAAGACATTGGATGGGCTAAAGCAAAAGGTTATCGTGGTGGCATATGATCTTTCGCCATCAGATACCGCTATTATGCACAAGAAGAATGTCCTAGGGTTTGTTACTGAAATAGGCGGTCGCACGTCTCATACAGCTATCATGGCAAAATCCCTGGAGATACCCGCTGTAGTGGGTCTTGCAAGGGCTACAAGCCAAGTAGAGGCAGAGGACATACTAATCGTCGATGGTAATAAAGGTCTCTTAGTGGTAAATCCGGATAAGGCCACCCTGAAAAAATATCAAAGCCAGAAGCAGAAGTTTGTAAAATTTGAAAAAACGCTTAACAATCTCAAAGATCGACCTGCTGAGACGATCGATGGTTATAGAGTTGAACTATCGGCGAATATTGAGATGCCAGAAGAGATAGATTCTGTTATTTTGCACGGGGCAGAAGGTATAGGTTTATATCGCACAGAATATCTTTATATGAGCAGGCAGGGGCTCCCGAACGAGAACGAACAGTTTGAGGCATACAAGAAAGTCGTAACCAGGTTCTCTGGCAATCCTGTTGTAGTGCGTACGCTTGATCTCGGGGGCGATAAATTTTTATCACAGCTTGAAGTGCCACATGAGATTAATCCGTTTTTAGGGTGGCGAGCTATAAGATTCTGTCTTGCGAAACCTGACATATTCAAGGTACAATTGAGGGCAATATTGCGTGCGAGCGCGTTTGGAAATATAAAGGTCATGTTTCCAATGATATCTGGTCTTGAAGAACTAAAACAGGCAATCGTTGTTTTAGATGAAGCAAAAGAAGAATTGCGTGCCAGAAAGATAGGATTCAATGAAGATTTGGAAGTGGGAGCTATGATAGAAATACCTTCTGCTGCTTTGACATGCGATCTATTAGCCAAAGAATCGGATTTTTTCAGCATAGGAACGAATGACCTTATACAGTATTCCCTTGCCGTAGATAGGGTTAATGAAAAGATAGCCTACCTTTATAAGCCGAATCATCCTGCAGTGTTGAGGCTTATAAAAAATATAATTGACGCAGGCCATAAAGGAGAGATATGGGTAGGCATGTGCGGAGAAATGGCAGGAGAACCTGGTTTTGCTTTGCTATTATTGGGGCTGGGATTGGACGAATTCAGCATGAGCCCTGCAGCTGTTCCGGAGATAAAGAATCTTATAAGGAGCGTGAGAGTTAAAGACGCTAGGGAACTGGCCGAAGAGGTGTTAAGGCTATCTACCGCAGAAGAGGTCGAGGTCTTTATTGATAAGCGTCTTGATAAGCTCGTCCCCAAGCTGCTGAAGAATATGAGAAAACATAAGTAGCGATAGATCTTGATTTCAGGCATTTAGAGGGGGTTTGTTTTGATGAGTAAATTGGACAATCGTGAAGTGGTGACGAAGCTCGATTCCGCAAATATGCTGAAGCTTATCTCGGGCCTTCCTGATCAGTGCAGGGAGGCATACAATATCGGTAAAAATTCTGACGTATCAAAACCAAATAGCGATATAGATAATATAGTTTTTGCTGGATTGGGCGGTTCTGCTATAGGAGCAGACATTGTCAGGGTCTATTTACAAAAGGAGCTAAAAATACCTGTAGTTGTTTGTCGTAATTATACATTGCCTAATTTTGTCGGGAAGGCTACGCTTCTATTTTGCTCAAGTTATTCGGGTAACACAGAAGAGACCCTCTCTTCTTTTGAGCAGGGCTTTAAAAAAGGTGCCAATATAATTACGATGGGCTCTGGCGGAAAATTGAAAGAACTTTCGCTGAAGAATGGTTTTAGGCATGTCGAAATTCCGTCTGGATTCCCTCCGCGGACAGCGATCGGGTATATGTCCCTTACTGTACTTGCAATCTTGGTCAAATTGGGATTTATTAAAAATAAAGAAAAAGAGGTCAGTGAGATCTATGCTGCGCTTTCAGAGTTGAGAGACAAAGAGATCGGCATTGATGTAGGTTTGGAGAAAAATATATCCAAAAAATTTGCCTCAAAACTCCTTGGCAAATACTCTATTGTATACGGAACCAGCGATTCTACCGAGGCCGTCAGTGTCAGGTGGAGGGGGCAGATTGCAGAAAACTCAAAGGCTCTTTCGTCCAGCCATGTGCTTCCAGAGATGAACCATAATGAGATTGTTGGCTGGGAGTTTCCTAAAGGACTGCTAAAGGATTTTAAGGTGATAATATTGCGCGACATCAATGATCACCCAAGAACAGGGCATCGCATAGAAATATCAAAGACAATTATTAAAGAATCAGGCGCTGAAATCCTTGAGCTGGAGAGAAAGAATCCTTCTTTTCTGGCGCGTTTGCTTTCCCTTGTTTATATAGGGGATTTTATGAGTTTTTACCTTGCGATATTGAATAATATTGACCCTACGCCTGTAAAGCGAGTGGATTACTTGAAACGGGAACTAGCAAAATTATAATTTGTTGAACTGTAATTGAACGGTTGAGAAAGATGTTGCATGAAGACCTTATTATTGGCGGCAGGATATGCTACGAGGCTTTATCCGCTGACACTGAATAAACCCAAGCCGCTTTTACCTATAGCCGGTAAGCCTGTTATTGAATTTATCCTGGATATCATAGAGCCTTTAAAGGATGTTGATGGGATATATATTGTAACCAACCGGAAATTCTCCAAAAATTTTGAAGAGTGGAGTGCTAAATTCTCCAGCTCGAAAGAAATAGTCGTTGTTAATGACGGCACGACAAGCAATGAAGACAGGCTCGGCGCCACAGGCGATATAGAATTTGTCATAAGAGAGAAAAAACTAAAAGATGATTTACTGGTTCTTGCGGGCGACAATATATTCAAAAAAGACCTGACGGATTTCATAAATTTTTCTGTTTCCAAAAGGCCTTCGATTACTATAGGGCTTTATGATGTGAAGGATCTGGGCCTTGCTAAAAAATACGGCATTGTTTCGCTTGATGAGAATAAGAGAATAGTCGAGTTTAAAGAGAAGCCATCCAATCCTACTTCTACCCTTGCTGCGAAATGCCTTTATTTTTTCCCAAAGGAAAAACTGGGCATCGTAGGGGAATATTTAGATACTGACGCTGCAAAGGATGCGCCTGGATATTTTCTTGAATGGCTTTCCAAGAAAGAGTCGGTTTTTGGATATGCGTTTAAAGATGAGAAGTGGTTTGACATAGGAGATAAAAAATCTTACGAAGAGGCAAATCGCGAATTTAAGGCATCTAGTTAAGTTGAGCGTTTTGTCGTTGAGGATTTCTCAAATTAGAAGGGAGAACTAAATGCAAAAGGGAAGATGTTTTATAACTTCAGAGTCGGTATCGGAAGGTCATCCTGATAAACTTTGCGACCAGGTATCAGATGCTATCCTTGATGATGTCTTAAGGCAGGATTCCAGAGGTCGCGTTGCCTGTGAAACATTTGTGACAATGGGGCTTATAATAGTAGGCGGCGAGATTACTACCAGCGCATATGTGGATGTGATCAATACAGCAAGAAATGTAGTTAAGAAAATCGGCTATACACATCACAAATATGGCCTGGATTATCAGACTTGCGCTATTTTAAATGCAATCCATTCCCAATCTCCTGATATTGCGCAAGGGGTTGACAGGGGCGGCGCAGGAGACCAGGGGCTAATGGTTGGGTATGCGTGCGACGAAACGCCTGAACTCATGCCTTTACCTATCATGCTCGCCCATAAACTCGTAAAGAGAATGAGTAAATTAAGAAAAGAGAAGGTTCTGAAATACCTTGGACCTGACGGCAAATCCCAGGTAACAGTTGAATACAGAAACGGGAAGCCAGAGAGGGTCAATTCTGTTGTTCTTGCGTCACAGCACACAGAAGAGGTTCTGGATAAGACAGGAGAGCGCATCACGCAAAAGGCCAGGAAGGAAATGATAGAAAAGATAGCAAAACCTATTCTTGGCAAATTTGCCGATAGCAAGACAGAGTATTATATCAACCAAACAGGCAAATTCTTGATAGGAGGTCCGCAGTCAGATACAGGCATGACCGGTAGAAAGATAGTTGTCGATACATACGGAGGGATTGTTTCACATGGCGGAGGGGCGTTTTCAGGCAAAGACCCTACCAAGGTCGACCGTTCAGCCGCTTACAAGGCAAGATACGTTGCAAAAAATATTGTTGCCTCAGGGCTTGCAAAGCAGTGCTGCATACAGCTTGCATATGTAATAGGTAAGGCAGAGCCACTAGGTCTTATGATTGATACGTATGGAACAGGCAAGGTATCGGATGAAAAAATGGTGAAGATTGTGCGTGAACATTTTGATTTAACTCCGAAGGGGATTATAATGGAGCTGGACTTGTTGAGGCCTATTTATAGTAAGACCGCAGCCTACGGACATTTTGGCAGAGAGGAAGAGAGTTTTACGTGGGAAAGACGGGATAAAGCAGATATTTTAAGAAAGGCTGCGCATATTAAATAAGCAAGGAGTGTGAGATGTCAAAAGATTATAAAATAAAAGACATTGGTCTCTCTGATTTTGGAAGAAAAGAAATAGAGATTGCCCAGCATGAGATGCCAGGGCTTATGGCCATAAGAAAGAAGTATGCTAAAGATAAGCCTCTATCTGGCGTGAGAATTATGGGATCGTTGCACATGACTATCCAGACAGCAGTGCTCATAGAAACACTTGTTGAGTTAGGGGCTACCCTCAGGTGGGCGAGTTGCAATATCTTTTCTACTCAGGATCATGCAGCAGCTGCTATTGCAAAGGCCGGCATTCCTGTATTTGCGTGGAAAGGTGAAACGCTGGAAGATTTCTGGTGGTGCACGGAACAAGCACTTACTTTTCCTGGAGAAAAAGGTCCTCAGCTTGTAGTAGATGATGGAGGGGATGCGACCTTAATAATACACATGGGAGTGGCCGCCGAGAAAGATCTGTCTGTACTTGATAAAAAGCCAGGCGGAGAAGATGAAGTTGAACTGATTAAGTTGTTAAAGAAAAGCATAAAAGAAAACCCAGGTAAATGGACTAAGATAGCCAGGGAATGGAAAGGCGTTTCAGAGGAAACTACTACCGGGGTCAATCGTCTTTACCAAATGATGAAAAAAGGAGAGCTTCTGGTTCCCGCGATCAATGTAAATGATTCAGTTACTAAGTCAAAGTTTGATAATCTGTATGGCTGCAGGGAATCTCTTGTAGATGGCATTAAAAGGGCAACTGATGTCATGGTTGCGGGTAAAGTAGCTGTTGTCTGCGGTTATGGTGATGTGGGAAAAGGTTCTGCGCATTCTTTAGTGGGACTTGGCACCAGGGTAATTGTTACTGAGATAGATCCTATTTGCGCTTTACAGGCAGCTATGGAGGGCTTTGAGGTATCTACTTTAGAAGATACTCTTGGTATAGGAGATATATATATAACAGCCACTGGAAACAAGGATGTAATCAAGGTCGAGCACATGGAAAAGATGAAAGACCAGGCCATAGTGTGCAATATAGGACACTTTGACAACGAGATCCAAGTCTCGTCTCTTGAAAAATATCCAGGCATTAAAAAGATAAATATCAAGCCGCAGGTAGACAAGTATATTTTCCCTAATGGCAAGGAAATGTATTTATTAGCAGAAGGGAGATTGGTTAATCTTGGCTGCGCTACAGGACATCCTTCGTTTGTCATGTCCAATTCTTTTACGAATCAGGTCCTTGCACAGCTAGATTTATGGAATAATAAGGATAAGTACGAGAAGACAGTTTACAGATTACCTAAGTGTCTTGATGAAGAAGTGGCGAGGATGCATTTAGAGAAGATAGGCGTGAATCTTACCAAGCTTACTAAAGAACAGGCTGATTATATAGGTGTTCCACTAGAAGGACCTTATAAACCTGAGCATTACCGCTACTGATGCGGAGCTAGTTTCTTATTAATACCAATCCAGTTAATCCGAATATTGTATTTGCAAGATGTGCTGATAAGAAAGGCGGAAGGATTCCGCCTTTTCCAAGGGCAATACATGTTGCTATTGATGTGTAGTACATAAACCCAATCACAATAGCCATGCCCATGCCCATGATTGCTGCAGTTTTGCCTCTCTGTTTTACCTTTATTGCAAAGGCCGACCCTATCAGAATAATCACTAGGCTTGTAAAGGGGAAGCTTATCTTCTGGTGCAGATTCACTCTGAGCCTGTTTATTATATCCGGCGACGTATTAGAGAAATTGCGCATGTAGTTTGATAGTTCCCTAAAGCTCATAAATTCGTAGTTTGTGCCTTTTGATATGATGTCCCGAGGGCTTTCCATTTCAAAGCCTCTCTCTTCAAAGAACAAAGGGTTACCTCTGACCATCCCTTTATCATCAAGTTTATAGATAAGTGTTCCTGAAAAAACCCATCCAGCGCCTGTCCACTTTCCTTCCAGGGCGTTCGTTTTTTTTATCACATTTCCATTTTTGTCCTGCTCCAGTATTGTAATGCCCGTGGCGATATTATTATGATTATCATAGCTTTTTATGAATATAAGAGAGTTGTTTTTACCGTATAGCGCAATATTATTGATGATTTTTTTATTTTTATCTTTATCCTGCCTTTCTTTTTCTATGTAGTTTTCTTTGATGAATTGCGCATTTTTTATGCTTGCAGGAAGTATTTTTTCAGAGACAATAAAGACCATCATTGATATGGCTAAGCCTATGCATATAAACGGCGCCAGCAGCCTGAAGATATTGATGCCTGCTGCGCGCATGGCTGTGATTTCATCATATCGATTCATCATAGTGATGACGTAGATTGTTGAAATCAATGCGGCTATAGGCGTTGTGTGCATAATGATAAAGGGAACCATTGATAGATAGTATTCCTGCAGCATCAGTACAGGAACACCGTGCTTAAGGATCTCATCAAGATGGCCAAAGAGATCTATTATTATATAGAGAAAAATAAACAGGGCTAGAGAGCATAAGAATGGAGCAATAAAATTTTTTGTAATATATTTGTCTAATATCCGCATTGATATGTTTTAAGATTATCAAGCTTCTACTGTATTTCTGAACAGGATTACTCCGATAATTGCGAGTATGGCATTAGGCAGATAGATCCATAATGCAATTGGCTGAATCCCCTTTAAAGATATGGCTATCCCGCCCGCCGTCAGTAAATAGTATAGCACAATAACTCCCAAGGCAATGGCGAACTGGGCTGTTTTTTCGCCGCGCTTGCTGAATATACCGAGAGCGATCCCGATAATAATAAATACCAGGGTTGCAAAAGATATGGATATTTTCCTGTGGAATTCTGCTATTAATGCAGGCGCGTCTATATGATGAACGCCAAGCTTTTTAATCTCAAGTTTTATTTCTTGAAAGTTCATCTCTTTTGGTTTTTTCGCTATATAATCTTCTGAGCCAAGTTTTTCGTCCAGATTCAAGGTGAGAAAATAAGTTTTGAAATTCAACTTATAGAAGTGCATCGGGTTTTTTGGGTTTGTTTCATCGCTGGTGCCGTTTATCAATTTGAGCTTTACGGCGTTCTGGGCATCGAGCACTATAAATTCGCCTTTCTTGGCGATTATGGTCCTGGTCGGGCGGCCTTCCTGGAGCTGGTAGATGCGGATGCCCTTCAATTTATTTTTATCTATCTCGTTTATGAATATTATATAGTTTTTGAAGTTTTTTATAAAAGTCCCTGATTCGAGATACGCGCTGGGGTTCTTGACACCTATGCTTTTTACAATTTTTCTTGAGGCAAAATGCGCCTCTGGCAGTACCCTGTCGTTTAATATTATTAAAAAGAGACTCAGCACAATTCCTATGACAATTAGTGGAGAGGAGAGCTTGTATATATTGATGCCGTGTGCCCGGATCGCAGTTATTTCATTGTCAGATGATAGTCTCCCAAATACAAGCAGCGTTGCGCTCAAGCTAGACATAGGTATGGTATAGCTAAGAAGAAATGGTATAAGGAACAGAAAAAGCTTGCCAACCTCTAAGATATTGACTCCTTTATTGATAACAAGGTCTGCGAGTTTTATGAGATTTCCTGTAACGAGCGCGAATGTAAATATAAGAAGAGAAAACAAGAACATAAAAAATATTTCTTTTAATAGATATATCCGTAGTATCTTCATTCTAGTCTATCTCCACGCGCCAGCGTAATGACTTCCACATAGCCAGAGCCCGCGTCTTTGAGGATCCTGGCGCATTCGTTTACCGTGGCGCCTGTTGTAAAGAGGTCATCCACAAGCAGTATATTTTTATGTCGAATCTCAGAGAGTCTATTTTTGTGCAGGGAAAAGCTCCCTTTTATATTTTTTATTCTTTCATCTCTTTTGAGCTTGCTTTGAGGAGTGGTGTTTTTTGTTTTTTTAAGAAACCCGCTCGAATATCTGACGCAAAGTTTTCTTGCCACTCTTTTTGCCAAGACGTGAGAGAGATTAACCTCTCTTTTTAATAGCCTGTCTGGATGCATCGGAATAGACAATACAAGGTCAATATTTTTTCCCATGCTATGTTCCTTCATGAATTCCAGAGTCAATTCCGCGAATTCTTTCGCAAGAGAATTCATTTTCATGTATTTAAAATCATGCACCAGCCCCTTTAAAATGCCGTCATAGGAAAATCCTGAAAGCGCCCGGTCGTAATAGGTAACTGTTTTTTTACAGTCATTGCATATATCTTGCGAACCTACTTCGGACGCTAACCGCCTGCTGCATTTTATGCAGAAGGGCGAGGCCCTTTTCTTTATTTTCTTTAAACAATCTCCGCAGAGAAACTGATCCCACCGGTTGGTTTTTTTATCACATGCCTGACAGAAGGCAGGATACAATAAATTAATCAAGCTAGTAATCATATAGCATAAATATAGCATAATGGGAAAACAAAGTCAAAAACCAATACTCGAGAAATCCTCAATGGCAAAAGTTGTCCGCCTCCGTACGCCGCGGAGGACTTCGAAGGATAATCCGCCGCAGGCGGATAACTCAATTCCATGCGTCAAGCTGACATATAATGTCATATATAAAATTGCTTAACATTTTTTATTTTTTATGGTATATTTAGGTTAGATTTTATAGGCAAGTGTAATGGGAGGTGGCGATATGGCGGCGGAGATACTGGATATAATAACGAGCCCTGTTACGGTGGTTACTGTAAAGAGCAGGGATAAGGTAAACGGGATGACGGTTGCCTGGATTATGCAGGCAGCATATAATCCTTCCTTTATTGTGGTAAGCATTGCACCTGAAAGATACACCCATTCTCTTATAAAAGAGTCTATGGCATTTGGGGTGAATATACTGGCAGAAGATCAAAAGAGTCTCGGGAAACATTTTGGATTTACCTCTGGCAGAAATTCGGATAAATTTAAAGATACAAAATTTCACGAATCAAAATCCGGCATACCTATCCTTGAAGATATATACGCGTATATCGAGTGCAGATTGATTCATATAGCGAATGCAGGCGACCATGATTTATTTATAGGCGAGGTTATAGAAAAGGTCGTAGATGACACTAAGGCCCCTCTTATTTTTAAATCCTCAGATTATTTTTAACAGTTAGCGGTTAGTATATGGACAATATAGAAGAAAAATTAAGAAACCTGGAGGAATGGAATAGTGAGCGTGCGAGGGTCAAGCCCTTCATAGATATTGCTGTAGAGTCTCATAATAGGGCCCGCACCGAGGCGCGTTGGAAAAACTACGAGCAGGCGGCGCAGTTTTACAGAGAGGCGATTCAAAACTACAAGAACGCAGTTTCTAAAAATCCAAAATATTATCTTCAGGATCTATTGGAGAGGATAGACCATGTTATAGAAGAGTATCTAAACAACTCTTTTAATTTAAAAACATCCGGCGATAAACTAAAAATCGAAAGCGGAATACGCGATTTTGTAAATTTTATTGACAACTTGAAGAGCGACGAAAAAAAATATATAGATCCGTATGATATTGCTCGAGTGTGTCTGCGTATAGCCGATTCTTATTATTATGAGCAGAAAAAACCTAAAAGGGCCTTGGAATTTTATAACAGGGTAGTAGATACTGGTTGCAACAGGCCTTTTGTAGAACGCGATGCCTATTTAAAGATGAGCAGGATACTTTTTGATGAGGCAAGGTTTAAGGAAGCGTTGGTAAGCTGTGTTGCGATTTTATCTTTTGATAGAGGCGACAAAGAAGCCGTTGACCGCCTTAAGCATTGTCTTAGCAGATTGGGCATACTGCAATATGAAAGCAAATTTTTAAGAGCTACGCCTAAGGAAGCTAAAAAAATTATTATGGAAGTATTATAAGCTGAGATATAGGATGCTGAATTGTACGAGGTCAAGTGCTTAATTAAGGAGGTGATGTATGATGGAAAGAAGAAGATATCCAAGATTTCAATTAAAGGTGGATGCTAAATACAAGATCATGAGCTCTGAAGAGGTTTTTAAACTTGGGGCTACAAGGAATGTTTCTGCAGAAGGGATATGCTTTGAGTCAGGTAAAAAATTTGATAGAGGAGCCCATGTAAATCTGGGGATAGATTTAGGAGACAATATAGGTCCCGTGTCTATTGTCGGCGAGATAAAGTGGTCGTCAGAGATAAAGGGCGCAGATGTGAGAGAAAAAAGATATATAAACGGCTTGAAATTGATTAATATAGCGCGTTCAGATGAAGGTAGATTTTTAAAATATTATTGTGACAGAATGGTGGAAAAACTTGCAGATTACCTAGAGATGTAAGTGAGCCCGCCTGATGCAGATGAACTTACTTGAGAAGAGGACAGAATGGAAAAGACAGTAAAGGTGTTCCAGAAGAACAAATTTCAGGAGATAAGGGTTGGCGTTACTCATTATGAAGGTAATGATCTTATAGATATAAGAACATGGTCTCAACCAAAGGGCAGCGAAGAGAAGGTGCACACCTCAAAAGGCGTTTCTATAAATGTAAAGCTTTATCCAGAGTTAAAAGAAGCAGTGCTTTTACTGGAAAAGGAATTAAAGAAAAACAATTTGCTATAGATCCCGTATAAATTTTAGCTTATGCGCTTAAGATGAAAAAGAAGAATAGATTGCATCATATTATATTTGAATTAGGATCACACCTCCCATATACAATATTCGGGGTTGTCGTAGGAATAGTTATTTTAGGCATTTTGACATTTTTTGCGAGCCTCTTAAATGCACACGAACTGCTAGCGAAGTCATCAGAGGAGCTTTTTCACGTTTTTCACCCCGTTCATATACTTTTAAGCGCCATTGCAACCACAGCAATGTTCTGGAAGCATGAAAGACGTTTTATAAAGACGCTCTTGGTGGGCATTGCAGGCTCTATTGTGATTTGCGGCCTGAGCGATATATTGTTTCCGTATATAGGAGGCATAGTTTTAGGAACCAAGATGCAATTCCATCTTTGCGTTTTAGAACATCCGCGCGTCATCATACCTTTTGCTGTTATAGGCGTTTTAGTAGGCTTTCTTGTACCTAGCGCAATTGAAAAAAGCACAGAATTCTCCCATTCTATGCACGTTCTTGTAAGCAGCATGGCTTCAATCCTTTATCTTATTTCTTTTGGTATTACAGAATGGACGCAGATGATAGGCGGGATATTTCTGATAACTATAGTTGCTGTGATGTTGCCGTGTTGCGTTAGCGACATAGTCCTTCCTTTGACTTTTCTGGATAATGAAGGAGATAAATCCTGAACTCCTTTAATAACCAGGCTAACTTGACACATGAAATTGAGTCATCCGCCAGAGGCGGATTATCCGCTGAAAGTTGGACGAGGGTGGATAACTTTTTGTCATTGACTGATTTGTCAAGTTAGGGTATTATTTATCTTATAATTATTTGATAAGGATAGCAGGGTATGGATTCTTTAACCACAATATATATAGTAACAATAGTTATTAGCGTAATAGTTGCATTCTTGTTGGTGCGCTTGGCCCAGCTAACGTCTCAGGCCAAAGTAAAGGTCTCAAGAGAATCCAGGGAAGAACAAGACGCAGCTTCAGGTGTTGTTGCAGACGGATCTTTAAGGCAGGCTATATTTGAAAGGGTAAATGAAGTAGTAGGATCTAAACAACGCTGTCAGGAGGTTAGTGAGCTTGTTTCAGATATTTTTGCCAAGGAGCTTAAAAAAAAGATAGACTTGAGTAGCAAGAGATTGGATGAAAGATATAAGGCAGTTGTTGAGGAGAAAAACCAGAACCAGGAAATTGCCTGGAAGAAATACAAAAAAGTGCTAAGCGACAAGAAAGAAACAGAGGCGGTTATACACAGCATTGCCGAAGGCCTGGTCGTGGTGGATCCTGAAGGTAAGGTGCTTATGATGAATCCTGCTGCCGAAGGGCTTCTGGGCGTTTCAAAAAAAGATAAAGTCGGCAGGCCTATTTTGGAGAATCTTAAAAAGGAACAATTGGTTTCTTTGACCAAAGAGTCCCCTGACGGGAAGGGCAAGGAGATAGAGCTTGTTACAGAGGAGGATGAGACCAAAAAGATACTCCGCTCAAGTACCGCTGTTATAGAAGATAAGGACGGAAAGACAGTCGGTATGGTTTCTGTCTTGAGCGATATTACCAAACAGAAAGAGTTGGACCGGATGAAGTCAAAATTCGTAGCCAACGTAACCCACGAATTACGCACTCCTCTAATAGCCACTCAAAAGTCCATATCTTTGCTTCTCGGCAAAACAACAGGCGAGATATCTGAGACCCAGCAGGAGTTCCTTACCCTAGCCGAGCGCAACTTGAAAAAATTAGGCACGCTAATCAATGATTTGCTGGACCTTTCTAAACTTGAGGCAGGCAAAATGGAATTCAAGTCTGAGGATATTTTTATAGGGGATATCATTAACGAGACCGTTGCGGGCTTAGAGGCGTGGGCAAGGACAAAATCTATTAAGCTTGAAAAAAGAATCCAGGAGGATATACCGAAGATTAGTGTGGACCCTAAAAGAATAGGACAGGTTTTGAATAATCTGATGGGCAATGCTGTTAAGTTTACTCCTGATAAAGGTGAAATCAGAGTTGAGGCATTATTGAAAAGAGATTCAAATGAGATCCAAGTCAGTGTGACGGATAGCGGCGTGGGGATACCAAAGGAAGACATTGAGAAGGTCTTTCAGAGATTTTATCAGGCATCGGAGAGGATTCCGACTAATGTCACTGGAACAGGAGTGGGGCTGTCGCTTGCAAAGGAAATTGTAGAATTATATGGCGGAAGGATATGGGCAGAGAGTAAGAAAGAATACGGCGCAAAGTTTATATTTACACTGCCGATAAATACAGACAATGTGTAAATTAAATGCGGCATATAGGAGAGCGCGTCTTATTTCTCTTGGTCATGAATTTATCTGGTAAAAAGGGGGTATGTTATGGTTGAAGAAAAAGGGATCAAGATTCTTTTAGTTGACGATCAGGATGATTTTAGACAGCTTATGAGATTCTGGCTTAAGTCAAAGGGTTACTCGGTAATAGATGCAGGCAATGGCAAAAAAGCAATCCAGCTGGTAAAGGATGAGGCGCCGGATATTCTTTTCCTGGACCTACGCATGCCGGTCATGGACGGAGTTGAAACGCTTAAGAATATCAGGGAATTCAATAAGGATATTCCCGTAATAGTTATTAGTGCGTATGTAGGCGATCCCAGGGCAGGAGAGGTCATGTCTTACGGGGTCTCCGGTGTTTTTTATAAAGGTGAAAATTTTGAAGACGCGCTAACTTTACTTGAAACAGCATTGAGAAGGCATAAGAAGCTTAAAAAAGAGTAACCCCTTCCTTTATAAGAGAAGTAAATTCCTACTGTTGTAGTCTGTAATACCCCCTACCATTGACAGAATCAATAACGTATGATATACTACCACTTACCATAACTCTGGTTTTTTCTAGTAATTTTTAGAAAGAGAGAGAATGAGAGATGTTAAGGAATAAAAAGAGTATTGGAGAAGATAAGATGTTGTCTGCGAAAGATATTATGAAGAAGTACAGCCTTTCTTACCAGACTATAAATCACTATACCGACTTTGGCATACTGCCAGTCTCGGTAAAGAAGGGAAATGTGCGATTTTATGATAGGCGCATGGTCGAAGAGCGTATAAGAAAGACAAGGCAATTGATGGGGGAAGGGTATTCCCTGCGATTGATTCACAAAAAATTGGCCAGCGCATAATTCAGAGGTAGAAATGAGCTATTTTAAGGTTTTGGCCTTTGAAAAAGAGCCGTTTTCCACAAGCCCTGATCCGGAGTTCTTTTATTTATCAAAAGAACACGAAGCGGCTTTGACAAATACTCTAATAGAGCTCAGGCTTAAAAGAGGGCTATCAGTTATCTTGGGAGATGTGGGAACAGGCAAAACCTCGCTTTCCAGGAAGCTGATCCAGGAGTTAAAAGAAAGAGACGATTTTGTCCTGCATATAATCTTAGACCCTTCCTTCGAGAACGAAGGAGCGTTACTGACCTCTCTAGCGAGGAACTTTGAGATCAGTAATATAGGTAATAACGGCATTTCCTCACTCCTGGACATAAGAGAATCCTTAGAAAGGTTTCTTTTTCAAAAAGGAGTAACTGAGAATAAGACAGTCACCCTTATTATTGACGAAGCACAGAAATTAAGCGAAAGCTCTTTAGAGATTTTACGCGTGTTTTTGAATTATGAAACGAACGAATTTAAGCTTTTGCAAGTGGTTCTCCTTGGACAGTTGGAGCTTCATTTCAAGATAATGAATATTCCGAATTTCTTTGACCGCATAAGTTTTAAATATACCTTGAATCCATTGGGTTTTGATGAAACCAAGGAGATGATAGAGTTTCGCTTACATCAAGCAGGCTATAAAACCAATATAAAGTTATTTTTAGACGGCGCGATAAGGGAGATCTATCAATACAGCCGGGGTTACCCTAGACAGGTAACCATGCTTTGCCACAAGGCCTTAAAGAGCTTGGTGTTAAAGAATAAATTTGTGGTAGACGCGGCGCTTATCCGGCAAATAATCGAGGAAGAGATAAAAACAGGATGGCACAAAAGAGAGATGTTACTCCAGAAAAGCAGTTGCTGAAGTTAATTGAAGATCCGAAGGCAAAAAATGCAAAGACGCGGGCTTATACGTTTAAACATCAGGGATTGAGTTTTTTTTCTCTTGCGGGGTGGAAGGGCAGAGTTTCTTTTGTAAAGGAAAATTTTAAAGGATGGTTTAAAGGTGGGGGGCTTCGCTCGTCAGATATTAAGGTAATAAATAAGGCGTTAGGTCTTTGTAGTTTTTTATTAATGGTATATTTTGGGCATAATATTTATATTTCTATGATTAATTTAAAGGTCTCGCCAGATTTAAAGGTTAAAATTCAGCAGGACCTAAAGGCGCCAAGCCTCCCGGAGGTCTCTAGATTAAAGAACGCAGTGTCTTATTATCTGGAGAAAGTAAGGCAGAGGAATATATTTGTGATAGGCGCGCGAAGGGTAGCAAGGACGGATATCAGCGAACCAGGACTCGCTAAGTCAAAGCCCCCTTCCGCGACAATAATTGAGGCGGTGCAGCATTTAAGATTAGCAGGTATCTCGTGGTCTAGTGATCCTGACGCTATGATCGAAGACACAAATGCATCAAGGACTTTTTTTGTAAAAAGAGGAGAGATGATTGGCGAAGCAAAGGTCCAAGCTATTTTTAAGGATAAGATTGTTTTAAGCTATGATGGGGAAGAGATAGAGCTAAAATGACTAAGAATAAAATTAAAAAAATATTTTTAATGACTGCCTTTACCGCTTTACTCGTAAACCACTCGTCTGTGCTTTCCGAGGAAAATACTACTCAATTGGCGCAGGTAGTTATAGAAGATGGCGCTCCTGTAGCGGGAGCTATGGTTGTCCCTGCACCTATATATAGCGATATGGAAGGAAAGATTTCTTTAGACCTGCGCAATATAGATGTGATAGAGGCCCTTAAGTTTTTAGCGACAAAGGCCGGATGGAACCTTGTTACTACAAAGAACGTTACCGGCAGGGTTACCCTAATGGTAGAGAATGTGCCGATCAAGGATATATTCGATATAATGCTGCGTTCAAATGAGCTTGCTTATACGAAAGAGGGCGATATTTATAATATAATGTCAGGGGAAGAATATAGGCTGCTTTTTGGAGAAAAATTCTCTGATGAGCGCGAGATCAAGACCTTCAAGCTTAAATATGCTATACCTGATCAGGCATTTACGTTACTGGATACCTTAAAGAGCGATATCGGAAGGATATTAGTAGAGCCTGACTCGGGGACAGTTTTAATCATGGATACGCCTAGTAAGATTAAAGAGATCGAAGAGGCCCTAGCAGTAATGGATGAAAAGAACATGGTAAAGATATTTAATCTACAATATGCCAGGGCCAAGGATCTGGAAGAGCAGCTTAAACTGCGCCTGGACGCCAAAAAGGTTGGGTCAATTAAATCTGATGAACGGGCGAATCTGGTTATTGTTCAAGCATTGCCAGAAAGGATGCGGGAGATAGAGCGATTGATAAAGGCCTTGGACACAAAAACAAAAGAGGTCTTGATAGAGGCCAAGATCGTCAAAGTCAAGCTAACTGACCAATTGGATTCCGGAGTTAAATGGGAGGGCTTGCATGATATAGGTAAGAAGTTCGGCATGACTTACCTTGGAACTACCCCGTTTAGCGCAATACAGGCCACTACTGATGCCTGGCTCTCAAGAGAATCGGTTACTAAAGGTGCTATAGCGGGGCTACCCAATGGCAATATAGGGTCATACCCTTTTAGTGGCACTTCTAGCAACTATTCATCAAGCACTAAGAACGTCCCTGGTACACAACTGCATTTAGGTATGATAGATAGCAAAAGAGACCTTGACGTACTTTTTAAATATCTGCAGACCCTAGGCGAGACAAAGATCCTTTCCAATCCCAAACTGGCTGTGATAAATAACCAGGAGGCAAGGATACATGTAGGTGAACGCCAGGCGTATGTCACCAGTACCACCACTACAGGTCAGACTACTACCACTGTTTCCGAAGAAGTTACCTTTGTGGACGTAGGAATACAATTATCTGTAACCCCAACCATAAATGACGATGGATATATTACGATGAAGATAAAGCCAGAGATTTCCAGCGTAACCTCAAACCTTATTACTCCCTCAGGTAACAGTATTCCTATAATAGATACTTCAACAGCAGAGACCACGGTTTTAGTTAAGGATGGCACAACGATTGTCATGGGGGGATTACGCAGGGAAGAGGAGACTGATAACAGAGAGCAGGTCCCTATTTTAGGTAAGGTGCCGCTAGTTGGCTTACTGTTTCGCTCAGGCACAAAGACGACTGTTAAAACAGAGTTATTGATCATGATCACTCCGCATATAGTGAGCGGAGATACCTTAGTTACAGGGGATGAGATAGAATTTGGATATAAACCAGAAGGTAAACAATACAAGGAATATCCTGGCTTTACTGAGGACTCAGATTTTACGCCTGCCGTGGAAGCGCCGGAGCTAAGAATAAAACCTTATAAGGAATATAGAATTTTTGAGAAGAGAGATAAAAATGAATAAGTTTAAGATGTTACTTATATTAGTATTTATTCTGCTTATTGCCGAGGGCGCGGGCATTGCCTATTTCGCTTACAAATCTCAGGAACTATCCAAGGCTGCAGAGTATAGAGAGCCGGTATATAGAAAGCTTAGCCGAGAAAAACAGGCCCTTAGCAAAAAATATACCGAACTACTTAATAAAGTTGAGGGGATAGAAAAGGATCGTGATAATGTACTGGCTCAGGCAAAGCGTTTTGTTGAAGAAAAAAAGAGATCTGAAGAGCTAGAGGTTTCCTTGGGAGAATCAGAGGCGGAAACAGAGCTGTTTAAGTTAGAAAGGAAAGAGATTCTGGAACAAAGCAAGGGATTAAAGAAAGAAATCGAAGGTCTCAAAAATAGGCAGGCCGAGATAGAAAAGTCGCAGAAGGAGATAAGGCGAGAAAGAGATCAGCTTAAAGAGGATTATGAAAAGGTAAAAAAAGGCACAGCGATAAGGGAATTAGAGAACAAGGTTTCTCTATTACAAAGAGAAAACAAAGACATGCTTTATACGTTAAAAGAGGAACGCAGTACATTAAATAAAAAACTTCAATTAGCAGAAAAGCAGCTTGCTAAACTTAAGTCTAGTAACCACTCGCTGGAGAAAGACGTTATGGACTTACGCGAAGGTCTAGAAGCATTTAGGAAAAACTATAGAGATGCTCAAAGGAAAAATAAGATATTAGAACGTGAGACAAAAAATATCCCTAGGAAATTTTCTGAGATTGCCAGGCAGAATAGGCAGCTTGTAAAAGAGACAGCCGAGATGCATTACAATTTAGGGGTTTTTTATACCAAGGAGAAGAAATATGAAAGGGCGATTTCTGAATTTGCAAAAACCCTGGAAATAGACCCAGAGAATATTTATGCGCATTTTAATTTAGGTTATATATATGCCGAGCATCTAGTGGATCGCGAAAAGGCAGTAGAGTATTTTAGGCATTTCTTGAGACGGGCTAAAAGGGGAGACAAGGATGCGGATTGGGTTAGAAAGTATATACTTACTTGGGAAACATATAGTCTAAAGAAAATGGAGATATTACCTTCTCCTTAAAAAGAAAAGGATGCCCGTGTTAATGGCATTGATAAAAAAGATAGTTTGGGTATCTAAGGTTATTGGCATGTTTATAATAGCCTGTGCAGTCATTTTGTCCCAGTATGGCTCAACAGCGCAAGCGCAAGGAGACTATATAGAAGAATTATACCTTAAGGATAAGGTAAACTCTTTGCGACAAGCAAATGCAGATTTATTAGCCGAACTTGTTGAGTTAAGAGAACAGAAAGAAGAAACCGAGGCAAAACTAAAAGAGAAGATAGCTACCTTAGAGGAGTCCAAAAAGAATGCTGAAGCCAGGCTAAGCGAGGGATTGACAACAGCAAAAAAGGAACAATCTCAACTGGAGAGTGAGCTTATAAGCGAAAAGTCCAATATCGAATCCAGCCTCAATGACGAAATCTCTTTATTGAAAACTGAACAGATCAAATTGCAACTCCAAGTAAGCACCTTAAGAACATCCAAAAAAGATTTAGAAGCTAATCTGACGCAAGAGTTGGATGATATAAAAAAGAAAAGATCTCAACTGGAATTTCAACTTAATAATCAAACACCTGCCCTAGCCAAATTGAATGAGGAAGTCGCTATATTAAATGACCAAAAATCAAAGATAGGATCACAGCTCAATGCTGAAATCGCTTCATTAAAGGATGAAAGAAGCAAGCTAAAAGATCGCATAGTATATCTTGAGCAAGAAAAGGGATACATTAATTCCGAACTGCAGGATAATCAATCCAAGCTTAGTTCTATTACCAAGACCAGAAAAGATATAGAGAACAAGGTGAACCAGGAGATAGCAAACCTGAAAGATGAAAAGTCTAAAGTCGAATATAAGCTTAACGCACAGTTGTTTTTATTAAAAGCTGAGCAGGCCAAATTAGATAACAAACTCGTTAACTTGAAAAAAGAAAAAGAGGAAGAAACGGAAAAAAACCTTAAGTTAAAGGATGAGATCAAGGTGCTTCGAGATACACAATCACAGATAAGCAATACCCTGACAGACGAGTTTAGAAAAGTTCAAGAGGCGTATATAGATACAATGCGGGAAAGGGATCATTTTAAAGAGGCCTATGAGAAGGCGACATCAGGCACCATAATAAAAGAGTTAAATAAAGAAATAGCTAGTTTGAAAAAAAAGAAAAATGATTACGAAAAGAAGATGGAGGGAATGCAGAAAAAAAATACTAAATCGGATACAGAATTGGAGCGCTTGGCTAAAGAATTGTCAGACTATAAGAAAGATTACACTGAAGCAGTAAAGGAGAACAAGGAATTAGGCAGGAAGTTAAAAAAGCTACCTAAGAAGTTTTCTGAGATTGCTCGTCAAAACGAAATGCTTATGGGAGAGACTGCCCAGATGCATTATAATTTGGGCGTGTTTTATACTAAAAATCAAGAGCCTAATAGAGCGATCATGGAATTCGAAAAGGCATTGGAGATAAATCCTGATAATGCTCACGCGCATTTTAACCTAGGCTATATCTACGCAGAGCATTTAGAAAATCGCAAGAAGGCAATGAAGCATTTCAGGCATTTTTTAAGACAGGTAGAAGGCGAGGATAAGGATGTGAAATGGGTACGCGAGTACATGGTTATGTGGGGGGCATTTGAAGGCAAATAGCAATAAAATCAAGGTATTAAGATCGAGATTTTTTTACAGTAGTATTTTGATTTTGTTTGTATTGTTTTTATATGCGCATAATAGCTCTGCTGCGTCAGGCAAAGGTTTAGAATTGACCATATCTTTTGATAAAGAGGAATACAAAAAGACCGACCCTATATATATAGAGTTTAAATTAAAAAATAAGAGCAAAAAGCCGGTATATATTAATAAAAGATTTCATTTAAATTCAGAACGCTCTGCCAAAGAGGATAGAGAGGTCTACCTTTCCGTAATATCGCCTTCAAACGAAAAATTGTCCTTTGATACGACTTCTCCCGCTGAAACTGGCTTTCCAAAAACAGATTATTTTGTATTATTGGAATCAGGCCAAGAGGTGGGTTCTGAAAGGAAACAGGCTATAAAACATCGCTTTGATTTTAAAACGCCTGGCGCATATAAGATTATAGCAACCTATCAAAACGTATATGGCAAGGAAATCGGACTGGATACCTTTAAAGCCAGGCTTGTATCTAAATCTGTCACAATAAAAATAGTTGAAGAGTAATGTTTATTCTTCGAGTAACTGTAGGCCAGGTTTAAACCTGGCCTACAGTTACAGCTCAAGATGGGAGCAAAAACGGTCTAAGGGATGAGCAGAAAAAGATTACTAGTATATTTATCGTGTTTTTTAGTTTTAGTAGGACTTGTTGGCAAAAAAGCCATTGCCCAAAAGGACCGTTCTGAGCCCAAGATTATTGGCGAGGCATTTGGAAAACCTGTCACTGAAGAGGAGTTTTATTATTATCATAAAACAGCAGCCATGTTTACGCGTACAGGAAGAGAATCTCGCGAGGAAGAAGAGGTTAGGCATGAGGCGTGGCAGAATTTGATATTTAGACGCGGAGCCGCAGAATCTAATATCACGGTCACTCAGGAGGAGCTTAGGGCTGAATTAAACCGCTTATTATCAGAAAAGAACGTAGAATACGGAAGCGATGATTACTACATTTGGGTAATGGCCCAGTTTAAAGAAGAGCCTGATGTTTTTGAAAGGCGCATAAAAGACCTCTTAATAATCAATAAATTTATGGAGGTCAAGATGAATCCAGAAGTGACTGTAACAGAAGAGGAAATGAAACAGAAATTTCTTAACCAGTATAATTCCTTTGAAAGTGAATATATAAAATTTGATAATGAAAAAGAGGCCAATGAGTTTCTTGAGAAGGTCAAGAAAAACCCAAGGCTTTGGAAGGATACATACGATATAAAGAAACCTGACGGACAGAAAGGATCATCCTGGATAAATATAATGTCAATGGAGGCATTGATAGATCTTTGGAAGATACCAAAGGATGATGCCTATCGTATCCTCAGCCATGAAAAAGGCGACTTTATAGTATCCAGATTTTACTATGGGGATGCGGTTTTCCGTTTGCTTAATAAAAGAAGGGCAGGCATGGAAAAGTATGATGACAAGAAACAGAAATATTACAGGGATATGCTCACACAAGGTAAAAAACGTAAGATAATAAAAGAATATTTTGAAGACCTGCTTAAGAGGGCTAATTATAGAGATTATATACAAGAAGAAAAGCATGCCAAAAAGATAGAGCAACTTAAGGAGAAATCTATGATAATATTAGAGACCAATAGAGGTAATATAGAGCTGAAGCTATTCCTTGATGTAGCCCCAAAGGCTTGTGAGAATTTTATTGGATTAGTTGAAAAAGGATATTATGATGGTATAATATTCCACAGGGTCATAAAGGACTTTATGATCCAGGGCGGAGACCCCACAGGCACAGGAAGAGGCGGGGAATCTGTCT
The DNA here is from genome assembly GCA_042572045.1 of Candidatus Omnitrophota bacterium. Taxonomy (GTDB): domain Bacteria; phylum Omnitrophota; class Gorgyraeia; order Gorgyraeales; family Gorgyraeaceae; genus JBHPFI01. The sequence goes on from JBHPFI010000023.1 coordinate 26,643, forward strand.
GGGGAGAGCCCTTTGAAGATGAAGTAAGCGACAAAGTTCTTTTTGATAAGCCAGGCATTTTGGCTATGGCAAATTCCGGGGTAAATACTAACGGAAGCCAGTTTTTTATAACTACGAAACCAACACCCTGGTTAAATAAGAAGCATACAATATTCGGTGAAGTTGTTTCTGGATATGATGTGGTTGAAAAAATAGGGAATACACCAACTGACGATTCAAGTAAGCCCAAAGAGACGCAGAATATAACGAAAGCTTATATTAAAAGTCTTACGCAGGAGGACGAAAAATGAGAAAGATCACCCATATATTTTTAGGAGCTGCGGTTTTAGTTCTGTGTTCGCTTAACTTTGTCGGCGCAGAAGATAGTGACGATAAAGTTAAAGAGATGGAAAAGAAAAGAGCGATGATAAATGCCGCGAAACAAGGGCTTAACAATACAGTGTGGGAGATCGAACTTCGTCAAATGGCAGCTGGCAATAAAGACAATAAAAAGGCCATTACCGATACATTACGTTTTAAAGATGGGAAAATTGAATCTGATAGATTGGTTTCCGAAGGTTTTCCGCCTAGCAATTTTACAGTGAGACTAAAAAAGGATCTTATTATTTGGGAAACTATGCAGCGAAACGAGAAAGAAGGAGTTGCATTTTGGAGAGGAGAATCAAGAGAGACAGAAGACGTGATGCGAGGCGTTTTAAGCTGGCATATAAATAAAAAGAAGGTAACGGATTATTCATTTATAAGTAAGAAAAGTGAGGCGTTGCCAGAGGTGATCGAAGAAGAAGTAGCGCCTGAAATGGCTCAAGAAGAAGCAGCAGCTACAGAGGAAATATCACCTCAACCTACGCAGGAGATAAAAGAGCCGGAAGAAATCGCCCCTGTTGTTAATGAAGAAGTAGAGAAAAAAGAGGCTGTTGAGGTAGTTCAGCCCAAAAAGGAAG
>JBHPFI010000024.1:0-27227 GCA_042572045.1 Candidatus Omnitrophota bacterium
CTAAAAAATCTGGATGCCCTCGGAACAATCCAGCGGGAATTCAATAAAAAAGTGCATAGATAATAAGGTCCACAAGGTCTTTTTGCTGCACGGCGTAACAGGTAGCGGAAAAACAGAGGTGTATTTGCAGTCTATCGCTCATGCATTGGCGTCAGGTCGCTCAAGCATAATACTTGTCCCTGAGATCTCGCTTACGCCGCAGACCGTTGCGCGTTTTAAGGCCAGATTCGGAGGGAAAATAGCAGTGCTTCATTCAAGGCTTTTAGGTTCAAAGCGCGCCTCTGAGTGGGAGAGGATTACCTCAGGCGATGTCCAGATAGTGGTAGGCGCTCGTTCAGCGATCTTCGCTCCTTTAAAGGATTTGGGCCTTGTGGTTGTGGACGAGGAACACGAGACTTCTTACAAGCAGGCGGATGTCCCCAGATACAACGCGAGAGACGTTGCGATAAAAAGAGCAAGCCTCTCAAGTGCCATTGTCATATTGGGGAGCGCTACGCCATCTTTGGAATCTTTTTACGCGGCAAGAAAAGGCGATTATAGCCTTATTGAATTATCCGAAAGAATAGATTCCAGGCTTTTGCCCGAGGTTCAGATCGTGGATATGAGGGAGGAATTGACAAAGACAAAAAAATTTCCTATTTTTTCCCAACCCCTGAAGATCTGGATAGAAAAGGATATTGCCGAAGGAAAGCAGGTAATACTTTTCTTAAACAGGCGCGGTTTTTCCACGTTTATAAGCTGTCGCAAATGCGGATATGTGCTTACGTGCAAAAGGTGCAGCGTGAGCCTTACATATCATTTCCACACAAAAAAGCTTAGCTGTCACCATTGTAATTACAAAATGGACCCGCCTGACGTGTGCCCTAAATGCAACTCTTCCTATGTAAGATACTGGGGGATTGGCACGGAAAAGGTTGAAAGTGAAGTGCACAGACTTTTCCCCAGAGCCAGGATATCGCGCATGGATACTGATGCCACGCGTAAGCGCGGCACGCACGAGAGGGTCTTGTCTAAATTTAAGGAAGGCAAGCTAGATATTCTGGTAGGGACCCAGATGATAGCAAAGGGTTTGGATTTTCCAAAAGTGACATTGGTGGGCGTGATATCCGCTGACACTGCCTTGAACCTGCCTGACTTCAGGTCAGGCGAGCGCACGTTTAATTTATTGACGCAGGTTGCGGGCCGCGCAGGAAGAGGGGATCTTGGCGGCAGGGTCATTATCCAGACATATACTCCTGCACATTACTCGATCCAGGCTGCCAAGCACCATGATTACAATACGTTTTACGGCAAGGAAATATCATTCCGCAAGGATTTGAACCTTCCTCCGTTTTCTCGCATGGTGAGCGTGATGCTCAGGGGCCGCAATGAGGAAAAGGTCTTGGCTGTTAGCGAATCCTTGAGAGAAAAGCTTATAAAAAAAGATAAATCAAAAAAGGTGGAGATCTTAGGGCCTGCGCCTTCAGCTGTCTCCCGTCTGAAGGGCATGTATCGCTGGAACCTGTTCTTGAAATCAGATAATATAGAGAATATTATATCTTTATTGAAAAAGGTCTTGAAGGGCCGCAGGAGAGAAGGCGGGGTTATAATAACGGTTGATGTGGAGCCTTATTGATTGAATTCCCGCTGGATTGTTCCGAGGGCATCCAGATTTTTTAGGGATTTCAGAACTTCTGGATCGTTCTTGTTTATCTTAAGGGCATCTTCGTAATTGGATTTTGCGTTCTTGTAGTCCTCTTTTCTCATATATATCTCACCTAGCTTTTTCAAGGTAGTTATGTCTTTTGTATTTATGGATTTTGCCTCTTCGAGATTTTGTATCGCATGAGAAAAGAGGTTCTTCTGATAAAATGCTTCAGCTATCTTTTTTAATGTTTGCGTGTCAAGAGGGTTGGTGGCAACGATCTTTTCTAGTCTTTCAAGAGCGCCTGAGACATTATTTTTTTTCATAGAGGCTTCAGCGGAAAAGGTACCGATGAGCCTATTCACAGAGTTTATGATATTCGTGATAGGTGAGGACGGTTTTACATCAAGCTTATTTTTTAATGAAAGATGAAGATAGTGACGCGCCTCTAGGTGGTCGTATTTTGCAGATAATATCTGGGAGAATATTTCTACGGCGTAGTCGTAATTTTTCTTTTCGAATGCCAGGATACCTTTATTGTAAAATTCTTTTAGGTCCTGTTGATTTATTTCTCCTGTCATATAGCACAATTTTACAGTAAGGTTATATGATTGTCAAGAATGAATACGTATGTTAAAATAAAAGATACTCAAAATAGAGATAATATATGCCCATATTAAATATAAAGACCTATCCGGCAGATATATTAAGAAAAACCTCAAGCGCGGTAAAGAATGTAGGCGATGAGGAGCGAAAGCTCGCCTATGACATGATAGAGACAATGCGCCATGCTGAGGGTGTGGGCCTGGCAGCCCCGCAGATAGGCATCACTAAGCGCATTATAGTTATAGAGGACATTGAAAATCACGCCTCAGCCTTAGTGCTCGTAAATCCCAAGATAGTAAAGAAGAAAGGCAGGTCTCGTTTTTGTGAGGGATGCCTGAGCGTGCCAGAGGTGACCAGTGAGATCGCTAGACCCGAGTTTATAGCGCTAGAGGCGCTCAATCTCGATGGAGAAAAACTGAAGATAGAGACAAGGGGGCTTTTGTCCAGGATCATACAGCATGAGATAGACCATCTGGACGGCATCCTGTTTATAGACCGCATCGCCCTTTTAAAGCGCAAGCATGTCATAAAAAATATTTGTTCAAAGGAGAGCGTGGAATTATAGCACAGCTGAGACATGAAGATAATATTTTTTGGAAGTTCTGATTTTGCAGTGCCTGTTTTAGAAGCAGTGAAAGATACGGAAGAAACCTTTCTTGTAGTCACTCAGCCTGACAGAAAAAAAGGAAGGTTTCTCAAGGTCCATTCTACGCCTGTAAAAGAAGCGGCTAAAAAGCTTGGCATTAAGACGTTTCATCCAGAGAATGTAAATAGCAGGGATTCCATGGAATATCTTAAGAAATTTAACGCTGATATTTTTGTTGTTGTAAGTTTTGGCCAGATACTGTGCGGGGAGCTTTTGGATATCCCAAAGATTTTGCCGCTCAATGTCCACGCGTCGCTTTTACCAAAATATCGAGGCGCTGCCCCTATAAACTGGGCCATTGCCAATGGTGAAAAGGAAACAGGAGTCGCTATTATAAAAATGAATGAGAAGATGGATGAGGGTGACATCGTATCAGAGGGCGCTGTTTCTATAGCTGGCGATGAAGACGCTATCATGCTTTCAGAAAGACTTTCAAAGAAAGGCGCTGAGCTGTTATTAAATTCAATAGATTTGATTAAAAGAAAAGAGGCGCGATTTAGGAGCCAGGACAATAATAGGGCAAGCTATGCGCCAAAGCTTAAGAAGCAGGATGGCCTTATTGATTGGCGCTGGGAGGCGCATGAAATATATAATAGGATCCGAGCGTTTGTGCCATGGCCTGGATGTTTTACGCATTGGAATAAAAAGATTCTTAAGATATGGAAGGCAATGCCTGATAGCGGCCCCGGTACTAAGGACGTAAAACCAGGCACAGTGCTAGAGGCCAGTAAGGACAGTATATTGGTGGGCGCTGGAAAAAGCGCCATCAGGATACTGGAGCTACAAGTAGAAGGTAAACGTCGCATGAACGTAGGGGACTTTATCGCAGGCCACAGAGAAATGAAATCCGGCGTTAACTTGACAAATCAGTCGTTGACTAAAGTGTCAAGTTAGGATATAATTTAGAACTTAATATGCCAGAATTAAGAAAAGATCCTATAATCGGAAGATGGGTAATAATTTCTACTGAGCGGGCAAAAAGGCCTAAGGATTTTAAGGTCCGCCACCTGGAAGAAGACAGGGAAGATGCGTGTCCGTTTTGCGAGGGTCATGAGAAAGACACACTGCCTGAAGTCTTTGCAATCAGAAAATCCAACACAAAGGAAAATGAGTCTGGCTGGAGCGTTAGGGTCGTTCCGAGCATATCTGAGAGATTTAATATACGAGGGGGTCTTGATAGGCGCGGGGTGGGTATGTATGATGTAATGAATCCTGTAGGCGCCCACGAGATAATAGTGGAGTCCCCTAAGCATTTCGCAGATATACATGAATTACCCAAGAGCCAGATAGAGCTTGTGATAAATACGAGTGTTGTCCGAATCGTAGAGCTCGGAGAGGACCCAAGGCTTAAATATTGCTTGCTTTTTAAAAATCATGGCTTAAGGGCAGGAGGGAGCAGGGCCACAAAACATGTGCGTTCCCAGATTATAGCCACGCCTGTTACACCGACGAGGGTCAAAGAGGAGCTTCGCGGCGCTCGTTTTTATTATAAGTTTAAGGAAAGATGCCTATTTTGTGATCTCATAAGGCAGGAGCTGGATAGTGGCGCCAGGGTCATTATGGATACAAAGAACATAATGGCTATAGCGCCTTATGCATCCAGATTTCCTTTTGAGGTATGGATATTGCCGAAAAAGCACTGTTCAGATTTTGTAAATATACAGAAGAATGAGGTAAAAGACCTTGCTGTTGTATTAAAGACGCTATTCGCTAAGCTTTCAAAGACCCTGAACGATCCGCCCTATAATTATATGTTGCACACTGCACCTTTCAGGCATGTCCAAAAGCCTGGTTACTGGCAGACTATAAAAGAAGATTATCACTGGCATATAGAGGTTACCCCGCGAATAACGCGCGTAGCTGGTTTTGAATGGGGGTCGGGGTTTTATATAAATCCTACACCGCCAGAAGAAGCAGCGAAGTGCTTGAGGGAAACAAGTGTTTAATTCTACCCTTCGACCTTGCTCAGGGTAGCCCCTTTGACGTTGCTCAGGACAAGGCTTGCATCTTCCAAGGAAGCGAATGAGAGGAGATAAGTGCCCGTTTTATGTCGCAGCTAAGACGTGACCCAATAACCGGAAGATGGATAATAGTCAATATTTCCAATCCTAAAAAACCTCAGGAGTTTGTTTTGCACGGGCAGGTCAAGGCAGGAGGCGTTTGCCCTTTTTGTGCTGGCAATGAAAACATGACTCCTCCTGAAGTCGAGGCTATAAGAGATGCTAGCTCCAAGCCAGATACATCCGGGTGGTCAGTCAGGATAGTCCCTAATAAGTTTCCTGCCCTGGAGATTGACGGAGGGGTGGATAGTCGCGGCATAGGCGTATATGATATGCTGAATGGCGTGGGCGCACATGAGGTCATCATAGAAACCCCTGACCACTACAGGGACCTTGCTGATTTGACAGAGAATGAAATAAAACATGTCATTTTTAAATACCGCTCAAGAAGCCTGAACTTGGAAAAGGATCATAGGTTTAAGTATATATTGATTTTTAAAAATCACGGTGAAGAAGCAGGCGCTTCTCTTGAGCATACTCATACCCAGCTCGTGGCGCTTCCTATTATTCCAAAAAGGGTTAAAGAGGAATTAAAAGGCGCATTCAAGTATTTTGGCTACAGGGAAAGATGCGTGTTTTGCGATATGATAGCGCAGGAGCTTCAGGATGGGGCAAGGGTAATATCCGAAAACGAGCATTTTGTCGCGTTTTGCCCTTTTGTATCGCGTTTTGCGTTTGAGACATGGCTCTTACCAAAGACGCATAACCAGAATTTTAATGCGATAGATGACAAGAGGGTTGAAGATATGGCAGCGATCCTGAAAGATGTACTTGTGAGATTAAAAAATTGCTTGAAAGACTCGCCTTATAATTTTATAATACACACTGCTCCGGTTAGAAACGGGCTCAATGAGGAGTTTCATTGGCATCTCGAGATAATGCCTAAATTAACAAATGTGGCTGGTTTTGAGTGGGGATCAGGATTTTATATAAATCCTACCTCGCCTGAACTTGCGGCTAAATATTTAAGGGAGGGATTGAAATGACAGTAAAGGTCGGTATCAATGGATTCGGAAGAATCGGCAGAAATATTTTTAGGGCAGCATCTGAAAACAGAAACATTGATTTTGTGGCGATAAATGATTTACCTGTGCCAACAGGTTCGCTTGCGCATCTTTTAAAGTATGATTCAGTCTTAGGAGAGCTCAAGGTAAATGTAGAGGCAAAAGAAGGCATGCTTGTAGTAAATGGAAAAGAAGTAAAGGTGATGAGCTACAGGGATCCTGCAGAGATACCGTGGAGGGACTTAGGCGTACAGGTGGTCGTAGAATCCACAGGAGTGTTCAGGGAAAAGGAAAAGGCAATGAAGCATATCCAGGCAGGAGCGAAGAAGGTGATCATAACCGCCCCTGCAAAAAACGAGGATATTACGATTGTCCTTGGCGTAAACGAGAATATGTACAATGCTTCAAAGCACCATATTATTTCAAACGCTTTATGCACAACGAATTGTCTTGCTCCGGTAGCAAAGGTTTTGATAGAGAATTTTGGAATAAAAAGAGGCTTGATGACCACTATACACTCTTATACAAACGATCAGAAGGTGTTGGACCTGGTGCATAAGGACCTGAGACGCTCAAGGGCTGCGGCAGTTTCAATGATACCGACTACTACCGGAGCGGCAAAGGCAGTAAGCCTGGTGCTCCCTCAGCTAAAAGGCAAGCTCGACGGCCTTGCGATAAGGGTGCCGACACCGAACGTATCTCTTGTGGACCTTGTTTGCGAGGTGGAAAAGGATACTTCCAAGGAAGAGGTAAACAGGGCCCTTATGACTGCAGCAGAAGGCAAACTCAGAAGGATATTGGAATATTGTGACAAGCCTCTGGTTTCAAAGGATTTCAACGGCAATCCAAATTCTTCCATAGTTGACTCAGACCTTACTACCGTGATCGATAAACGGCTTGTTAAGGTCTTGAGCTGGTACGACAACGAATGGGGCTATTCCTGCAGGGTAGTAGATTTGATAGAATATATCGCCAATAAAGGCATCTAATAAATTAAGCCACCATTATTACTGGTTGGCTGCTAAGCACATATTTTTAGTAGCCAGCTGGTAACTTTTCTTTGATGAATATCTTATTCATTTCTTCAGAAGTCTTTCCTTTTGCCAAGACAGGGGGACTTGCAGACGTCCTGGGCGCGCTTCCTGAAGCATTAAGCAAAAAAGGCCATGATTGCAGTGTGATACTTCCGCTGTATAAATGCGTAAGGGAGAATAGTTTTTCGCCCAAGCTATTTAAAGAAGCCATTTCCCTAGAGATAAATCGCAAGAAAGAGACATTCAGCCTTTATTTATTGAAGCATGGCAGTGCAAGCGTGTATTTCATTGAAAAAGATGAATACTACAACAGGGCGAATCTCTACGGAACGCCGCAGGGGGATTATCCGGACAATGCATCGCGCTTTGGTTTTTTTGCAAAGGCTGTTATCGCCTCCATCCCTCACATAGGTAAGTTTGATGTAATGCACTTAAATGACTGGCAGACAGGGCTCCTACCGCTTTATGTCAGGATCTTTCATAAAGAAAATCCCGAGTTCAAGAATACGAAGTTCATTTTTACAATACACAATATGGCGTACCAGGGTCTTTTTAAAAAAGACGCCATCCAGGCTTTGGGCATTCCTAAGAAGCTTTTTATTCCTGAGGTTATAGAGTTCTACGGCAAGGTAAGTTTTATGAAGGCGGGAATAATCTACTCTGACGCCATCAGCACTGTGAGCGAAGGATACAGCCGCGAAATCTTAACCCCAGAGTTTGGCTGCGGCATGGAAGGCCTCTTAAGGACAAGAAAAAAAGATATTTACGGAATCGTAAACGGCGTAGATTATTCTGTATGGAATCCTTCAACAGATAAATTTATAATCGCTAGATACAATGAAAAGGATTTAAGAGGCAAGAAGGACTGCAAAAAGGATCTTTTAAGGGGGTTTGGCATAGAATACAATCGAGAAAGGCCGCTCATCGGTATGATAACGAGGCTCGCTGAGCAGAAGGGTATAGACTTAGTTGCAGAGGGCATGGAGGAGATACTTAAGCTGGGGATTGATTTTGTGCTTCTTGGCTTCGGGGATGAGAAATATAACAATATATTCAGAGGCCTTGCTAAAAAGTATAGCGCGCATGTAGGGACAAAGGTAGATTTTGACAATGTCTTGGCGCACAAAATAGAAGCAGGGTCTGATATGTTTCTTATACCTTCCAGATATGAACCGTGCGGGTTAAATCAATTGTACAGCTTGAAATATGCCACTGTCCCGATTGTAAGGGCGGTCGGAGGCCTAGACGATACTGTCGAGAATTTTGACACCTCTACGAAAAAGGGCAATGGTTTTAAATTTAAAGACGCCAGTTCGGCCGCGCTCTTAAAAGCTATTAAAGATGCCGTTGATGTTTTTAAGGATAAAGAGCTGTGGAATACACTTCTTCGCAATGGCCTTTCGTGCGACTATTCATGGGATTCATCAGCAGAAAAATACGAAAAGCTCTACACGAAGCTCTTGAGGGATCAGTCAATGACAAAAGTGTCAAGTTAGGGCAGTATTCAGTTTGGAGATTGGATGTATGAATAGAGTTTATTTTGCAATCGGATTACATTTTCACCAGCCCGTTGGGAATTTTGAGAAGATACTGGAGCGGGCATATCAAAATTGTTACAAGCCGTTTCTGGAAGTCTTCACAAAATACCCTGATATAAAAATGACACTCCATATTTCAGGGAATCTCTTGGATTATTTTGAGGAGAGGTATCCCGAGTTTTTAGACAGCATCAATGGATTGGTCTTTAGCGGCCAGGTAGAGATTATGAGCGGAGGGTATTATGAGCCTATTTTTCAGGCAATACCACAGCAGGACAGGATTGGCCAGATAAAGATGCTGTCTGATTATGTCGAGAGGCGCTTTAATATAAGGCCTAGCGGCATGTGGACTCCGGAACGCGTCTGGTCCCCAGATTTTATACAGGATTTTTGCGCTTGCGGCATAAAATATTCTATTTTAGACGACGCGCATCTTATAAAGGCCGGCGTCAACAAGGATAATCTATACGGGTATTTTATGACAGGCTCCGGGGATAACAAGATGGCGATATTCCCATCGGATAAGGCCCTGCGCTACCTGATACCGTTTAGGTTGCCCTGCGACACAATAGATTATTTTAAAAGGGTCGCAAGAAAAACTATAGAGCCGCTCTTTGTCTATGGGGACGATGGCGAGAAATTTGGCGAGTGGCCGTGGACGTATGATTGGGTTTATAAGAAGGATTGGCTGAATAATTTTTTTAAGGAATTGATGAAAGCGGGGGATTGGATAAAGACCGTTACATTTTCTGAATACCTTGATTCACATCAGCCCTTGAAGGAGATTGCTATCCCAGAGGCCTCTTATGAGGAAATGCTGGAATGGTCCGAGGGCTCATGGATGAATTTTTTGTCAAGATACCCTGAGTCAGACCAGATGCATAAGAGGATGAGGTATGTGAGCGAGAGGATTTCTGAAGCAGAAATCCGAAATCCGAAATCCGAAATCCGAAAATCTATAGAAAAGGCAAAAAAAGAACTATATAAAGGCCAGACCAATTGTCCTTACTGGCACGGTGTATTCGGAGGCATTTATCTTTATCATCTAAGAAGCGCCGTGTACGAGCATCTTATAAATGCTGATAGAGCTATTGATGGTATTGAGCATAGCGCTCAGGACAGCTGGATAAAAGTCAGGGAACTCGACTTTTATAAGAATGGTGATGATGAAGGCGAGGGCGCAAAGGCAATGATCATGGAGAGTGGAAGTTTTTTTATCTGCGCGGATCCTGCAAACTCAGGCAGCATAAAGGAACTGGATTATAAACCAAAGGCTACTAATTTAATAAATACCCTTACAAGGCGCAAGGAGCTTTACCACAAAAAGATATTGGAAAGGATTAATAATGAAATAAGAAAGCCGGTCGCGATTCATGAGGCTATCAAGACTATGGACACAAGGATCAAAGATGGTATTTTTTACGATAAGCATGCGAGGGCCTGCCTGGTAGACCATTTTATAAGTAAGGATTTGACAAGAGACGATTTTATGAGGTGTAATTATACTGATAAAGGGGATTTTGCAGGCAGCTCTTATATCGCAAGAACAGACAAGGAGAGGATAATCCTGTCGCGCGATGGCATGGTTAAAGGCAAGGCTTTGTTGCTCACAAAGGAGATAGGCATTTCCTCAGATACTGAAATAATAATATCATACCTGCTGAAGAATAAAAGTGATTCTACCTTAAACACGTTATTTGGTATGGAATTTAATGTAACCATGCCTTATGCTGATTCAGACATGTACAACTACGAGGCCAATGGAATTAATTTGGGCGCCTTGGATAAGGCAGGTTCAGCATCAGAAAGCGATTCTTTTCTGATAAAGGATTCTTGCGATGAGCTCGGTATAGAGTTTATGTTTAACGATCGCCCGAAGAGTGTATGGTATTTTCCTGTAAGAACCGTGTCCCAATCAGAGAGCGCATACGACCTTAATTATCAGTCATCCTGCATATTCCCAATATGGAATGTTAGTCTCTCTAGCGGAGGAGAGCTCAGGCTGGATATAAAATGGGGCATGAAATAGCCCTAACTTGATAAATCAGTCAATGACAAAAGTGTCAAGTTGGAGGCAGGTATGTGCCTGGAAATTTTTCAGTTGCATTTAAAGGGGATTTATGTTATATAATAATACCCATATGGTAGATATTAGAGGGATGGCCGATGAATAAAAAGACAATAAAGGACATTGATATCAAAGGCAAGCGGGTCCTGACAAGGGTGGATTTTAATGTCCCGCTCGATAAAGAGTTAAAGATAGACGATGATACAAGGATAAAGGCAGCGCTCCCTACAATAAAGTATATGCTTGAGCAAGGGGCAAAACTTGTCCTTATGAGCCATCTCGGTAGGCCCAAAGGCAAGGTGCAGGAAGACATGAGACTTACGCCTGTTGCTGAAAGGCTTTCAAGGCTCTTGAAAAAAAAGGTTATAAAGTTAGATGATTGCATTGGAGATGAAGTAAAAAGCGCTGTTTCCAGGATGAAAGACGGCGATGTAATACTCCTTGAAAACCTGAGGTTTTACGAAGAAGAGGAGAAGAATGATTCTGGGTTTGCGAAGAAGCTTGCTTCATTGGGCGAAATTTATGTAAATGATGCCTTTGGCACTGCGCATCGCGCCCACGCCTCCACGGAAGGCGTTACAAGATTTTTAAATATATCTGTTGCAGGATTTTTGCTGGCCAAGGAAATCGAGTATTTTGAAAAGGTGCTTTCTGATCCGCCAAAGCCATTTGTTGCCATATTGGGTGGGGCAAAGGTGTCGGATAAGATCATGGTAATAGAGAATCTTTTAGAAAAGGTCAATGTGCTGCTTATAGGCGGAGGCATGGCGTATACGTTTATAAAGGCAGAGGGCAAGGCGATAGGCGCTTCCAAGTTGGAGGCAGATAAGTTAGATATTGCAAAGTCATTGATGGTAAAGGCAAGAGAGAAAGGCGTAAAGATACTGCTGCCTGTAGATCATCTGATCGCGGATAAGATAGATGCATCAAGCAATACAAGGGTCATTGACAATGCAATACCAGAGGACTGGATGGGAGTTGATATAGGGCCTAAGAGCGTGGATGAGTTTAAGAAGGAATTGAGAAACGCGAAGATGGTTGTATGGAACGGCCCTCTTGGGATTTTTGAGATATCTAAATTTTCAAGAGGCACAGAGGATGTGGCTAGATTTATCGCAGGGCTTGACAAGGCAACTACGATTATAGGCGGAGGCGATACAGCAAGCGCGGTTTCTAAATTTGGCTTGGAAGCAGCAATGAGTCATATTTCCACAGGGGGCGGGGCGTCATTGGAATACATGGAGGGCAAGGTCTTGCCAGGCATCGCTGCGTTGAATGATAAGTGAGTCCGCCTAGGCGGACGAACTTATCATTGACATTTTTTGGAGTTATTAGGAAAGTAACGGGCGATAGTTAGTTTTATAATAACAAAAAATGTCAAGGGTCAAATTCGCTCCTTCAGGGAAGTAAGACAGAAAAGGACTCATTTGAGGAGATAGATATGCGGAGATCAATAATTGCTGGAAATTGGAAGATGAATAAGACGGTCGAGGAGTCTGTTGATGTGGCCGTGGGATTAAAGAGAAAGTTTTATACATTTGCAGAAGCAGATATTGTGATATGCCCTCCTTTTACGGCATTGAGCAAGGTAAGTGATGAGATCATAGATTCGAGCATTATGCTGGGGGCCCAGGATATGTATTGGGAGGGAAAAGGCGCTTTTACAGGAGAGATTTCGCCGAACATGTTAAAGGATGTAGGCTGCAGATATATAATTGTAGGCCATTCTGAGAGAAGGCATATATTTGGGGAGACAGACGAGGATGTGAATAGAAAACTTTTGGTTGTTTTAAAGCATGGCATGGTTCCTATAATGTGTGTTGGTGAGAAGATCGAAGAGCGGGATAACGGCATGACGTTCGAGGTATTAGAAAAGCAGCTTACAAGGGGGCTGAAGGATTTAAGCAAGGAAGATGTTGCGCGAATTGTCATTGCATATGAGCCGGTTTGGGCAATAGGCACTGGGAGGACCGCAAGCCCTCAGCAAGCCCAGGAGGCACACAGATTTATCCGTGAATTCATAGAGCGTTCATACAACAAGGATGTTTCTTTAAAGATCAGGATTCAGTATGGTGGGAGTGTAAAACCTGACAATATCGCTCAATTAATGGTGCAAGAGGATATTGATGGGGCCCTTGTTGGCGGCGCAAGCCTTGATGTAAACTCATTTACAGAAATAGTTCAGAACGCTGTAGTATAGTAGAATAACAATTAGGGAGAGAGTATGCTATACACTTTTGTGATCGTATTACATATAGTAGCTAGTATTTTTTTGATAGCGGTAATATTGCTTCAGGCAGGCAGAGGCGGAGGACTGGCAGATTCATTTGGCGGCTCTCAGATGCAGAGTTTATTTGGCACAAAGAGCGCAAATGTCCTTACAAAGATGACCACTGTATGCGCAATCCTTTTTATAATTACATGTCTTACGCTTGCGCTAATTTCCAGCCATAGATCCAAGTCGCTTGTGGAAAAGGTAAGATTACCTGAGGCTCGAAGCGTAGTAGATTTTGATGCTAGCAATGGAGAGACAAAGACAAAAGAGTCTGATGTCGATGCCAATGTGGGTGAGAAAGTCCATGGAGGAAGCCCACGGCCAGCGCCACATCTAGCTCCAGAAGAAGCACAAGGGGGCGCGAACGAGACAGGAACAGAGTAGCTTAATTAAAGAGATGAAAATAGCAGAAGGGATAAAGGCCGTCTTTAGAAAGGCGGTCTTTTTGTTTATAACCCTGGCCTTGATGGGGTTTAGGCCTGATTATGGAGATATGGTTGTGGTTGGGTCTATTGGTGAGCCAAGGACACTTGTCCCTATACTGGCTTCCGATAGCGCGTCCGGCACAATCTGCGGGCTTGTTTTTAATGGACTTGTAAAATACGATAAGGATTTAAAACTGACAGGAGACCTTGCTGAGAGATGGGAGGTTTCAGGAGACGGCCTTGAGATAGTGTTTTATTTGAGAAGAGGAGTCAGGTGGCATGATGGCGAGGCTTTTACAGCAACTGACGTGGAATTTACTTACAGGAGTTTGTTGGACCCGGATGTGAGGACGCCTTACAGCGGGGATTTTAAAATGGTTAAAGAGCTTGAGATTATTGATGATTACACAGTGCGGGTCCTGTACAAAGAGCCGTTTTCTCCTGGGCTTTCGAGCTGGGGTATGAATATTATGCCAAAACATCTATTAGAAGAAGAGGATTTGAATAATGTAGGATTCGCGCGACAGCCTATCGGCACAGGTCCGTATAGGTTTAAGTTATGGAAGACAGGAGAAAAAGTAGAGCTTATTTCAAATCATGATTATTTTGAAGGCAGGCCTTATATTGAACGATATATCTACAGGATTATACCTGATCAAGCGACATTGTTTCTAGAACTAAGGGTGGAAGGTGTGGATTATGTCTCCCTTACGCCTCTACAGGCCCAGCGCCAGACAGAAACCAGGTTTTTCAGGGAGAATTTTCAAAAGTTCCGCTTCCCAAGCTTTGGATACACCTATCTGGGTTATAATTTAAATGACACGAGGTTCCAGGATTTAAATGTCAGGCAGGCAATAAACTATGCTGTAGATAAAGATGAAATTATTCGCGGTGTTCTTCTTGGTCTTGGAAGGGTTGCAACAGGCCCTTTTATACCAGAGTCCTGGGCTTATAATAAGGAAGTTGAGCCGACAAACTATGATCCTCAAAAGGCGAGAATGCTTTTAAGAGAGAGCGGATGGCAGGACCAGGATGGCGACGGTATTTTAGAAAAGAACGGCTTGAGATTTTCCTTTACTATTGTCACTAATCAAGGTAATGAGCAACGTAGGATGGTAGCAGAGATTATACAAAAGAGATTGAAGGATGTTGGGATAGAGGTCAAGATAAAGATAATAGAATGGAGCGCTTTTGTGAGCGAGTTTATAGACAAAAGAAGATTTGATGCAGTGTTGCTTGGGTGGGGCTTGTCCTTGGATCCGGACATGTATGATATATGGCATTCCTCAAAGACAAGAGAAGGCGAATTCAATTTTGTGGGCTATTCAAATGCTGAAGTCGATAGTTTGCTTTTAGAGGGTCGCAGGGTTTTTGATCCGCAGGAGCGCGCAAGGATATATCGTCGCCTCCATGAAATTTTATACGAAGAACAGCCATATTTATTTTTATACGTACCTGACAGTTTGCCGATCATTCATAAGAGATTTAAGGGCATTGAAGTCGGCCCGGCAGGCATAGGCCATAATTTTATAAAGTGGTCTGTCCCAAAGTCTGAACAAAAATACACGCGCTAAATAGCAAGCGTTAACTTAAAATCGTATGGTTAAATATATTTTTCGCAGATTAATAGGATTGGTCCCGCTTTTATTAGGCATAACGATTATTACCTTTACAGTAATACATCTTGCCCCAGGTAAGCCTACGGACCTCGAGGCGCAGTTTAATCCAAAGGTTTCCTTGGAGGCGCGGCAAAGGATAGCCCATCTTTACGGCCTGGACAAGCCCCTTCACATACAATACATCGATTGGTTAAAAAGGTTTATGCGTTTTGATTTTGGAGTTTCATTTGTGGATTCGAGGCCTGTGATAAAAAAGATTGGCGAGCGCATTCCGATCACGCTCGCTATAAATCTGGCATCCATTGTTTTGATATTATTGATAGGCGTGCCAATAGGCGTGAGCTCAGCTGTTAAGGAAGGGAGTTTTTACGATAGATTTATGACAGTGTTCGTATTTGTAGGATTTGCAATACCTACTTTTTGGCTGAGCTTGATACTTATGGATCTTATAGGGGTGAGGTGGGGTATTCTGCCTATATCAGGCATAAAATCTCTTGAGTTTGAGAAGTTTAGTTTTTTTGAAAAGCTCTTTGATATTGCAAGGCATCTGATCCTTCCTGTTTTTGTCTCGGCATTCGGAGGTCTGGCTGGCATTTCGCGTTACATGCGCAGCAATATGGTGCATGTTTTGAAACAAGATTATATACGGACGGCGAGGGCAAAGGGCTTAAAGGAAAAGGATGTTGTATATAAGCATGCCTTGAGGAATGCATTGTTGCCTGTTGTCACTATCCTGGGATTATCTGTTCCAGGGCTCATAGGCGGAAGTGTTATTTTTGAGTCTATATTCAGCATTCCTGGCATGGGAAGGCTTTTTTATGAATCAGTAATGGCAAGGGATTATCCTGTCATAATGGGGGTTTTGGTTATTGGCGCTACGCTGACGCTTTTAGGAAATCTTCTGGCAGATATTTCATATGCGGCAGTTGACCCGCGCATAAAATTGGAATAACGAAACTGAACAGGTAAGATATGAATAAGTTAATGATTTTTGGTGCAGCCATAGTGATCTTTTTTGCGATACTGGCGATCTTTGCGCCACTCATAGCGCGTTTTTATGAACCTGATCAGATTGATGTTGAGAATATTCTTACGGGTCCATCAAAGGAGCATATTTTGGGCACTGATAGCCTGGGCAGGGATTTATTTACACGTATGGTTTATGGCACGCGCATATCTTTATTGGTTGGATTGGTGGCAGTGGGAATATCTAGTATCATCGGCATATTGCTGGGGTCTTTGGCAGGTTATTACGGCAAGTGGGCTGATTTTGTGATTATGAGATTTGTGGATATAATGCTTTGCTTCCCGACATTTTTTCTAATACTTGCTGTGATCGCGCTATTGGAGCCGAATATATTTAATATTATGGTGATAATCGGCGTTACAAGCTGGATGGGTGTGGCAAGGCTTATCAGGGCAGAGATACTCAGTTTGAAAGAAAGGGATTTTATATACGCTGAAAGGGCTATAGGCGCGGGGGATTTTCGAATCATTACGAGACATCTAATCCCTAATGCAATGGCGCCTGTATTGGTTAGCATTACATTGGGCGTTGCAGCTGCTATTTTAGTGGAGTCGAGTTTAAGCTTTTTGGGAATAGGCGTGCAGCCGCCGACTCCCAGCTGGGGTAATATCTTAAGCGAAGGAAAATCTGTAATGGGGGCAGCATGGTGGATGGTGGTCTGCCCGGGAGTAGCGATTTTTATAACAGTGTTAGGATATAATTTACTTGGCGAAGGTATCAGGGAAAGATTTTTAAAGTCCTAAGGAGACAACAAGTGCTTTTGGAGATAAGAGATTTAAGGATTAGCTATAAGGTAGACAATGGCTCGATAGAGGTTGTGCGCGGCCTTGATTTAGGGATTAAAAAAGGCGAGTGCGTGGGTTTAGTGGGTGAATCAGGATGCGGAAAAACCAGCGTAGGTTTATCTGTAACAAGCCTTATACCAGAACGAAAAGGTATTATTGGTTCTGGCAAGGTCCTGCTGGAAGGACGAGATGTCCTGCAGCTAAACCCAGAGGAACTGAGAAAAGTGAGAGGTAAAAAGGTTTCGTATGTATTTCAGGAGCCGTTCAGCTCATTGAATCCTGTTTTTACAATTTATGAGCAGATGAGGGAGTCTTTGCAGAAATCGGCTGAACCGGATGAAGTCATCTCTGAGATCTTGAGGAGTGTTGGCCTGACGAAGATAGTTGGTCAAGAGAAGATATATCCGCATGAATTATCCGGAGGTATGCAGCAGCGCGTTATGATAGCAATGGCCATTGTTTCCAGACCGGATTTATTGATTTTAGATGAACCCACAACAGCGCTTGATATGACTGTCCAGAGGCAGATATTGAATCTTATAATAGAACTAAAAAACAAAATGAATCTATCGATTTTATTTATATCGCATGACTTGAAAACGATTTTCAGGCTTTCTGATAGAGTCAGCGTTATGTATGCCGGTAGGATAGTGGAGGAAGGACCAAAGGAGAGAATAGTTTCGAGGCCGTCACATCCTTATACAATAGGTCTGGTAGATTCAATACCTTCTATCGGGCGCAGAAAAAAGAGATTTGACGCGATTGAAGGCAGGACACCTTTATTTTCTGAATTGCCAAAGGGGTGCAAGTTTCATCCGCGCTGCAGATTTAGAATAGGTAAATGTATACAAGAAGAGCCTGGATTGGCAGAAATTTGCGCCGGGCGTGCTTCACGTTGCATAAGGGCAAAGGAACTGGTGTCAGGTGGAGCTATTAAAGATCTGTAACCTTAAAAAAGTTTTTTTAAAGAATAAAGTCGCTGCGGTTGACGGCGTGGATTTTTCTGTTTTTAAAGGAGAGGTCGTGGGATTGGTCGGAGAATCTGGATGCGGGAAGAGTACGCTTGCCAGGTCAATGCTGCGTCTTACACCCGTCAATGAAGGCAGCGTTTTTTATAAGGGCAGGGACCTGTTAAAGCTTTCCTATAGGAAGATGCGAGGTATGCGCAAGGATTTACAGATAATATTTCAGGACCCTTATGTGTCTTTAGACCCCAGGATGAGAATCGGAAGTGCGCTCGAAGAGGTTTTGATTATTCACTATAATGTTTCAGGGCAAAAAAGGAAAGATAGGGTTGTGCGGCTCCTGGAAATGGTAGGGCTTGGCGAAGACTATCTAACGAGGCTTCCTTCTGAGCTTTCTGGCGGAGAAAGGCAGCGGGTCGGCATTGCGCGCTCATTGGCCACCGAGCCTGAATTTATAGTATGTGACGAGCCTGTTTCAAGCCTTGATATATCAGTGCAGGCGCAGATACTCAATCTTTTGATGGAGCTCAGGGAAACAAGAAATCTCACGTATTTATTCATAAGCCATGACTTGGGTGTGATAGCCTCGATTTGCGACAGGGTAATAATAATGGAATCAGGGAGATTTGTTGAGCAAGGTCCGTGCGAAGAGATCTTCAAAAACCCAAGACATGCATATACAAAGAGATTGGTAAATTCGGCGCTATAATATGTTGGTAGTTTGTCCTGGCAGAACAGGCAGTTAAAAGTGTAGCGAAGCATAATAATGCAAGATTGCTTCTATTTGCATTTCTTTTGGGATTAGAGTATAATAAACGTTTATCCAGGAGGTTATTTTGAGTAATATACTTACTTTTATAATGGCGGGTGGCAAAGGAGAAAGGCTTTTTCCTCTGACAAAAGACAGGACTAAGCCAGCAGTGCCTTTTGGCGGCATATACAGGATTATTGATTTTACGCTTTCCAATTGTCTGAATTCTGAATTGCACAAGGTCCATGTCCTCACCCAGTATAAATCCTATTCTCTTACCAGGCATATCTTCAAGGGCTGGAATGTGTTGAGCGGAGAACTTGGCGAGTATATAGATGTGATACCTGCGCAGCAGCGGGTTGACGAACATTGGTACAAAGGCACGGCGGATTCTATTTATCAGAATACTTATGCAATCGGAGACGAGAACCCGGAACATGTCTTGATACTCGCGGGCGATCATATCTACAAAATGGATTACAGGAATATGATAGATTTTCACAAGAAACAAAATGCCGACCTTACAGTGAGTGTTGTAGAGGCGCATAAGGAGAATAGTCGCGAGCTTGGTGTTTGCGATGTTGATAAAGATTGCAGGCTTAAAAAAATAATAGAAAAACCAGGCCCTTCTGCGGCGGCATTAAAGAATTGCGAGAATGTGTATGTTTCAATGGGTATATATATATTTAAGAGATCCGTGTTGGAAGAGGTTTTGGTAAAAGATGCGGTGAAAGAGGACTCTACACATGACTTTGCAAAGGATATTATACCGACGATGCTGAACAGGTTTAAGGTCTGCGCGTATGATTTTAGAGATAAAGAGAGAAAGAAGCCTATGTACTGGCGCGATATCGGAAATCTGGACGCCTATTACGAGGCGAATATGGATCTGATAAATGTTTTGCCGGCCTTTAATTTATACGACAAAAGTTGGCCTTTCAGGACATATCAGGAACAGTTTGGGCCCGCAAAGACTGTTTTTTCGCAAGAGGACACGAATAGAATAGGGATGGCATTGAATTCCCTTGTCTCCAATGGATGTATAATTAGCGGAGGCAAGGTGCGGTCCAGCATATTGTCTTCCAATGTCAGGATAAACAGTTTTTCAGAAGTAAGCGAGTCTATTCTTATGGAAGGCGTGGATATAGGAAGATATGCTAAGATAAGACGGACTATTATAGATAAAGATGTGAAGGTTCCGCAAAAGATGCAGATAGGTTTTGACCTTGAAAAGGACAAGAAGAGATTTAAGGTCACCGAGTCCGGAATAGTGGTGATTCCAAAGGGAGCGGTATTATAGGATGATAAGGAAAGCCACGGTAGAAGATATAAAGAATATCCAGGAGCTTATAAATTTTTATGCAAAAAAAGACCAGATGCTCCCGCGTTCTTTAAATGAGCTCTACGAAAACATCAGGGATTTTTTTGTTTACGAGGAAAAAGGAAAGGTCTCAGGGTGTGTGGCGCTTCACGTTACATGGGAGGATCTTGCAGAGATAAAATCCCTTGCCGTGAATGAAATAAAACAAAAGCAGAAGATAGGAAGTTTGTTGGTCAAGGCAGTTTTTGAAGACGCAAAAAGGCTTAAGGTAAAACGCATATTCGCCCTTACCTATGTCCCTTCATTTTTTCAGAAATTTGGGTTTAAAAATGTGGAACATTCAGACCTGCCGCATAAGATCTGGTCGGAGTGCATAAGATGCGTTAAATTTCCTGATTGTCAGGAGCATGCGTTGGTAATGGATATATAGTCGCGGGATTAGTCATGGCTTATACTATAACTGAAAAGATATTATTGGCTCATATGGATAAAAAAATAGTCGCGCCAGGGGATTTTATTTACGCTAAAATTGACATGGCGCTCGGAAACGATATCACCGCGCCTATCGCCATAAAAGAATTTGAATCTATAGGCGCTAAGAAAGTTTTCGACAGAAAAAAGATCGCCTTGGTTCCGGACCATTTTACCCCTGGCAAAGACAGAAAAAGCGCTGACCAGGCAAAGATCCTGCAGAATTTTGCGAACAAGCATCGCATAGAAAACTATTTTGAGCTCGGACAGATGGGCGTGGAGCATGTGCTTTTGCCGGAAAAAGGCCTTGTGGGTCCGGGCAATCTGATCATAGGGGCTGATTCTCATACATGCACGTATGGCGCGCTCGGCGCATTTTCAACAGGCGTGGGCTCTACAGACCTGGCAGCTGGTTTTATAACAGGCTACGTGTGGCTAAAGGCGCCTGAAACCATGAGATTTATTTATCATGGAAAATTAAGGCCATGGGTGAGCGGCAAGGATTTGATCTTGCATACCATAGGCGATATCGGTGTTGACGGAGCATTGTATAGAGCAATGGAGTTTACAGGCGAGGTCATTGACAAATTGCCTATGGACGATAGATTCAGTATGTGCAATATGGCGATCGAGGCAGGAGGAAAATCAGGTATTATTGAGCCGGATGAGATAACAAGGAAATACATAAGGACTGAAGGCAGAAAAGTAAAAGGTGTATTTTTTAAGAGCGATAAGGCCGCCAGGTATTGCCAGACGCGCGAATATGACACCAGCAAGATCATGCCGCAGGTTTCTGCTCCGCATTTACCGAGCAACGCCGGGTCTGTAACCAAATTTAAGAATATAAAGATAGACCAATCAGTGATTGGCTCATGCACAAACGGCAGAATAACCGATTTAAGAATAGCCGCCAAGATTTTAAAAGGCAAAAAGGTCGATCCCGATGTGCGCTTGATAGTTATCCCTGCTACACAGAAGATTTATCTACAGGCGATAAAGGAGGGGCTTGCGGATATATTTTTGAAATCAGGAGGTGTATTTTCCACGCCGACATGCGGCCCATGTCTTGGCGGTCATATGGGCATTTTGGCAAAAGGCGAACGTGCCATCACCACTACTAACAGGAATTTCCGAGGCAGGATGGGCCATCCTGACAGCGAGGTATATCTTTCCAATCCAGCTGTGGCTGCAGCCAGCGCAATAAAAGGAAGGATTGCTCATCCGGAAGAGGCTTTATGAAATTTAAAGGCAAGGTTTGGAAATTCGGAAGCGATGTAAATACTGACGAGATAATACCCGCCAGGTTTCTTAATACGCAGGACGCGCGTGAACTGGGGGCGCATTGCATGGAGGATATCGACGCTGGATTTTCTAAAAAGGTTTCCAAGGGGGACGTAATAGTAGCGGGTAAGAATTTTGGCTGCGGGTCCTCAAGGGAGCACGCGCAGATTGCCATAAAAGGCGCAGGGGTTTCGTGCGTGATAGCAGAGAGCTTTGCCAGGATTTTTTACAGAAATTCTATTAATATGGGCCTTCCTATTCTTGAGATAAAGGATGTCGCGAAGATAAGAGAGGGCGATTATCTTGAAGTGGATCTGGATAAAGGAACTATTTTGGATTTATCTGAAAATAAACTTTACGACGCGCAGCCGCTTTCAAAATTTATACAGGAGATCATTGCCTCAGGCGGACTTTTGAAGTGGATAAAAAGGAAGAATAAAAGGAGGTAAAAGAGAATGCGAAGAGAGCGACCGAAAAGGGCCAAGGGATATAAGATAGCAGTGGTGCCAGGGGACGGAACCGGGCCAGAGGTAATGAGAGAAGGGCTTAAGGTTTTAAAGGCATTAGGCGAGAAAAACGGTTTTAAATATGAGACAGTAGAGTATGATCTGGGCGGGGAAAGGTTTCTAAAGACAAAAGAACTTGTGCCAGATTCTGTTTTGAAAGAGCTCTCCGGGATGGATGCGATCTATTTAGGGGCAATAGGGCATCCCGGCGTTAAGCCAGGCATATTAGAACAAGGCATACTCTTGAAACTGAGATTTCATTTTGACCAGTATATAAACTTGAGGCCTGTAAAACTTTATCCTGGCGTATGGACGCCTATAAAGGATAAAGGGCCTGAGCATATAGATTTTGTGGTTGTGAGAGAGAATACAGAAGGTCTGTATAAAGGCCTTGGGGAATTTAAAAACAAGGGCACAAAAGATGAGATCGCACTTCAGATCTCCCATAATACCAGAAAAGGTGTTGAGCGCTGTATCAGGTTTGCATTCGAATACAGCAGGAATAGGAACAAGAATAAGACATTGACGCTTTGCGGGAAGACAAATGTTTTGACATACGCGTGGGACTTGTGGCAGAGGACGTTCAATGAAGTGGCAAAGGAATACAGCGATATAAAAACAGATTATGCTCACGTGGACGCGACCTGTATGTGGATGGTTAAGAATCCCGAGTGGTTTGATGTGATAGTGACGGATAATATGTTCGGGGATATTATTACTGACTTAGGCGCGATGATTCAGGGCGGAATGGGCATTGCTGCCGGCGGCAACATAAATCCCGAAGGCCTTTCTATGTTTGAACCCATAGGCGGATCTGCCCCGAAATATACCGGCAAGAACGTTATTAATCCTCTAGCTGCTGTATGCGCAGGAGGCATGATGCTGGAACATCTGGGCGAGAAAAAGGCGGCAATGATGTTGGAGAAGTCAGTTATGAAAGTGACCTCTGAGAAATTAAAGAGCCTTTCAGCTGATAAAATGGGTTATTCCACTAGCGAGGTAGGGGATTTAGTTATCGAGAATTTAAGTGAGGTCGCTGACTGAACTTAACTGTTAAACAAGGGATGCGATATGAGCAAAAAATATAATGTTGCTATAGTTGGCGCTACTGGCATGGTGGGCGGCGAGTTTATAAAGGTGTTGGAAGACCGGGCGTTTCCAATCAAGGATATCCGGCTTTTAGCGTCTGGTCGTTCAAAAGGCAGGACCCTGAGATTCTGCGACAAAGATTATAAAGTAGAAGAGCTCGTAAAGGATTCTTTTAGAGGTATAGACATTGCTTTATTCAGCGCTGGCGCAGGCATCAGCAAGGAATTTGCGCCCATTGCTGTAAACTCAGGCGCTATAGTAGTGGATAATTCCAGTGCTTTTAGAATGGATCCAGAGGTGCCTCTCGTAGTGCCTGAAGTTAATCCCGGAGCTGTAAAAAGGCACAAGGGCATTATAGCAAATCCTAATTGTTCGACTATACAGATGGTCGTAGCGTTAAAGCCGATTCATGATGCCGCAAGAATAAAACGCATAGTTGTTTCCACTTATCAGTCTGCTTCTGGCTGGGGCAAGGAGGCAGTGGATCAGCTGTGGGCTGAGACCGAAGAGGCTGTTAAGTCAAAGGTCAAAGGTCAAAGGTCAAATGCGAAAAAAGTAAAGAAAGTCTTGCCTGCGCAGATAGCGTTTAATGTCATCCCTCAGATAGATGCGTTTATGCCGAATGCATACACCAAGGAAGAAATAAAGATGGTAAATGAGACCAGAAAGATCATGGAAGACGAAAGCATTAGGATTACTGCCACCTGTGTACGCGTTGGCGTTATGGTTTCGCATGCAGAGGCAGTTAATATTGAGACCGAAAAGAAATTAACTCCGGAAAAGGCGACTGAGATCTTGAAGCAGGCCCCCGGCGTCGAAGTTATAGACGATGTTTCGAATGAGAAATACCCGCTCCCCGTAGATGCCGCAGGCAAGGATGCCACTTTTGTCGGCAGGATCCGCAGAGACGAATCTGTGGAAAACGGCCTTAATCTCTGGATAGTCAGTGATAATCTGCGTAAAGGTGCAGCCTTGAATGCGGTTCAAATCGCAGAGCTCTTGATCGCGTGATAATGGCACGCAATATAAGCCTTACAATCGAATATGATGGTACTAGGTTTTGCGGATGGCAGAGACAGCACAGAAGAGGAAGTTCGCAGGGCAGGCGGAAGGTCAAGGACAGAAGATTAAAGACCATACAGGAAGAGATTGAAAAGGCCGGGACAAGACTTTTTAAAAAAAGAATTAGATTGATAGGGGCTGGCAGGACAGATTCAGGTGTCCATGCGGAAGCTCAGATAGCAAATCTCAAAATAGATACAAACCTTCCTTTAATCAATATCAAAAGAGGTCTAAATAGTTACCTGCCGGGCGATATAGTCATTCTTTCAGCAGAAGACGTTGCTTCGCATTTCCATGCCAGGTTTGACGCCAAAGAAAAACTTTATAGATACGCAATACTTAATAGAAAAGAGCGCTCGCCTTTATTAAAAAGACATACCGCGTTTGTTTCTTATGACCTGGATATTGATGCCATGAAAAAGGCTGCCAGGCGACTTGTAGGAAAAAAGGATTTTAAATCATTCCAGGCAAGCGATAAAAAAGAAAAAAATTCGGTAAGGACAATCAAGAAGCTCTATATAGTCGAAAGGCGCCCTGTGGTAGAGATATACATCCAGGCAGACGGGTTTTTGTATAATATGGTTCGTAATATTGTCGGCACATTAATAGATGTCGGAAGGGGCAGGATGCAGGCGCAGGCAATAAGAGATATTTTGTCCAGAAGGTATCGACCGGCAGCTGGCCAGACTGCGCCTGCCAAGGGGTTGTGCCTCCTCAAGGTTTTTTATTGAATCCCTATGGGATATGAAACATCTTTAAAAAAGGCGTGGGATGCATTCCAAGAATCCGGGAAGGACAAGGAATGCATAAGGTTTTTTAATGACGACTATGAAGTAGACTTTCTTAAGAAAAAAGTTTTGTCGCAATCGAGCAATGCCGAGGCAAAGGATTACCACAAGATACTTATTCTTCATTATATTGCAAACGAGACAAAGGCCTTGAGCACAGAAAGAGATGATTTGATATCGTTTAAGGAAATGGGCGGGGGAGAGGTGTATTTCCCGGCTTTTCGTAAAAGGGCAATAGGGCCTATCCTGAAAAAATATGGAGATGGCCCTGGCGCTATATTTAAACGCGCTGATTTTTTAAACGCAGAAAGAGTAGATACTGGCAGCGCTGCTATATCAATCAAGATTTTCCCAAAGATAAAGGCGCAGATCATATTGTGGGCAAAGGATGACGAGTTTGACGCAGATTGCAATATGTTGTTTAACCGCAGCACAAAGAAAATCCTTCCGACAGAAGACGTGGCTGTATTGGGAGGGATTATAGCGTCTTTACTGACTTGACAAATCAGTCAATGACAAAAAGTTATCCACCCTCGTACTGGTTTCGGTGGATAATCCGCCGCAGGCGGATGGCTTAATTTCATGTGTCAACTTAGGGAAGGGTATATGAATATTAAGAAGATAATAATTTTTATATTAGTTGTGGTGTTTGGGGTGGCCGGCGTTATATGGGCGCGGGATATGGATTTTTTTGCGCAGAAAAAGGCCATGGTGGAATTGCAGATTAAAAGAAGGGGTGTTACTGATCAAAGAGTGCTGGATGCGATTCTAAAGGTAGAAAGACATGTTTTTGTCCCAAGAGAGTCGAGAAGATTTGCTTATAGGGACGGGGCTTTACCTATAGGAATGGACCAGACTATCTCGCAGCCGTATATCGTGGCATTGATGACACAGCTTGGCAGGATAAAGGACGATGATAATGTGTTGGAAATAGGCACTGGTTCTGGTTATCAGGCAGCGATTTTAGCAGAGCTTTCAAAAAATGTTTATACTATAGAGATCATACCTGAGCTTGCTAGAAGGGCTGAAAATTTACTAAAAGAATTGGGTTATAAAAATATAAAGGTGAAACAGGGAGATGGGTATTTGGGGTGGCCTGAGTATGCGCCTTTTGATGTAATAATCGTTACAGCCGCGCCCATTGATATCCCTAAAGAATTAGTGAAGCAGCTTACTGAGGGCGGCAGGATGGTTATTCCTGTGGGCAAGGCAGGCAGTCAGATATTGAAGCTATTGATAAAGAAATCAGATGCGATTGTAGAGGAGGATGTGATACCTGTAAGGTTTGTGCCTATGGTTCATAGATAGGGTATATGTTCAAGAATATTATTTATATAATTATAGCAATAATTTTTGCATTGGTGTATTTCCGGTATATTGAACGCAGGACGCTTTATTTTCCTATGAAGGAGATAGAGTTTATTCCAAAAGAGGCGGGTCTTTCTTACGAAGATGTCTATCTGAACACAGAGGACGGGGCGAGGCTAAACGGCTGGTTTATACCGGCAGGAGATTCGCGCTTCACGATCTTATTTTTTCATGGAAACGCAGGAAATATAAGCCACAGGATGGAAAAGATTCTGATTTTAAATAAATTAGCTCTCGATGTTTTTATAGTTGATTACCGGGGATATGGTAGGAGTAACGGAAGGCCGTCAGAGATGGGACTTTATAAGGACGCGCAGGCCGCTTATAATTATTTAGTTTCTGAAAGAAGAGTTTCTTCGGAGCATATTATACTCTACGGCGAATCCCTTGGCGGCGCAGTGGCAGTTGACCTTGCCGGCGCAAAGACTGTAAAGGCATTAATAACAGAATGCGCCTTTAGCTCCACGCATGATGTCGCAAGGGCAGTTTATCCGTTTTTACCCGCCTTTTTCGTATCTTCTAAATTTGATTCTGTCAAAAAGATTAAAAATATAAAAATTCCAAAACTAATTATTCACAGCCAGAACGATGAAATCATACCGTTTGAACAGTCTATAAAGTTGTTTAAGATGTCGCCGGAGCCTAAAAAACACCTCGTATTGATAGGCGGCCACAATACCTGCTTTCTGGACTCGAAGGATGCGTATGTCTCGGGCATCAAGGATTTTCTGGAAGGGTTATGAGCCTCCCTATGCAATGTGTACAAGAGCGCCTGTCTTTATTTCTTTAGCCCGGCAACTTTCCCCGCATTTCCCACTTTACTCTCCACACCTTTTATGCTACAATAAAAATCTGCAAATTTAGATCAACCTACAAACAACACACGAGGAGGTAGATCTTGGCCGGTTATACTA
>JBHPFI010000025.1:0-25254 GCA_042572045.1 Candidatus Omnitrophota bacterium
GATAGCTGAGGCAAAGGCAATTGATTTTATAGGGAAAGTAGTTGCTGAGGTTGGGACTGTGCAAGTAGCAGAGAGGTCAACAAGAACAGCCGCAGCTCATACGGAAAAAGGGTCAGTTTTGACTGCCTTGACATCTCTTGCTAGCACTGATAATGAAGATTACGTACAAAATAGGGTCATGTCAAGAGCTGACTTTATAAAAATGCGAAAACAAGACGATGATTGGTCCGAGAGGACTGCTGACAGAGAGATAGCTGATTTAAAGAGGGCAGGCATAATCCAACCCAGGCAGGTCAGAGGTAAATATGTATTTAATGTGCAATTGACAGCTGAACAGATAACTACATTACCTCAGGATGTAAGAGATGACTTGGATAGAGGCACACTTGAACGCCTTAGTCCTGGGAGAATCGTAGATATAAGACGGGAGATAACTGAGACAGTAGATTATACAGAGATAGTATCAACATTGGAGGCAACTGCCAAGATCGAAGGGGAGTTTAGTCCTGTAGATGCGGGTTTCTCTGTCGAGGTCCTTGATTTACTAGTAACAGAAGGTTTTATAAGTAGAGTCTATCATGTGCATGAGCCGACTTCTAGGTATTATCGTTGGAAGGAAGGCGTTGATAAAGCAGGTATTCTGGCTAAGATAGCAGGGACTCCTGCAGCTACCCCAAAAGAATTATTATCGGAACTTATCTCTTATGCCGAGCCTCCGGCTGGCGTGCGGACTCAAAAAGCAGTAGTGGAAGCAGTTGAAAAGTCTTTAGGCCCTGTGGTTTCAGGGATGGTCGGAGTAATGGTGTCAGGTTCGACTGATAGAGACTTGGGGTCATATAAAGGTATATCTGATAACCTGCGAATATTAGGTTCAAGCGCAAATCATGCCGTGCCTTTAGAACTAAGAGGCCGTATTAGTCAGGGCAGCATAACGCGTGACTCAGTCCGTGGAGAATGGAGCACGCAGATTTTGCATCTTCGTATTGAAGGAAATCCGCAACAGGTCAGCGAAAGACTTAAACAGGCTGCTGAAAGGGGCAGTTTAACGCCTGACGCAAGTGATGTAGCTTATGTCTATGATGAAAGAACGCTTCTTAACCTCCCTGAAGTTATAAAACAGGCTGGGCTAGTTGGAAAAGATATAATTGTTGACGGTCGAACTGCCCAGGTAAGTCCTATTAGTGATACGGAATGTTTGGTGGCGATGAGCGTGTGGTACAGAGAAGAAGCGCAGGAACAAGGCCGCATTGTCTTAGCCGAAGATTACGATAGAAAGAAAGAAGAGGTTGATGCGGTTTTATTTGATGACAAAGAAGCAATGGACGAATTTCTAGGTCCTAAAGAAGGTAGAGGGTTTGAGGCGCTGGAAAGACACAACCGTGTTTTGGCATATAATGTTGCTGCTAATCCGAATGGAGATGTGCAGAGCCGAGCCGAGGCAATGCTTTTATCCTATATAGAAGGTTTAACAGCTGCCCGGCCTACAGACCACCGCGTGGAGCTGTTAAACTATTTTTGGCATCCTGCATTTTCTAATGCGACCAGAGTGCGTGATTCGGCAGTACAGGTTTTGGCCACGTGGTATCTTAAAGCAAGAAATAATCCTGGTATGCAGGATAAGATTGCTAATGTGCTTGAGGATATTAATGAAACAGCGCGTTCTGAAAGGGATCTTGCCCCGGTTAATCTAGATACGGCAACGCTTGATGAGTTGAATAAAGGTCTTCATGGTGTAGGTCGGAATAGAGCCAGGAGTATTGTTGCAGGAAGAGGTTATGATTCGATTGCTGGGATACTAGATGTCACAGGCATAGGCCCTGAGACTTTTTTAAGAAATATCGGAAGGTTAGAAGTCAGTCCTCGAGAGGTTCAGCCGTTACGTATCGGTTTAAATGGGTTTGGAGATATCGGAAGTAGTGTTCTGTGGGATTTAATCCTTCAGGCAAAAAGCGCGCGTAGTGAAGGCAGAAACCTTCCCTATACTTTAACACGCATAAATAGCCGTACGATGTCTCCCGCAGTTATTGAACAGCGTATGACCGTTAGCGCATACACTCATCAAGAGGATCTTGGAGTAGACTTTCGATATAAAGAAGAAGGAGATTGGATAGAGGTAGTAGACCGTGATACAAGGGAACTTGTCTTACCGAGAATTTATGTAAGCAATGAACAAGATATCGGGGCTATTGACTGGTCGCAGGGCCACAAGACAAAGGTTGACGTAGTTTTTGAATCTACAGGCAGGGCTGTGACTGCTGATTTAGCTGGTAAACACATAGATATGGAAGCGGGTCCTGAAGATGCTGAATCCGCGGAGGAATTAGAAGCTATTTTCGATATACAAATGGCTAAAGCAACGATCTTTAGTAAAAAAGGTAAAACGGTTTTGATAAGTGCCCCGGGAAAAGGTGATATAGGCCTTACCTTTGTGTGGGGAGCTACACCAAGGCGTTTATTTCATAAAGGCCTGAAGATCCTTTCCGCAGCTTCTTGTACTACTAATAATATTGTGCCTATGGATAGGCTGCTTGATTTTATATTCCGGACTTCTCTTTCCCGTGACTTATTAGAGGATGGGGCGGTTTCAGGTATTCGTGCGCGCAGCGCCGATACTAAGCATGGTCATACCAGTGAGACTACCGGACCTAATACAGGGGTTTATTATACGAAGAAAGTTGAGAGGAAAGCAGGGGCTACGCGGGTAGATACCACTACAGGGGCTACTAAAACAGCAGCCGTGGTGTTGCCATTTATGGAAGGAAAAGGCGCCGCATTCTGTATACGTTTTCCAATGGGACCAGGTTCAGTTGTGGATGCCATGTACGTGGTTGAGCAGCAAGCCTCGAGCGGATTAGTTAATTTCTGGCTTGATATTATGTCTGGGAGAGGTCCGCTTAAAGGCGTTCTTGGCTATGAAAAGGAAGCGCCTCGTGATCTTGTCGCATTGAGGGGTGATCGCAGGGCGTCCATTATTCTCGGTGGAGCTCGAGCTGAAGGAGATAAAGTTGAAGCTTCAAGTTTTTATGATAATGTAATGGCTTTTAGCGCTCAGATGCTTAGGTCAGCTGAGTGGATGGCGCGGGTAGAGGCTGATGCTACGCGGGGACCGGTTGTGTATGCCGCAGCTGCAGAACTTATCAGGCCTACTACTTTAGCTGGTGCGTTAGAAAAAGCGACTCAGACATATGGACTTTCGGTTGACAGCGTAAGCTTTACCCAGGTTTCAGGTCCAGTTGATGATATCTTAGGAGATCCTATTGAAGATAAAACTTTAACAGCTTCACTTCATGCTACAAATTTACCAGCGCTTTCTGCGCATTATACTGCAGGATGTGCGCTCGAGGCTATTTCTCAAGGAAGAACAGTATCTGCCAGTGTAATAAAGAAGATAGCTGATGGAGGGGCAGTTACACTCTTAGAAAAGACACTGAAGGCTATGGCAGAGGACTTGGATATTACCATTATAGTCGGTGGGAGCGAAGGCAAAACCAGAGACGACTCACCTGCCTTGACCGTTAAACAGGTTATAAATCCAGAAGGTAAAAACGGTATATATATAGTTCATGCTGATCCTATAGAGAATACAAATTCCCACGGAACAGATGAACCAGGGGCATGGACTTTATTTTACCTTATAAAGCTTCCTGCTGAATTAGCAGAGCTATTAAGACGAGATGCGTCCAATGTCGGATTGCAGGAATTTTTAGATCAGACAAAAGGGGAGGCGCTAGCAAAATATAAGATTCCTTTTTCTCATGATAGATATGTAATCTCAGTTTCTTATCCAGGCAATGCTGATGCAGAAGAAGTAGCGCAGTTTCATCCTACAGATAATCCTAAGGAAATATTGCAGAAGATCGCAGATGAACACGGCATAACCTTGGAGGAATTAGGTAGAAAAACCCATGTTGTTTTCCTGGAAAGAAAAAGACACAATTATATAAGAAAGGCATTAGTAGACTTGCAACGGGAGAGGAATGCGATAACTTTTACTACGGTTGAGGATGGCGATGCCTTTGCGAGGGCCTTGGCGTCTTTAGGTATGCCTGTACACAAGGACAAAGAATGGACTATTGTATTTGGCGCAAGTGGTGCGGTTGAGGCATATGCTACAGGTTTGGTATCAGCAGCAAGTGTTAGTGAAGATGGGAGTACCATCGGAAGAGTAAGTATGGTGCATGCATCTATGGATATATCTGGAGAAGATTTAACAGGCTGGAATAATTACGGCGACGAACAAGATGGAGATTTGGAAGATTTTGACACATTAGGTATTACAGAGCCAACTCAGGTAATAACAGAGACTGAGATGTCGGAATATCCTGAAACAATCTATGTCGCGTCTTCAATAACAAGCGCAAGGGAACACATTGATGTGCCCTATACTTTACCAGTACCAGCTGTAAAGGTAGACGGCGAATATCTAGAGGTAAGTTCTTTTGTTGTAGATGAACATGGAAGGTCATTTTTAGTAACCACAAGATACAAATCATCTGACCCTACTTACACAAGGCTCAGCATGAGAGCAGATAATAATTATGCATTTTTTGATGATGAGTCAGTAGATTTTGCCATAAAACGTTTAATTATGGCAGCAACTGATTCAGAAAGAAAAGCTTGGCAAGAGAGATTAGTAAAGCATTTTGGCCCTGAACAACTCGTAGCGAGATTATTAGCCTTAATTGAGCCCGCTAGAGATATAGGTATAAACTACCCTCTCTTAGTTTTAAATACACTTAACGACTTAGTTGCTTCAGATGAGACACAGATTGTATTTATAGTAAAGGCCATGTTAAAAATGCCAGAGAATGAAAGAGGGGAATTTGAGATCATCTTTACAGATTTGAAGAACGAAATGCCACAAGAAACACAAGATGCATATAGCATTAGACTTATAGAATCAGTTACGAAGGGATTAGATAAATGGAGTGATTTTTTTGCTTCAGCTGAAGGAGATACACAAAGAGCTATGGGATTAATACAAAAAACTGCTGCAGGATTTAAGTTAGCTAGTAAGAACGAACCTGGTTATGTAACTACTGCATTTCCTGTAGAAGAGTTGCATGAAGTAGCCCCTGAAAATAAAGTAGATTTGACAGCAACAGATGATGCAGACCTTGTAGCGTTAATGCAGCCAATAGAAAGGTCACATCCTTATGCCCCATTACAATTAGTAGCAGCTTTAGGGGAACTACTTGGTGGAACAGGTAGTAGATATCAAAATTCACTTCGTGACGAACCTGAGACCATAGAAGAAATAGAAGCAAGGCTCGGAGAGCTTGGTAAGTTTGCAAGGAGTTTTAAATCTGCTCTTCCATGGGGTAGCACTAGCCACACAATCCTTGAGAGACAGGTAGGTACTAATAGAAATATAGGTCCAGTTTTAGCTATAATGGCTGCGCATAATAATCATGAAGAAGCTGTGGCATTTATGCAAGCAGTAACTTCAATATTAGAAGCTAAAGATGGCCAAGCAGCCCCTCAAGTAGTATCCTTTGCCCAGCCTATAGTTCCGTGGCGTGTTCCTACAAGAGAGGATTTTAAGAAGGCTATTGAAACAGATAATCAGAGTTTCCTTGCATTTACACCAGATGACATAGAAGATGCTTTAAGATTTTGCGAGGCGCATGCTGGCGAGATAGCCTTGGATGAGGAAGGAAGGCCATATTTTTCCGCAGAAAACCATTGGGATTTTGTAAAGTATTTTATAGAACTCGGACATATATTTAATTTACTTGAGGCTGCTATTGGTGGAGACGGTCAGGTGCATGATGTTATATTGCGAACCTTTAATCAAGATGATATGGGGGCTACCTATGGAGTTACAGAGGATGCTGAAGGAAAGAATGGCTATGGAACCATCAAAGGAAGTCCAAGGCCTAGTGACGTAGCTTTAAGAGTTTTGATGAGCAATTTGCAGGGAGAAGGTGGGTTTTATGAATTCCTTGTGGAATTAGATGAGATGTCAGATGAAGAATGGGAGGCATATAGGCAGACAGAAGAATTTAGAGAAAGATTCCGTAGTATGAAATGCGGTATTATAGAAGGTGGCCGTATGGTAGGTTATGGCACAGGAGGTGGCATATTTGATGTAGAGGGTAGCACACAGGTAGTTGAAAAATTAAACATAAAAGGTGGTTTACCTACTTCTGATATTACGAACTCTAATTCAGCAACAAAAAGTTTACTTGCAGAGGCATTAATGATTGGTTTAAGGCCAAAAGATATAAGAGAGATGATAGAAACAAGAAGAAAAGCAAATGAATTTTCTGAGGAACAACAGGCAAGAGTCCTAAGAGGCCTTAGAGAAGTCGAGAGTCGTAGTGTACCAGTGCGCCGACAAATAAAGGCAGTAGGAACAAGAGTTGCGCAGGGTCTAAATAAAGATATTCACGGTGCTTTTGGTAGGACTTATGGAGTGATTTTATTAGTTGGTCATTCTATTAGTACTTACGAACATCAAGTAGGAGACATAGATAGAGCACTTCTAAGAGGTGAGATCGATTTTAATGCACATCAAGAGAAAGAATTGGCTATAGCGCGTTTTCTAACATTTGTTCCTGTAAAGCATCTTGGTCAGTGGCGTGCAGCGCAACGAGTTGCCAGATCATTGGATAAATATTTAGGATATACAGAAGAAACTCCTGTTAGGAGCCCTGAAGTTGTCTTGGCCGGACTTGAAAGCCAAGAACCAAAAGTAGTTTTAAAGGCGTTACAGGATGAAGGTTATTATTTTACAGAAGAGAAAGATTTGCCTCTAATAGGAGAATGGCTTAAGAGAACAGTTGTTGAAAAGCTTGCAAAACAACCAAAGGAAATAGTTCGAGATATTGTGACGGCTGGTTTAAGCCCAGAAGCAATTTTAGATGGCATTAGCGATAGTGATATTAGTGACGATAGATTAAGGAGTGCAAAACAGGATTTATTAGGTCTTATTGCATTGGCAAAAGGAGGAGATTATTTAGCCTTTCAGGAAAAAATGCTTTTATTCAGTAAAGATTTTAGTTATATATTCGGAGAAGTATCGCCTGGCCAGCAGGAGATATATCACAGAATGATGATTGCGAAATCTATTCTTGCGCAGGATATAGCTATCTATTACTTGGATGAAGCAAATTCTGGAGCGTTTGAGAGATTAACTCAAGATGCCATCGCGATAATGCAGGATATGCAAGAAGCACAGATTGCAGCAGGTAAAATTAAGAAAGAAGAGAGAAATAAAATTAAAGTCGCGAAGAGGTTCTTAAATGAATGGTTGAGCGAACCAAACATGCCACAATATATAAAACAAGGCATTATCCGTGGAATGCTTGAAGGAAGAAGCGATGACTTAATCTTTGCTTTTGGTAACGGTTGGAGGCAGTTCGGAACAGCAGGAATAAGAAATCAGGCAGTTAATAGTAGTTTTGAAGCTGTTTTATTGTTTGAACTAGAACAGTTTGCTCAGAATGCTCATGCACCTGTATTAGTAGGTCCGAATATTATGAACGCAGTTACCTTACTGCAGCAGACAGCTACAGTAAAACATATAATATCTGCACTTCGTTCGTATGTTGAAGAAAATCCTGAAGCAACTGAAGTAAATTTGAGGGATTTAATGCAAGAGAGTGAATTATTCAAAAGAACAGAAGCTGCAGGAAAGATTAAGCTAGAAGATTTACCATCTGATGTAATGATTGCGCTACCAGAAGTTTTTAAAGAAGACTTACGTAATAACACTGTGACGTTTTCTTATGATAGCCGTTTGAACGGTAAATACTGGGCTCAGGCGTTGGCAGCAGATTTAATGGATGCAGGCATAAAGGTAAATCTTTTTGAGAACGTATCTGGAATGCCGTCTCTTGTAATAGCTTCAAAGCGCTATGGCTCTATCTTTGGATTCTTGATATCTGCAAGCCACAGCGAACCAAATTACAATGGATTTAAATTTGCTGTAGGCTATCTTATGTCGCAGGTAGACAAGAACTTTCAGCAGACTATCATGGCATTTCGTAACATGATAGAGTACGATGACATAGCTCTATCTATGGCAAATCCTGAAACGGATCCTGTTACTTATTTAAAAGCTAATAGCTCAAGATTAACATGGCTTGGGAAGGAAACAGCTCCAGCAGGTCAAGAGGATTATTCAGCACAAAGAAGAGATTTTTATACACAGACTTATGAAGATTTAAGAAAAAGGTCACCCCTTGCAGTCTTGGAGAAGAAAGGAGATCTAGCTAGAAGATTTAGAGAAGAAAGAGCTAGGTTTAACTTCCTATATACGGCATTTTCAGGCGCAGGAGCAAAAGATGCAGAGGATCTAATAGAGTTCTTAAAAGCTATGGGATATGAAATGTCTGAGACTGTAAAGTCCCAGACAGATAAGGTGGATGGTCGTTTCCCTGCGTTTATTACAGGTTGGAAAACCGGAATGCCTGACCCTGGGAATATAGAGGCCTGCGCTACTAATTTAGCTGATTATCTACTTCAGCTAGCTGGAGACGATTTATCTATGATTGATGCAGCAATAGATAGGCTTAACAATCAAGATCTTTTTGGGGCAACAGATCCTGACAGTGACAGGGCAGGTATGATTTTGAGGTTGATGGCAGAGCTATATCCTGGCGCAACAGGCAATATGAAAGGACTTATAATTGCTGCAGTGGAAAAATTATTATTGGAGAAAGGTTATGCTAAAGGTAGGGTCGATGCTGTTAAGGCTAAACTTGAAGCAAAATTAGATGATAAGCTGCATCTTACTGCTAATGATGCATGGATGTTTTTATCCTATTGGAAGCTCAGGATTCTTGAAGAACAGGATATGCTAGAGAAGGATAAACTCTATGTTATTATAAAATCGCATGTAACGACATCAGGTTTAGAAGGTGTGGCTGAGTACTATAGGAAGGAAGGATACAATGTACACGTTGTGGATACATTTGTAGGCTTTACGCTTTTGGCTGAGAGGGCAGATAGCTTGTTCAATTTTGCAAAGGTTGCCTGGGAAGCTGCTTCTAGGGGTTCAGACGAAGCTAGTCTTGATACGTTGAGAGAGATTTGGCCTGGTCTTGAGAAGGTATATGCTCCATTAAAAGGACAAATCAAGACTATAGATGATGCCATGGAAGCTGTTTCACGCGCAGTGTCAACAGGAAAATCTAGTGACTTGCAAGAGGCATTAGCTCAATTGAGATTAGTAGCAAATATTGATGTAGTCTGTGGTGTTGAGGAAAGCAATGGATACGGTGAATTCGGTAAAATGGAACTTATAAAAGGTAAAGAGGCTAAAGTTATAGATGAGCATATAAGAGAAAAAGACGGAAGCTTGGCACTTTATGAATTTATGGAACTCATGGTTTACTTAAACGTAATTGAAAAGCCGTTTCATACAGCATATTTAGAAATGATGCGTGATGCAGAAAGCGTTACAGCGACTAATAATAGCTACTATAGATATATTGGGGCTGCTGGCGATGCACAAAAGAAAGGAACTATACAGTCTATAGAAAAAGAGCTTGCCTACATTGTAATGCGGATGATTGATCGCGGCGAAGAGGTAACTTTCTTCAATAGATATACTCTTGATACAGAAAAGGACCCTGTTGAGATTTTCTGGGATGCTAAATACGATAATAACTTCCTGCGATTTCCAGAGGAAGGCGTAAGGTTTAATCTTGTGACCACATACGAAGGCGCTACATACAAAATAACAGTTACATACAGACCTTCGGGCACTGGCATGGAAAACAGATGTTATGCCTGGGTAAAGGGCGTTGTTCCCGAGGGAAGCAGCCTTGAAGATGTGGAGAAGATAAGGCGTAACGCAGAGGTAGTAAAAGCACAACTTGTGAGCGACTTCTTTGGAGAGGATGGCGTTGAAACAGGTTATTTTGAGAGAGATGAATTTGGAGGACTTTTATTGGCAATGAACGAGGGTGGTTTTAATCGTTTTAGAGAGGCCTTTGCCAGAACGTTAGGCATAGAAGAGGTTAGGTTTACACAAAGGGAAGAAAAACTTCTTCAGTCAACAATAGATTTTGCAAATGCTGCAAGGAATTTGAAGGGAAAGATTACCCCTGAGCAGAGAATGAGCTATTATAGTGAGCTTTTAGATGTACGTGAGCAAAACTCTGAACTATGGGCAGAATATTTAGCTTCGGAAGAAGCAAAGGACTATCCTGAGAATATAAGTTTTAAGGTGAATGGCGAAACTTTAGCTTCGGTGCCAAAACCAATGGCGGCAGGTTGGACTACATCTCTTGCTGATTATTTAGCAGGGGTGATTATAGAAAGGTATG
Source organism: Candidatus Omnitrophota bacterium (assembly GCA_042572045.1). GTDB lineage: Bacteria > Omnitrophota > Gorgyraeia > Gorgyraeales > Gorgyraeaceae > JBHPFI01. The sequence continues at coordinate 10,281 of JBHPFI010000025.1, forward strand.
GTTTTGGGGCCACTGTTGATATTATGTGTCCTGGCGTTCCTGAACTTGCTAAGATGGTCGATTTTCTTATAAATCAAAGAGCAAGTCTTTATAATATATTAGCACAGCTAGATAGAGAGGATGTACGTGGCCAGATGCAAAGACTTTATGGAAAATCATTTGAAGAGACAGATGGTCTAGATGCATCCAGGATGGCTGAAGTAGGTTTTGAGACAAAGAAAGATGGTACAAAGGTAAATCGTTTAGGCTGGACAGTTGAAAATCTAAAATGGTTACTCGCTAGACCTGAGAAAACCCAACAGGTTCTTGCTGATGCCGAAACTATAAGGAGTAGATATAAATATGTTATCTTCTGCGGCATGGGTGGTTCTGGTCTAAGCGTACAGACTGTGAAGACAACATTCGGAGAGCCAGAAGGTTTTAAGATGTTCAGTCTTAGAACAACGGATCCTGCTGTAATAAAGGATATACTTGATGAGATTGCAAGGGATGCAGGCTCTTTAGAGGAGGCCCTTTCGCAGACCCTTATAATTCCCGTTAGTAAGTCTGGGACTACACAAGAAACCGTTACTCAGAAGGCATATTTTGAGAAAGTGCTTGCTGCTCTTTATAGCCCGGATACTCCTAAAGACGTTATAGGTAAACTGTTTGACAGCCCTGATGATAAGCTTACGGCTGAAGAACTGAAATTAAAACAATCACTAATCGCTCAGTTTAGAGATCATATTTGGGTTATAACTGACAAAGGTTCTCCTATGGACACAGGGGCTTATAAGCAGAGAGAGATACAACTTAATGGAGAAGGAGATATAGGCGGAAGATTTACCGCACCTACGACACATGTGTTTCTGCTTCCTTTGGCGCTTGTGGCTCCAGAAAGAGTACAAAGGGTGCTAGATACAGCGATGGCCATGAATGAGGAAACAGGTCTTTTAAGTGAAGATGCATTTATTGGGTTGGGCGCTTATTTTTACAATATGGCTGCCAACTTTAGCAAGGACAAGGTAACATTTATGGTGCCGGAAGGACTAAGGGACTTGCCTATGTGGTCAGAACAGCTTTTTGAAGAGTCTCTTGGGAAAGGTGGTAAAGGCCTTAGCATATTTTACGGAGAAGATCTTTCTATAGCTTCTCTTAAAAGTGTAGAAGAAAATGACAGGGTATTTTTGAGAGTAAATGTAGGTGGACATAAAACCAATGATGAATTTTGGACATATCTTAAAGAAAATGGATATCCTGTATTTGAAATAAATGTGGACGGCATAGATTCAATAGGAGGCCTCATGCTGGGTCTCCAGAGGGCTGTGGCAACAGCAGGCTATCTCTGGGATATATGTTTTGTCGACCAACCGGCAGTAGAAGGCTATAAGAATGCTACGAGAGAAGTGATGGCGAGTGTAGAACCAGGCGAAACTGTACAGGTTTCAACTGAATGGAAACATGCTTCCTTTAATGGTATAAGGCTTTATTATGACCGTTTAATAGAGGCAGGGGCATTTAGTTTAAAAGAACTCGAAGTAGAGGTTACAAGACTTGGCTCTACAATGGATGATGCGCCTGCAGTATACGCGGCTATTATAAATATAGTAAAGTCAAAACCTGGATTTGAAGCAAAGGAGCTTGCAAGCTACGGGAGAATGACACAAGGACTTAGGGCAGTTTTAGAAAGGGCGCGAAAAACAATATTTACAGATGGCTTACAGATGCCTTCAAAGCTTGGAGAAGGCCCGGACAAGAATCATGCTTACCATCAGAGCATAGAAGACGGAAAGGATATGTGGTTTTCAACATACTTTATGCCGCTTGAAGTGGAGCAGCCCGAGGCCCTGGAATACGACGATAATCAGATAAGGGCCCAGGCCATTGGAACGGTTAATTCAGTAGCAAATTTAGGGCGCAAAGTAGTCCTCATTACATTTGATTCTACAACCAGCGCTGCTGAAGGAGACGTGGATTTATTTTTCAGCAAAGTAGGGGAATATTTAACAAAAACTACATTATTAACCAAATCCTCCAGGAGACAACAGACCGAATCAATGGACCAGATCATAGTCCGCTCTGCATCCACCATAAAGGATGAAACCGAATTCTTTACGTGGCTCGCGAGCCTACCCCAAAACCAGGCAGTAGTAGTAATAGCTGAAGACGTAAATGAATATAAGAGAGTCGAATATCTCAAGGACGCTGTCTATCTAAAGGTAGTAAACGGAAAAGGAGTAAAGGAATTAGGCCTAGAGCCCTACCAGGTACTTAACTTAAAGTCTGGCCAGGCTACTGCGCTATTCGGATTCCTGGATAACCAGACCAATGGAATTGGATTAGATCTGGTCAATGACATAATAAACGAGAAGACAGCAGAGGCCATATGGTCAGGCGTCTAACTTGAGGGTTTAGTCAATGACAAAAGTGTCAACTTAGCCTCAAGAAAGGACTTAGGGCCAGGCGTTTTGTGCATCTACAGCCACACAAAACACCTGGCTATCTTTTTGCCCCCTAACTTGATAATTCCTCAATGACAAAAGTGTCAAGTTAGTGTGGAGAAAGGGGTTATTTTTTTCTTGACAGACATGCATGGGTTATAGTATAGTATAAACACTCTTATGAAAGGGAGGTGTTTAAGTTTTAAAGTGGGTGAGGTATACCCGCTTTTTTTATTTATGATAGATAAAATAAAGGAAATTATAGAGCCTGTTTTACAAGAAGAGGCTGCTGAGCTTATAGATATAATCTACAGAAAAGAGGCAAACGGGCGGGTCTTGCGGCTTTTAGTAGATAAAGAGGGCGGGATTGTTCTTTCAGATTGTGTAAGATTAAATGAAAGAATAAGCCATGTTTTGGACGAGAGCGATCTAATCACAGAGAACTATGTTCTTGAAGTTGATTCTCCAGGGGTTGACAGATGGTTTAACGCAAAAAGGGACTATGATAGAGCAAAAGGTAGAATGGTCAGGGTAACATTGAAGGAAGCCATTATGGATAAAAAGGAGTATATTGGAAGGCTTCAGGAAGTATCGGATGATTTGATAAAGGTAGATGTGAAGAAAAAAGGCGTTTTAGAGATACTTTTTGAAAAAATTATTAGAGCAAGACAAGAGGTTGAGTTTTAGACACTGTATTTTAAGGAGAATAACATGAATCAGGATTTATTGACAATTTTGGATAGCATCGAACGGGATAAAGGGGTTAAAAAAGAGATTCTTATAAAGGCAATAGAATCTGCTCTTGTAAGCGCTGCGCGTAAAAAGCTTGGCAAGCACATCATAGACATAAAGGTTGAATTTGACAAGGAGACGGGCGATTTCAAGGTGTTTACATCAGAAGGAAAAGAGGTTTCAAGTGATTTTGGCAGGATTTCTGCGCAGACAGCCAAGCAGGTAATTATACAGAAGATTCGTGAAGCAGAAAGAGATGTTATTTTTGAGGAGTACCAGCATAAGGTAAACGATATTGCTTCTGGCAGCGTTCACAGATTTGAGAAGGGCGTGATCGTGGTAGATTTAGGCCGGGCAGAAGGTGTATTGCCGCGAAGAGAGGCTATGCCAAATGAAGAATACAGACAGGGCGACAGAATAAAGGCAATTATTTTAGAGGTAAAAAAGACACCGAAAGGACCAGAGATATTGCTGTCAAGAAGCAATCCTAATCTTGTAAAGAGATTGTTTGAACTCGAGGTGCCTGAGATATATGAAGGCATAGTGGAGATAAAGTCTGTTTCAAGAGAAGCAGGAGAGCGCACAAAGATAGCTGTATATTCCAAGGATGATAAGGTCGATCCTGTAGGGGCGTGTGTTGGGATGAGAGGTCAGAGGGTTAAAAATATTGTCAGGGAATTAGGAGGTGAGAGGATAGATATAATACGTTGGAGCGTTGATGAGGCAGACTTTATATCTTCGAGTCTGAGCCCGGCAGAGATCTCTGCCGTAAGAACAGATGAGTCTCGAAAGAGGGCTGAGGTAATTGTCGCAGATGACCAGCTATCGCTTGCCATAGGAAAGAAAGGTCAGAATGTTAGATTGGGCGCAAAACTCACTGGCTGGAATATAGACATAAGGAGTAAGTCCGAGTTAGAAAAATTAAAAGATATTCCAATTAGTGAAATAGAAGGCGTAGGGCCAAAGACGCAAAAGTCTCTTATAAAGGCAGGATTTAAGACCGTAGGAGATATTTCCAAGCTGGACATGAAGGAGCTGACAAAGGTAGAAGGCATCGGGAAGAAAACAGCTGAAAAGATATTAAAATCAGCAAAAGAATTATTGAGTCAAAAGGTACATGAAGTAAGAGGAAAAAAGAGCAATAAGGAGAAGTCTCTGCGATCAGAAAAGAGCTCTGACTACAAAAAAGAGGATGCGCTGGGCGAACAGTCAAAATTGATGGGCGAAACTCAAGAACAGGTTCAAGAACAAGAAAGAGATTCGGCTGACAAAAACAAAGAGGAACAAAAAGGGAAGGATGCGGAATGAGCATAAGGGTACACAAGCTTGCAAAAGAATTAGGCCTTACGAGTAAAGAGCTTATGGAAAAACTCCACGAGCTAAAGATAGAAGCTAAGGGGCACATGAGCTCTTTGAGTGATGATGTTCTTATTCTCGTAAGAGAGAGACTTGGCGCAAAGAAACCGAGCAAAGAAAAGGGCGCTCGAGTAAAGCGAACTCCCGGGCGTATCAAGGAAAAGGTGCCAGCCGTCCAAAAAGATGTAAAGGTGCAAGCCAAAGGGGGCAAGCGAGTAAAAAAAGAATTGCCACCAGTAAGACATAAAGAAGAAGTCCTACCAGTTGTTTCTCGTAAAGAGGAAGTAGCCAGAGAGATAGAATTAAAGACATTAAAGATAGATATCCCTATCACAGTAAAAGACCTTGCCATTAAACTTCAAACTAAGCCCAATGAGTTGATAAAAAGACTTTTAATCAAAAAAACCCTTGTTACTATAAACCAGATGCTTAACGAAGAAATCGTACGTTCAATCTCTGAGGAGTTTGGTTATAGGATAGAAAGGCTTCCTAGCTTGGAAGAATCGCTTCTGGCAGAGCAGGAAAAAGAAGACCCTGAAAAACTCAAGTCCAGGGCGCCTATTGTTACTTTTATGGGCCACGTTGACCATGGAAAAACATCCCTGCTTGATATGATACGTAAAACAAAGGTTGTGGATAAAGAAGCAGGCGGTATAACGCAGCACATAGGCGCATATGAAGTAATGCTTCCAAAAGGCAGTGTAACATTTTTAGATACACCAGGACATGCGGCATTTACTGCAATGCGCGCAAGGGGCGCAAACATTACAGATATTGTAGTTTTGGTAGTGGCTGCCGATGATGGGATTATGCCGCAGACTATAGAAGCTATTGACCATGCCAGGGCTGCTGATGTGCCAATAGTTGTAGCAATCAATAAAATAGACAAGACTAATATCAATCTGGATAAGGTTAAGAAACAATTAGCTGAAATCGACCTCCTTCCCGAGGACTGGGGCGGGAAGACAATCACAGTCGGTGTTTCTGCAAAGACAGGGCAGGGCATTGACGATCTTTTAGAGATGTTGCTCTTAGAAGCAGAACTTCTTGAATTAAAGGCAGATCCTGCCAGGCCTGCTAATGGCATAGTTGTAGAGGCAGAACTTTCAAAGGGTAAGGGTTCTGTAGCGACCGTTCTTATTTCAAGGGGAACGCTTAAGGTTGGGGATATAGTTATAGTTGGATTAAATTATGGCAGGATAAAGGCAATGCTGGATGACAAGAGTCATATAGTTAAAGAAGCAGGCCCTGCAAAACCAGTGGAGATACTTGGTCTTTCTGGAGTGCCTTTGGCAGGAGAGAGACTTTATGTAGTTAATGATGAAAAAAAGGTCAAGGATATTATTTCTACAAGACGCCTGGAGGCAGAAAAGAAAAAACTTGAGAATAGAACCCAGAAAATCACTTTGGAGGACCTTTATAACAAGATCAAGGATGGAGAGATAAAGGAATTAAAAATTATTTTAAAAGCTGATGTAAGGGGTTCGCTTGAAGCGATCAAAGACTCTTTTGAAAAACTCAGCACCGAAGAAGTGAAACTTTCTATAATACACGGTCAGGTCGGCAATATCAACGAGTCAGACATCATGTTGGCCTCCGCTTCAAATGCAGTTATACTGGGTTTTCATGTAGATATAACCCCTAATGCAAAAGCGCTCTCTAAACGCGAAGGCGTTGATGTAAGGATCTATAATATAATCTATGAGGCAGTAAATGATGTAAAGGCTGCCATGGAAGGAATGCTTGAGCCGACACTAGAAGAGAAATTTTTAGGGAGGGCAGATGTTAAGCAGGTCTTTAAGGTTTCAAAGGTTGGCATTGTCGCAGGCTGTTTTATCTCAAAAGGCACTGTGCCGCGTAACGCCACCTGTAAATTAATAAGGAACAAAGAAGTTATTTTTAAGGGGAAGATAAGCTCCTTGAAGCATTTGAAGGATGATATAAAAGAGGCAAGAGAAGGTTTTGAATGCGGTATCAGTCTTAGCTTTAAAGATGTTAGACAAGGCGATCTTATAGAAGCCTTTGAGGTTAAAAGCGTAGCAAGGAGATTGAAGTAAAATATGAAGAAACGAATCTTAAGCGGCATAAGGCCCACAGGTCCGTTGCATCTGGGGCATTTGTTTGGCGCGATTGATAACTGGGTAAAACTTCAAGACCAATACGAGTGTTTTTTTATGGTTGCGGACTGGCATGCCCTTATGAGTGAATATGAAAAACCGTCAAAACTGCCACAGTATGTTTTAGAGTGTGTCGCGGATTGGATAGCGTGTGGGATAGACCCAGAAAAAAGCACTATATTTGTCCAGTCGCAAGTAAAGGAGCATTTAGACCTATATATGGTTTTTTCAAATTTTGTACCTTTAGGCTGGCTGGAAAGGTGCCCTACATATAAAGAGCAGCTTAGAGAGCTTGCCTCTCGCAAGCTTCATACATATGGGTTTCTGGGGTATCCAGTTTTGCAGGCAGCAGATATATTATTATATAAGGCAGATGCTGTTCCTGTTGGAAAAGATCAGATCCCGCATCTAGAACTTACTAATGATATTGCCGCAAGATTTAATAGTATTTACGGAAAGATATTTTCAGAAATAAAGCCGCTTCTTACAGATATCCCGAAACTCCTTGGTCTAGATGGCAGGAAGATGAGCAAGTCTTATGGTAATTTTATTGCGCTTGGAGATGGCGAAGATACAATAAAAGAGCAGTGCGGCAAGATGTTCACCGACCCTATGAGGATAAAGATTTCTGATAAAGGGCATCCGGAAAAATGTAATGTCCGCTCGTATTACGCGTTATTCAAACCGGACTATGCCCCTGAAGTAGACAAATATTGTAGAAAAGCTCTTATGGGTTGCACAGAATGCAAAAGGAACCTTGCGAGCCTTATATCAGATTACTTGTCGGATATCAGAAAGAAAAGAGCCGCCTTGTTAGAAGATAAGGCCAGAATCTATTCTATTTTGGAAAAGGGCGCAAAAAAGGCTAAAGACGTCGGATCTAGGACTATGGATGAAGTAAAAAAGAAAATGAAGATAGCATAAACTTATGTCATACAAGGTAAAACTCGAAGTCTTTGAAGGTCCGCTTGATTTGCTGCTATATTTAATCAAGAAGAACGAAATAGATATATATGATATCCCAATAACTAGCATTACGGAGCAATATCTTGAATATCTTGAACTCATGCGCATGTTAGATCTAAACATCGCAGGCGAGTTCTTGGTTATGGCAGCCACCCTTATTCATATAAAGAGCAAGATGTTGCTTCCTCCTGATGAAAAAGAAATTTTGCCTGAAGAGGAAGAAGACCCAAGAGAAGAGCTTGTTAGAAGACTTCTTGAATATAAAAAGTTTAAAGAGGTTGCCGGCGTATTGCAGGATTTAGAAGGTCAGCGAAAGAAGATGTTTACCCGATCCGCCTCAACCGAACTTGAATCCAGCGAAAAGTTTTTTGAAGCAAGTTTATTTGACCTTATAACTGCCCTTACGAGAGTACTGAAGGACGTTCCAAAAGAGGTTTTTCAGGAAATCGTAAAGGACGAGTTTACGGTAGAGCAGAAGGTACATGATCTATTACATATATTAGTGGATAAAACTGAGTTACGTCTATCAGAACTTTTTAAAGATGCCAAGAATAAGTTGGAGATTATAGCAACGTTTCTTGCAGTATTGGAACTTATAAGATTAAAGGAGATTCTTGTGCTCCAAGAGCGGAGTTTTGGCGAAATCAAAGTAATACGGAATGAAAAACACAGATTGCATGTAGAGTGATGTATTGTATGTTTCAGGCCCCCAAGCCTTGAACATAAGGGAGTTATTTAGTATGGACGGAGACCAGGCTAAGAATATCATAGAAGCAATGCTTTTTGTTAGCGACAAACCTTTATTTCTGAATGAGATAAAAGGCGTATTGGAGGAGTTTGAAGGAACGCAGGTAAAGGATATTGTTTCTGAATTGTCAAAAGAATACGAAGAGACTCGCAGGGCTTTTAGGATAAAGGAGATCGCGGGAGGTTTTCAGGTAGTGACTGACCCAATGCTGGCGCCGTGGCTTAAAAAGTTGCATAAGACATCCGGCTCAGACAGGCTTACCGGACCTAGCCTTGAAACGCTCGCAATAATAGCATATAAACAGCCTGCGACAAAACCAGAGATCGAAACGATAAGAGGCGTGAATGTAGACGGGGTGTTGAAGGCGCTTATAGAAAAGAACCTTGTTAGAATTGTGGGGAGAAAAGAGACTGTTGGGAGGCCTATACTGTACGGGACCACTTCAGAATTTCTGCAATATTTTGGACTAAGTTCTCTTGAAGATCTGCCGAATTTAGAAGAATTTCATATCACAGAAAAGGATATCGAGTTGCCGGAGCATTTAAAAGAGGAGGAAGGAAAAGAAAATGAAGCTAACCAGTCTTCGCAAGAAAATAGATAGTATCGACGGACAAATCACCTCGCTTTTAAATATGAGAGCTTCTATAGTAAAAGATGTTGGGAGGTTAAAAAACCGCACAGGTACGGGCGTATATGTGCCTGACAGGGAAGCCGAGATATATAAAAACATATCTGATGGGAATAAAGGCCCGCTGTCGGATAAAGCGCTGAAGGCGATTTATAGAGAAATAATGTCCGGCTCTCTTTCGCTCGAGAAGCCTTTAAAGATAGCATATCTAGGCCCTGAAGCAACTTTTACGCAACTTGCAGCTATAAAAAAATTTGGCAGCCAGGTAAATTATTTGCCGTGCAATAGCATTACAAAGGTTTTTAGGGAAGTAGAAATCGGGAGGTCTGATTACGGAGTTATACCTGTTGAAAATTCTATAGAAGGCGCTGTAAATCACACACTCGATATGTTTATTAATTCAGACTTGAAGATATGTTCAGAAGTCTTGCTGGATATATCTCATAATCTTATAGGTAAATGTGATATCAAATCTGTAAAGAATGTATATTCAAATCCACAGGTCTTTGGTCAGTGCAGGACCTGGCTGGATTCTCATCTGCACAACGCAGAATTAATAGAGGTGTCTACTACAAGCAAGGCCGCTGAGATGGCTTCAAAGGAAAAGAACGCCTGCGCTATAGCAAGCATCCTGGCAGCAGAAAAATATAAGCTTAAGGTTCTTGCAAGAGACATAGAAGATAATATTAGTAATATAACTCGTTTTTTGATTATAGGGCAACACATCTCCTCTTCCACAAGAAAAGACAAAACATCTGTAATGTTTTCTGGGAAGGATAGGGTCGGCGCGCTACACAATATGTTGATGCCTTTTAAAAAGAACAGAGTAAATCTTACCAAGATAGAATCCAGGCCTTCAAAGAGAAAGGCATGGGAATATTATTTCTTTGTCGATATGTCAGGCCATTATCAGGATGCGAACGTTAAAAAGGCACTGAAAGAACTAGGAAAGCAGAGCACGTTTTTAAAGGTGTTAGGGTCTTATCCCATAGGAATGTAATAAGAGAGTGAGTAACATGTTGGCGCGTAAATCAATACTTAATATTAAACCATACCAGCCGGGCAAGCCTATCGAAGAGGTAAAGAGGGAGTTGGGCTTAAAGGATGTTATTAAAATGGCATCTAATGAGAATCCCTTTGGCCCTTCCCCGAAGGCCCTTGACGCGATAAAAAAACACCTTGCCGATATAAACAGATATCCAGAGGTAGATTGTTTTTATTTGCGCCAGGCCCTCTCAAAGAGCTTAAAGATAAAGCCGGAACAGCTTGTTTTTGGCAACGGTTCAGATGAATTGATTGTTTTGGCCCTGCGTTCCTTTGTAAACGAAGGAGACGAGGTGATCGTAGCTACGCCTACATTTTTGATATATGAGATAGCCTCCAGGATACAGGGCGCAAAGATAAAAAAAATACCGACCAAATATTTTAAATACGACCTAAAGGCAATGAGGCAGGCAGTGACTAAAGGCACCAAGTTGATTTTTATAGCAAATCCGGATAACCCTAATGGCACATATGTTACAAGATATGAATTAGAAACCTTTCTTAAAGGCCTTCCTGAGAGGGTAGTGGTTTTTATAGATGAGGCATATTTTGATTTTGTTGACGAGAAAGATTATCCTAATGGGCTTGATTATATTTCGAAAAACAATGTTATCGTGACAAGAAGTTTCTCTAAATCATATGGCCTTGCAGGGTTAAGGATTGGCTATGGAGTTTCAAATGCAGAGATAATCAAATACATGGGATCCGTAAGGGATCCGTTTAATGTAAATTTAGTAGCGCAGATCGCTGCCGCCGCGGCATTGAAAGATAGAAAGTTTCTATTGAAGACAAAAAGGATGACGCAAAGCGGGAAAAGGTTTCTATACGAGGAATTTAAGAGATTAGGGTTGCGTTATGTCCCCAGCGTTACTAATTTTGTATTATTTGAAGTCGGTAAAGACGCGGCAGAGATTTGCAAAAGACTTTTAAAGAAAGGCGTGATAGTGCGAAATATGAAGACATGGGGCATGAGCGCGTTTATCCGCGTAACAGTAGGGCGGGAAAAGGAGAACAAGAGGTTTGTTAAGGAGTTGAAGAAGGCAATATAGTGATTATGGAGATAATATGATAATAGTCTTACGTCCTGATGCCAAAAAAGAAGAGATAGAGCATATAATAGAAAAGGTTAAAAACCTCGGCTTAAAAACTATGGTGTCAAAGGGGATTGAGCGCACTATCATAGGCGTTATTGGCGAGGAAGATATTTTACGCGTACAGCCTCTCGAGGCGTTTCCTGGCGTAGAAAAAGTAATGCCGATCCTTAAGCCGTACAAGCTTGTGTCGAGAGATTTCAAGCAGGAAGACACAGTCGTAGTGGCGGATGGCGTTAAGATAGGAGGGAATAAGATTGTTGTAATGGCAGGTCCTTGTTCTGTGGAAAATTTTGACATGCTTCTAGACGTCGGTAAAAAAGTCAAATCCTCAGGCGGCACGGTTTTAAGAGGAGGCGCATTTAAGCCAAGATCCTCCCCTTATAGTTTTCAGGGGTTAGGAGAAGAGGGCTTAAAGTATTTGAAGGATGTAAAAAAGGCAACAGGCCTGAAGATCGTAACTGAGGTTATGGATACAAGAGATGTGGGCATGGTTGAGGGATATTCGGATATCTTGCAGATCGGCGCCAGGAATATGCAGAATTTTAACTTACTTAAAGAGGTGGGTCTTTCCAAGAAGCCAGTGCTTTTGAAAAGAGGGATATCAGCTACAATAAAAGAATTTTTAATGTCAGCGGAATATGTGCTTTCAAACGGAAACTTTAATTGTATTTTATGCGAAAGAGGCATAAGGACCTTTGAGGATGCCACTAGGTTTACGCTTGATTTAAGCGCTGTCCCTGTGATAAAGAAATTGAGTCATTTGCCTATTATTGTTGATCCAAGTCATGCAACAGGAAAAAGAGATCTTATTTCTTCTATGTCAAAGGCAGCAATAGCTGCTGGCGCTGATGGTTTGATGGTAGAAGTCCATCCGAATCCTGAAGAGGCATATTCTGATGGAGCGCAGTCGCTTCTGCCTGAAGATTTTGATAACATGATGAAGGAACTAAAAGCTGTGGCAGGGTCAGTGAAAAGGGAGATATAGGTACATATTTTATGATGTTTAAACGTGTAACGATAATCGGTCTTGGCCTTATAGGCGGTTCCTTAGGCCTTGCGATAAAAGAAAAGCGCATTGCAAAGGAGGTTGTCGGTATATCTCGAAGGCCATCCACGATTCGCCGGGCATTGTCTCTCGGAGTGGTTGATAGCGCGACACTCGATATAAAAAATGGCATAAAAGGTTCAGAGCTTGTTATTTTAAGCACCCCTGTCTTAAAGATTATAGGTATAGCGAAGCTTGCCTCCGACTTTCTATCAAAGGGCGCGATTCTAACAGATGCCGGAAGCACAAAAAAAGACATTGTAAAGAGCATAGAAAACATATTGCCGGATAATGTGGATTTTGTGGGAAGCCACCCTCTGGCGGGGTCTGAGAAATCAGGCGTTATTTACGCAGATAAGGATTTATTTAAAAGCGCGTATTGTATTTTGACAAAAACGAATAATACAGACCTAAAGGCGCTGGCCAAGATAAAAAGATTCTGGTGCGAATTAGGCATGAAGGTTGAAGTCATGACTCCAGAAAGGCATGACAGGGTGATTTCAAGATTAAGCCATCTTCCGCATGCTGTTAGCGTAGGGCTTTCCAACGCCTGCGGTAAAAAAGGCCTCTATTTAGCAGCAGGGGGATTCAAGGATACTGCGAGGATTGCTTCTGGAAGCCCTGAATTGTGGCGAGATATATTTATAACGAATAAGACCAATGTAGCAAGGGATATCAAGAGTTTCAAGAAAGAGTTATCAAAGATTGAAACAGCCCTGAAAAAGAGTGATGATCGAGAGCTCCTAAAGTTATTTAAGAAAGCAAAACTTATCAGGGACTCGATTTTATAAAATTTAGCTGTCAGGCTTTCAGTAACTTATAGCTTGCAGCTTAAGATATATAGCTGATAAATGTGTTACACTATTTTGCGGGCGTTTTTTTTATTGTTCTTTAAAATATGTTTTCGGTTAAAAATATTTGGCAGAGAAACCTTCCCTTTGGAAGGCTCTATGATTGTTGCGTCTAATCATGTGAGTTTTTTAGATCCTATAGTAGTTGCTGTTGGCGCGCCTCGTAAGCTGATTTTTCTGGCCAGGGATACATTATTTAAATTCAGGCCTTTTGGTAGGGCATTGAATCTAATCAATACATTTTCTGTAAAGCAGGAAGGCGGCGATATAGGGGCTTTTAAGCTGGCTTTAAATAAATTGTCTCAAGGGGACTTGGTAGTTATTTTTCCAGAGGGCACGCGTTCAGAAGACGGGAATTTGCAAAAACCAAAGCACGGCATAGGATTTATACAGGCCGCCTCTGGAGCCAGTATTTTACCGTGCTACGTAAAGGGTTCCAGGGAGGCGTTGCCGCGGCATTCCTTTTTTCCGAGATTTAACCAGATTTCTATATATTTTGGCAAGCCTTTGAAGTTCGATAAAGATTTGTTTAAAGAACATAAAAAAATACGACACAGGTATGTTGCTAAGCAGGTCATGGCGGCAATCGCTGAATTAAAAGAAAATGCAAATTAAGGTAGCAGAACATTCTGGTTTTTGTTTTGGCGTAAGGCGCGCGATAAAGATAGCAGAGAAGGAACTCAGGGATTTGAAGAATAAAAAAAATATTTATTCCTTAGGGGCCATTATACATAATCCTCAGGTAGTAGATTCGCTTTCGAAAAAAGGACTTTCGGTAATAAATAATATAGACAGCATAAAAAAAGGCAGCGTGATTATATCTTCGCATGGGGCGCCTGACGATTTAATTAAAAAGATCAAAAATAAAAAATTGACCTTGATCGATGCGACATGCCCTTTTGTAAAGCATGTCCATGCTATAGTCAAAGGTTTAAAGAAGGAGAATTACAGGGTAATTATAATAGGAGACAAGACACACCCTGAGGTAAAGGCCCTCCTAAGCCTAGCGGGAAAAGGAGTGAAAAATAAAAAGATAGGTATTGTATCACAGACGACCCAGGATAAAGATGGCTATCTTAAAGCGATTTTAGATGTGCTAAAAGACGATTTCACAGAGGTAAAGATTTTTAATACGATTTGTAATGATACTGCGCATCGACAAATGCTTGCTCGCAGGCTCTTAAACGAGTGCGACATAATGATAGTTGTGGGAGGCAAGAACAGCGCCAACACAAAGAGACTATGGCAAATTTGCAAGGAAAGCGGGGTGGGTAGTTATCATATTGAAAAAGAGACCGAGCTGAAAAGGAGCTATTTTTCCGGAAAAAAGTGTGTTGGGGTTGCAAGTGGAGCTTCGACTCCGGATCAAACGGTAAAAAAGGTAGTAAAAAAAATAGAAACGTTCGTCAACTAGCAAAGATCCAAAATGTTGCCAAAAATAAATCTAATGAAAGGGGTATATTGACCATGTCAGAAGACACAAAGAAACAGACCAATACCGAGGAGAAGTTTGATTTAGAGGCGGCGTATGCAAAAACGTTTCGCAAGCTGAGCGAGGGGGATATAGTAATAGGGAAAGTTATAGCCATAGGGAAAAAGGACGTATATATCGATTTTGGGTATAAATCCGAAGGGCTTATAACTCTCCCAGAATTTAAAGAACTCAAGGACGTGAAGGTGGGCGACGAATTTGAAGTACTGGTAGAGTCTAAAGAAAACGAAGACGGAATGATCCTTGTGTCCAAAAAGAAGGCAGAAAAGACACAAGGCTGGAATAAGATTTTAAATAAGTGCAAAGAAGGTGATTTTGTAGACGGCAGGGTTGCGCGTAAAGTCAAAGGCGGGCTTATGGTGGATATAGGCATAGAGGCTTTTTTGCCAGCGTCTTTGGTTGCGCTGAAGGGATTCGGTAATGTTAATCAAATAATGGGCCAGACATTGAACTTTAAAATCGTAAAGATGAACAAGCTCAG
>JBHPFI010000026.1:0-25102 GCA_042572045.1 Candidatus Omnitrophota bacterium
TTCTAAGTGTCGATGGATAGAATATGTAAGATATGCTTTTATAACCCCTCTAATAATTTTTAAGAGATTTTGGAGATTCTGAAATATGAGCAGGTATTTAACTATAATACTTTTCTCCATCCTGATTTTTTATCCCATATTCCAGAGCGGCTATTTGGTATATATAGACAATCCCCATAACTATTCTGAGATGGAATTCCTGGCAAAAAATCTTTTGCCAAATTATGGCTGGATAAACGGCTGGAGCATGCAGTCTTATTTAGGTTATCCAATATTGCTCTATAGGCCACAGGTAGGCTACTTTTTAGCTATTGTTTTGAGCGCAATATTCGGACTTTCTTTATTGATCTCCTATAAGTTTATGATTTTAGTCAGCATGGCCTTTCTTGGATGTTCGATGTACACTCTAGTAGCTCATAGGTTTGGCAGGATGGCAGGACTTTGCGCATCATTTGTATTAATGCTTCAAAAAGATATTTATTATGACAAAATCATGGGGGGCATTTGGAATAATTATTTATCCATAGGATTGCTTCTTATATTTTTTCATCTTTTGGACAAGTATTATGATAGTCTGACCATAAAAAAACGGGTAGCATTAGGATTATTGTTCGGGTTAATTATCTTATCCCATTTATATACAGGGATTTTTGCTATCCTTTTATTTTTGATATATTGTTTAATCTTCAACAAAAAGGATTTCGTAAAAAACGCCTTGATACCTTCAATAGGTCTGGCTATGGCGTTTTTTTATATCTATCCTTTTATTGAGACAGGATATTATTTCCGCAAACTTACAGTCCTTCCGAAACCTCTGTTTTATAGTATAGCGCTGGGATTGAAAGGATTATTAGGAGGTTTCGACAGGAAAGCATTTTTTCTGGTGAATCTACCTCTGGTAATGAGAGATTTATTTGGCATAGCAGGTATTCTCTTTTTTTTGAGGTGGAGATTTAAGGACTCCAGGGAAGGGAGATTTCTTATCGCAGCGGGTTTATTAATCGTCACTGCTCTAATTTTACATACCAATGTATTGTTTTTAATACCGTTCTGGAAGCACGTTCCTTTTGTTTCAGATTTACAGTCTCATAGGTTCTTAGTGTACGCCCATATAGGGTTTTTTATCTTTTCAGGATATGGCGTTTCGATATTTTTTAGTAAGTTAGGCAAAAGAAGAAAGGTTGTCCTGTTTTCTCTCATTCTATTATTCCTGGCAAGTTTTGTTGCGCATAAATACGCTTATATCAACGTGGGCACCAAGACCTTTGAGCAATTACCTGATTCAAAGGATCTGAGAGCGCTATGGTCATGGGTTTCCGATAATGTAGATTCCTCCAAGACCAGGATCGTCTATCAGAGCACAGTGGGCAACGTAGATGATGCTGTATTGGGTATGAGTGACTTAGTTGCGCTGGCTCATTTCTATTCGAAAGTTCCTCAAATAGGAGGTTTTTCTGGAGCAACGCCTTATCCTACCGAAAAGATTAACCGTACAGACAAAAAGACTCTTTTCGGGGATAGCATCTTTAATTTAGACGACAAAGGAATAGCCGTCTGGATGAAGAGGGTTAATGCTGAATACATGGTTTCCTGCGAGGAAAACCTGGAAAGAAAACTTCTCCATTCAGAAAATTTTTATCACGAGAGAGGCTTCGGTAGATTTAATGTTTTCAGGCTGAAGAATTTTACTCCGGCCTGGGTGGATTTTAAGGACAGGGGCACCAATTTTAGATTGGTTAGATTCGAGAATCGGTTGCTCGAGATGGATATACAAAATAAAAATTCCAGCAATTTGGCTAAAGTTAAAGTCTCATTTCATCCTTACTGGAAGGCTTATTTGAACGGCAAACCGGTTTTTCTTGAATCAGATGAGCTTGGACTGATGAAGATCCCGTTAAGAGAGACCGGGGATTTGAAATTGAAGCTTTATTATGATTCAAAGAAAATAGCCCCGCTCTTTATTAGTTTAGCGTCACTGATGGCGGCATTAGTAATATTAATTTTACCAAATAAAAAATATGCTTAAGAGCAAGATTTTTATTATTTTATTATTAGGAGTATTGACGGGTGGTATTACCGCCTATTCACCGGCCTATACTTTTACGTTAATCATTTTTTTATCAGGCTTATTAATCGGGTTTTTATGTATTAAACTATCAAACTCCCAGGATACCAGATTTTTAATAACTATATTTTTAACAGGTTATCTCTTGCGTATTTTGATTTCATTGGCGCTTTATCTTTACGCCTCACAGTTTGAATATAGAGAAGCCGGTTCCTTTGCGTGGGTAGGATTTTTTATAGGAGACGGTTTATCCTATTTTAGCAACGGCCGCGACTTAAGTAAACTCTGGGAAATAGGAATTTTCCCTGATATGAGCACTTTTAAACTTTACTACGCCCCATGCCCGACCGTAAGCACATACTGTTATTTTAATGGGTTAATAATGCATTTAGCGATGGGAAGGAACCCCGTTATGCTTTTTTTTATAAATTGCATATTCGGGGCTTTATCGATTTTGTTGATTTATTTTATCACGCTCAGGTTAGTGGGTATGAAGGTGGCCAGATGCGCCAGCGTACTTTACTGTTTCTGGCCTTCCTTAATTCTTTGGTCAACGCAGAATCTAAAAGAGCCTATGTATGCATTTATGGTGCTCCTATTGATTTTAAGTATGCTTATTTTGATTGAGAGGTTCAATGTGCGCTATATGCTTTTGGCTTTTCTTGCAAGTTATGTTTTAGTTACAATCCGGCCGCCAATGGCCTTGACCGTAGCGGTGCTTTTTTTTATTTTTTATTTAATTTTTATGTTAAAGAGAAAGAAAAATGCCCATCATCTCTTAGCGTCTCTTATCTTTGGCCTTATATGCTTCTTGATATTAAGCAGTTTTTCGGGTTTTTTATGGATAAAAGAGTTTATTCCTAGCTGGGAGCATCTTAATACAACTTTTTTACTTAAGAATTTGACCCTTGCCAGGTCAGTCAGGGCGTTCGGGGGGTCGGCTATTTTACCGCAACTCGAATTCACGTCATTGTGGAAGCTTTTGTTTTTTATCCCCGTAGCTACCCTTATAGTATTTTTCATGCCCTTTCCATGGCAGGTGGGGAGCGCTATGCAGATGATGGCATTTCCCGAGATGCTTATTTGGTATGCTCTATTGCCATTTACTGTGCGAGGATTTATCTACGCTTTTAAAAAAGACAGGCAGAAAACTATCATTATTTCGACCTATGTTCTGACAGTAGCCCTGATTTTGGGAATAGCAGAAGGCAATGTAGGTACTTTATTTCGTCATAGATCAACTGTAATCTCCCTCTGTTTGATTTTTACGGGCATAGGCATATGCTTGAAAAAAGATGGAAGCTTAAAGAAACTATGAATGTATTGCTTTTAAACATGCCGGTTATCTTTAATAAGGCTGAAAATCTGGAACCTCCTTTAGGGGTTGCGTATATCGCAAGCGTCTTAAAAGAGAACGCCCATAATGTCAGAATAGTTGATTTTGAAGTTGAAAGATTTTCCGAAGAAATACTAATCAATGTAATGAACGGGTTTTCGCCAGGCGTGATAGGGATTTCCTGCAGAACGGCGTCATATAATTCAGCAAATAAGATAACGGGCATGATAAAACGGATAAGGCCGAATATTTATGTAGTTATCGGAGGACATCATGTTACTGCCTTCCCGGAAGAATCCATTAAAGACACAGGATGCGATGCTGCTATCCGAGGGGAAGGAGAATATGCGATGCAGGAATTAGTCTCCAGTTTATCTTCCAAGAAGAGCCTTTGCGATATAAAAGGTCTTTCTTACCGCGACGGCGCAGAAATAAAGCATAATAACAGACGCCAGCTTGTGAAGGATTTAAATAAACTGCCCTTTCCTGCCAGAGAGCTATTGCCTAATGACAAGTACGTCGTAAATTCTGTTATTACAAGCAGAGGCTGCCCTTTTTCCTGTATATATTGCGATAAGTCCATTTCAACGCAAGATGTAAGATATCGTACGTCAGATAATGTATACGATGAAGTGAAATTCTTGAACAAAAAATATAAGAATAAGCTTATATATTTTGTAGATGATTTTTTCTTTCTTGACAGAAGCAGGGTATCGAATCTTTTCGACCTATTAAAAAATAATAATCATAAGATAACCTGGCGGTGCCAGTCAAGGGTAAGCCCTTTGGATTTGAGCTTACTTCCAAAAGCAAAGGAATGTGGCTGTGAATTAATTATCTTCGGCATAGAAACAGGAGACGCGGGAGAATTAGATTTTATTAATAAAAAGAGTACTCTTGAAGAAGTAGAGAAAACTGTGAAAGCCACTAAGGATGCCGGCATATCCGTCAGAGCTAACTTTATGCTTGGTTTCCCCGTGTCTACTCATGATAGCATTAGAAATACAATAAAATTCGCAGCCAAGCTACCTATTGACATATGTCGATTTTTTCTAGTGGCCCCGTTTCCCAATACGAGACTCTGGGATTATGTAGTTAAACATGATTTAATCAAGGCCAAAGATATTGATTGGACAGGATTTGATTTATATAGCACCAGCTATAAGGTCCCTGGGCTTACACATTACGAATTATGTTGTTATGCCGGGGCAGCTTATATACATACGTTAAAACGCCATATTTTTAGAGAAATATTCTCGCAGGGCTTTAAAAACATCTCAAAGTTATTTAAACTGATTATCGATACAAAAAGAATAAGAGGCAATCTATCCAAATCTTTTCCTTCCGTAGTTAATCTTTTTGTCGAACTTTACTTTCTTACAAAAAAGACATCATTTTTGTATAAGGCGAAATATTTATTAAATATTGTAAGGATTGAAAGAAGCTTGAGCTAGTGAAATGCAGGGGTTTGACCATGAAAAATGCCAGGGTGTTATTTATATCATATAATGCGGTTACTGATTCTGTTGCGCAGAGCCAGGTCATTCCTTATTTAGAAAAACTATCCAAGAGAGGAGTGGATATTTCCTTTCTTAGCTTCGAGAAAAAAGACCCAAAGGAAGATTTTTTCATTGGCGAGACAAGAAACAGATTGTCCAAGTCAGGGATTGACTGGCATACTCTGCGCTATCATAAGAGGCCCTCCTTGCCAGCTACTATTTATGACATATTTCAAGGAGTGATTTATACCTTCTATCTATTGCATAAATATAACTTTGAGGTAATACATGCAAGGATGATTGTACCTGCCGCAATATGTTTAGTTTTGAGGAGATTTAAAACGTTTAAATGGCTGTATGATATGAGAGGTCTGGTTGCAGAAGAATATGTTGGGCACGGCAGCTGGAAAAAGAACGGGGTAAAATTTAGATTAGTTAAATTTGTAGAGAAACTCTGTCTTTTAAATGCAGATTTTATAAGTGTTTTGACGTATAAACAAAAGAATTTTATATCAAACTCGGGTTATTTAAAAAATAAGAATCTAAACGTTGATATTGTCCCTTGTTGTGTTGACATAGATAGATTCAGGCTGGAACCGGGTAAAAACAGTGCCATTGCGAAGGAGCTTAAATTAGAGGACAAATTTGTGTTGATATATTTAGGTTCGCTTGGCACATGTTATTTATTACCAGAAATGATCGATTACTTTTTATGCTTACGCAGGTCTTTTAAGAACGCTTTTTTTCTCTTTGTAACGAACGGGAAAAGTCAGATTATATTGAAGGAGACGGATAGAATGGGCTTGGAAAAAGAAGATTTTAATATTATTTCCGTACCCTTTGATAAAGTCCCAGAAGTCCTTTCCCTGTGTGATGTAGGCATTTATTTTATAAACCCTTACGATAAATTCGGTTCCTTTCCGATTAAATTAAGTGAATATTTGGCCTGTGGCCTTCCCGTTGTAATAAATAGAGGGATAGGGGATAGTGACGATATCGTAAAGAGAGATAATCTTGGCTGTGTCATCGAAGGTTTCGGCGCAGATAATTATATAAAGTCTATATATCAATTAAATGAGTTGCTTAGAGAAAAGGATAACCTGCGCCTACGCTGTCGTAAGGTGGCAGAGAATGACTTTTCTCTGGAAATGGGGTCTGGAAAATACCACGCTATTTATTCCAGATTGGTAAAATGAAGGTATTATTTATAGTGCCGTATCCATCAGAAGGAGCAAGTAACAGATTTAGAGTTGAGCAGTATCTGCCGCATCTTGACTCAAAGGGTATTTCTTATGATATAAGGCCTTTTTTTGACACCAGATTTTATAAAATACTTTATTTAAAAAATAACTATATAAAAAAGATAGTTTATTTTCTAAAGGCCGTCTGGCGCAGGATAGAGGATATTCTTAGATTGCATAATTACGATCTGATTTTTATACACAGAGAAGCTTGTCCTTTGGGACCTCCTATTTTCGAATGGTTAATATATAAAACCAAGAAGCCTATTGTATTCGATTTTGACGATGCTATTTTTCTACCGAATTTTAATACGGTAAACAGGATATACAGTTTTTTAAAATTTCCGTCAAAGACCAAAAGAATAACCAAAATGTCCAGCGTGGTGATTGTGTCTAATGCCTTTTTGGAACAATACGCGAGTAAATTCAATCAACATGTCCATGTTATCCCGACCCCCGTAGATGTTACGAAATTTGTCGCGACAAAGAAGGATTCCAAACAAATCACCATAGGATGGATAGGGTCTTTTACTACTTCGCTTTATTTGCCTATTATTTTTAACGTCATGCAAGAATTGGGACGTAAATACGATTTTATATTTAAGATAATTGGCGCCGAAAAACCTATTTTTATTCCAGGGGTAAAGGTTGAAAATCGTGAATGGTCTTTGGAAAAGGAGGTTCAAAATTTCCAGGATATAGATATAGGAATTTATCCTTTACCGGATACTTTGTGGACTCAGGGAAAAGGGGCTTTCAAGGCAATTCAATACATGTCTGTTGCGGTGCCTGTGGTGTCTTCTCCCGTAGGTATGAACAGGGGATTGATACAAGACGGTATAAACGGTTTCCTGGCTAGTTCTGATGAAGAATGGGTTGAAAAAATATCAAGATTGATAGAAGATCCGGGCCTTAGGCATAAAATTGGACTTGCCGGAAGAAGAACTATTGAAGAGAAGTTTTCTGTAAAGGTAAATGCGCCTAGGTTTTTAAAAATTCTTACAAACAATAGCACGAAGAGAAAGCTTTAAAATGAAAAAAATAGCCTATTTCCTGTCATATGCTTATTCGATTAAAGAAGGTTTTGTAAGTGGGAGCATAGATAGGTTGAAAAAAGAACTAGAGTATCTATCTAAATATTACTATGTGGAGGTCTACTCAAAAGACAGCACTAAATTTTTTAAAACCCCGCAGTCAGCGCTGGAGATTGAAAATGTAAGGTTTCGGGGCATACCTTTTTCTTTTATATATACTTCAGGGGACCGGGCGGTTTTTTCATTATTATTAAAGAGGTTTACATCTTTTTTAGTGCTTTTACAGTACTATTTCCTTACCTTTATTATTTACAATAGAAAATTAAAAACAATAGATGCTGCACTTGTTTATCATGTCTCAGGCGGAGTCTGTCCTGTTTTGTGCAATAGATTTTTTAATCATAAAATGAATATTTTGACAAGATACAGCTGGAGCTGGAACCTTTTTATAAAAAAAACAAGGAATGCGATAGAACAGAAACTTTTCGCTTTTTTTGAAAAGTTTGTTCTCGATAATTCGAATATTATCTTTCCGGCGACCGAGGATTTGGGCAAATGCGTAGGCGAAATTGTCTCCGCCGCTAGTCCGAATTTGGTATTATTGCCTAACTGGATTGATTGCGACAGGTTTAAGCCTATTCGTTTAGAAAAGGAGTACGATATCATAGCTGTCGGCAGATTGACTGCACAGAAAAACCATATGCTACTTTTGGAGTCTGTCAGATTATACGAAAAAGAATCAAATCAGAAACTAAAGGTTTTGATAGTTGGTTCCGGTGCCCTTAGACAAAAGATTTCTGATTTCGCCAGCGATAATTTTATAAATCTTACTATCATAGAAAAAATTCCAAATGACAAGATGCCCTACTATTATAATAAATCCATGATTTACGCTATGTCGTCCAGGTACGAAGGGCATCCAAAGGCGTTATTGGAGGCAATGGCCTGCGGCATTCCGGCGATTGGTACGGATGTCACAGGCATAAACAGCGTTATTCAAGACGGCGAAAGGGGTATATTATGCAAGGAGGAGCCGCATGGTTTAAAAGACAAGATGCGCCTACTTTTTACAAATAAAGAAAAAAGAGATTATGTAGGTCGTAATTCCCGAGATTATGTTCTATCGAATTGTTCGTTCGATAATGTTATGGAGAAACTCAGAGAGTACATAGACACTTAAGATAATCAGCATGAAGCCCATAGAAAGAGAAGATAAACTTTATAAGAACGGAAAAAGATGCAAGATTGATATGGAGGAAAGGGTTTTGCTCCAATTATTGGATGAACTGGATTCAAAAGCATATTATTTAGATATAGGATGCGGAACAGGAGAAGCTGCGCTCATTGCCGCAGGCAAAGGATTTAAGGTATTTTGCAGCGATTTTTCATCCCAGGCTCTTAAAATAGCTCGAAAAGAAAACGGCTTGAATTGCGTTTTATCTGATTTGGATTCAGGATTGCCCTTTGCCGACGCCACTTTTGACGTAGTTTGGGCCGCAGATGTACTCGAACACCTTTTTGATCCTATTTTTGGTATCGGAGAAATTTCAAGGGTTTTAAAAAAAGGTGGTAGTTTTTTGACAGTAATACCAAATGATTTGTATATCTCAAATAGGATAAGAATATTATGCGGGATTTCATACCAGCAGCGCTCATATATGAAATTTTCCCAGTATAAGCATCATACCTTTTTTTCACACGGACTTCTTAAATATATGTTAGAAAAGAATAGCTTGAAGATTGAGAAGCGGATTAATATCTGTAAGTTACCAAAGATAAAGACACTGGTTAGGGTGAGTGGTAGCGGGGCTATAATGGATCTATTTTCCACAGTATTAATTTACAAGATTGTCAGAACCTAATTGATTGTATGATGTCATATGCTAAAAGACAATATTAAAAAGATAAGCGCAAGAAGCGCTATTTTTAACTATATAGGTAAAAGCGTATTGGCAGTGGTGGATGCTGTCGCGTTTATCCTGATTACAAAGAAGCTGACGATAGACGATTACGGTATATATGCTTTTTCGCTGGCTGTTTTAACTTTTTTTGCATTTTTTCTTCCTCTTGGACTGCCGAATGCCCTGGCAAGATTTATCCCGGAGTATTTCGAGAAAGGTAAAAAAGACGCAGCTGTTTTTATAACCAGAGTAAGCTTATGCATTATTATTGCATTGGGAACGTTTTTGATAGCATCGGCTTTTTTTGTTTCGGACAATCTTTCTTTTATATTTAAAATAGGCCAGCTTAAAGAGCTGTTTTTCTTATTGGTTCTTGCGGGCGTTTTAAAGACAATAGCAAGAACTGGCGAGGTGATTTTAAATTCTTTATTTTTACAAATCTACAGAAACCTCTGTCAGATATTGACAAGTTTATTACAGTTATCCCTGTTTATTATCGTCTTATATTATGAGCTGGGGATCAAGGCGTTGATTATGGCGATTTCCGTAGCAGCCCTTTTTCAATCCCTTGTTTATTTTGTAAAAGTATTTAGCCATTTTTCGGACGTAAAGTTAAAAAAGAAGCCGTCAGGAGATGAGTTAAAGCGTTTTTATATTTTCAGCACCAAAGAATATCTGTTTAAGATATTTTCTTTTTTCTGGGATATGTCTTTCGATATTTACATAATCGCCTATTTGCTTGGCCCCCGCAGCGCAGGGCTTTTTGGTTTTGCCGCTTCCATAAGTTTCTTTTTATTTTATTGGTCGCCGGGCATGGTTGTCCAGCCTATTATTTCGCCGTTGTTCGTAAGACAGCATACCAGGCATCGCGAGACGCAGGAACTTAACAAGCTCTTTCAGTTTTATAATAAGTTTAAGGCATTTTTTGCATTTCCGATGGTATTGGGCGTATGGTTGTTAGCGGATAAATTCGTCATGGTTGTCTATCAGGGTAAATTTATCTCAGCAGTTCTTCCGCTTAAAATACTGGTGTTATTTATAATGCTACAGGCATTTATGAGGCCCATGAAAAATATCTTTGATGTATTAGAGAAGAATGAATTCCCTCTATACAGCAATATTATAATAATCTATAGGATTTTGGCATCACTATTGCTTATCAGGTATTTTGGCATAACAGGCGCTGCTTGTGCATACGGAAGTTCTATCATGTTTATTTTCTTGATTCAGTTATTTTTTCTTAAAAGGATTATCAAAATAAACTACCCAATAGGATCATTTTTGAAGATATTGTTCAATTCACTGATAATGGCGGTAGCCGTGCTTACCTTAAGGCATTATGCAGGAAACAGCTTGTTATGGATTATAATAACTGCCTTGGCCGGTATATTGATTTATTTCTCTCTATCATTCATTAATAAACCCTTCAGAAAAGAAGAGAGAGACCTTATTAATAATGGCCTGGGCGTAGCGGCATGGCATTTTTGAATTATGCTGAAAAATAGAGATATAATTTGCATATCAACGTCAGATTGGGCAAAACCATGGGGCAGCAAGCAGTCTCTGATGCTGAAATTATCAGAATTTAACAGGGTTCTGTATGTAGAATATCAGAGTTCGTTTTCGGACATTGTTAAATACCCGGGCTATTTTTTTGGGAGGTTAGGTAAAATAAACAAACTCCGCAGAATAAATGACAATCTTTATGTTTATACGCCTATACTGCTGTTTCCCTTTGGCTATTACTCTCTTTTTATAAACAGGATAAATCAACGCTTGCTCAGGATTATGTTGTTCGGATTGCTCAAGAGACTCAGATTTAGAGATTTCATTCTTTGGATTTATCCTCCGTGTTCGTCTTATTTAATAGATAGAATGGGTGAGGCCGCGACTGTCTATCATTGTATAGCCGCGTTCGCAAAGGAGAAGAAAAGCTATCTAAGAAAGAAAACAATTAATACATTAGAAAGACGTCTAGTACGGAAATCACAATGGATTTTGGCTCTCACAAAGGAGCTATATAAAACATTTAAACAATATAATAGAAACACTTTTTATTTCCCCAGCGCTGTTGATATGGAATATTTTGAAAAAGTCAAGAATATGGACGTCGCAGAACCCGAAGATATCTCTTTTATTAAAAAACCGCGCATAGGAGTCATAGGTTATCTTGACAGCAGTATTTTGGATATGGAATTACTAAACTGTGTGGCGAGGGCCAACAAGGAATGGTCTATAGTCATGGTGGGGCCTGTGTTTAGAAACGCGAAATCGCTGTATAAGCTAAAAGAGAATAAAAATGTTTATTTTATAGGAGAAAAGAATCCGCAATCAATACCATTATGTATAAAGTATTTGGATATCTGTTTAATACCTTATCTTAAAAATGAATTTTCGGAACAAGTATCTTCCCTTAAGTTATACGAATATCTGGCCATGGGTAAACCCGTTGTCAGCACATATTTTTCGAAGGAACTCGATGAATACAAATCCGTTATAGGTATGGCAGAGAGTAATGAAAGGTTTGTGGAGTTAATTCGCAAATTTTTGATTAAGGACGAAAGAGAGGATATTAATAGGCGTGTTGAATTAGCGCGTAAGAATTCATGGCAGAGAAGACTGGATTTTTTATTTAGCAAGTCAGAGAAAATAACAGAAGAAAAGTTATGAGAATAGCATTAATATCTCCACCATATACGCATAAAATATTTTCCGAGAACTTAAGTACGGTAGACGAAGAGTTCTGTATAGCTCCTCCTATAATCCTGGCCTATGTAGCCAGCATAATAGAGAAACATGGTCATAGGGTCAGGCTGATAGACGCGCGGGCATTAAACCTTTCAAAAGAGGACGTGCTCAATGAATTAAGACTATTCAAACCCGATATATTGGGTTTCAGGGCAGAGACCTATCATTTTCACGATGCCTTAGAGTGGATTCGTTACCTTAAGGACAATCTCGGGATACCTGTTTTGGCCGGGGGCGTAAATCTTTCACTTTATCCTAAAGAGACGCTTTCACATCCTGAAATTGATTATGGGATTGCAGGAGAATGCATAGATAATCTTCCGAGGTTACTTTCTGCGTTAGAATATGGAGATACAATGACTAATATTCCCGAGCTCGTTTATAAAAAAGACGGCCTGGTTATAGCTAATCCTTCAAGTGAAACAGTTGTAAATTTTGATAATTATCCTTTTCCTGCCAGACACCTTTTGCCTAACGAGGCATATTATTCTTTTATATCGCAGTTAAAAAACTTTACTATTATGGTTACCAGCACGGGATGTCCTTTTAGATGTAGCTTTTGCGCAATCCACCCTAATACAAAATATAGAACGAGAAGCCCGAAGAATGTAGTTGACGAGATAGAACTTTGCTATAAGGAGTTTAACGTAAGGGAGATAGATTTTTTTGACGCAACGTTCTTTATAGATAAGCCACGAATGTCAGAGATTTTTAATGAGATAAAAAAAAGGCGTTTAAACATAGAGTGGTCTTGTCGCACAAGAGTCGATGTCGTTGATAAGAATATCCTGCGACAGGCTGCAGGAGCAGGCTGCAGGCAAATATATTATGGAATAGAATCAGTAGAGTCCGATGTATTGGAGTTAATAAAAAAGGATGTAAAATTGGACCAAGTCAAAGAAGCGATTAAGTGTTCCAAAAAATACGGTATAAGGACAATGGGTTTCTTTATGGTGGGGAATCCTGGAGACACAAAAAATAGCATAAGAAAAACTATGGGATTTGCCAAGAGTCTCGGTCTAGACTTTATACAAGTTTGCAGGACAATAGCCAAGCCCGGGACAGAGCTCGATAAAATTATGATAGAAAAAACAAAGAGAGATTTCTGGAGGGAGCATGTTTCAGGCAAGAAGATAGAAGGTCGTCTTCCGACACCCTGGTCTAATCTGTCAGAGATAGAAATAGAGGCGCTCACCAAGGAGTTTTATACTAAATTTTATTTCCGGCCTAGGATTATATTAGATAGGATAAGGCAGCTTAGATCATTCGAAGAATTCAGAAGGTATATAAAGGTGGGGCGGAATATACTTCTACAAAAATCCGAATTATACCATCGTATTCTGACAGATACCTCAGAGTCCGAGAAAGTTTTAAGGGAGAGCGAAATATACCTGAAGGAAGCCAGGCGGACCAGGGTGGCAATAATTATTCCTACGTATAATGAAAAGGAGAATATCAGGGATATAGTGTTATTAATACGTGAAATTCTGCCCGGGGCATATGTGGTAATAGTCGATGATAATTCCTCCGATGGCACAGTGGATGTTATTCGGGATCTTGTTGAAAGTAATGGTTTTATCCGCGTTATCTCGAGAGAAGGAGAAAGGGGTCTGGGCTTGTCATATGTGGCAGGATTTAAATATGCGCTTGAGACGTTAAATGTAAAGTATATTATAGAAATGGATGCGGATTTTTCTCATAATCCAAACTATCTTCCTATCTTTTTAAAGTATGCAAAAGAATACGACATCGTTACAGGTTCGCGTTTTTTGAAGAGGGTAAGCATAAGAAACCGCACTTCTTGGCGTAATGTTATATCTATAACCACAAAATGGTTCGTAAATAAATTGCTCGCGACTAATTTGACCGATGCCACCACAGGTTTTAAGTGTTTTCATAGGAGGGTATTGGAAAACATAGAATTGGATAAAGTAGAATCCAAAGGCTATGCCTTTCAGATCGAGATGTCTTTTTTGGCCAAAAATAAAGGATATGCGATTAAAGAATTACCTATTTTATTTACAGAAAGAAGCAGGGGTAAATCCAAGATGTCTTTAAAGATAATGTTCGAAGGCCTTTGTTTGGTTTTAAGGTTGGCGCTTAGGAGATATCTGAAGGGCGGGATTAAACATGGATGCGACATACATAGAAAACAGGAATAAGAGCCATTCAAATACATATAAGCTTTTTCGCAGGATGGAGCGGATAACTCTGGCTATCCAATCTTGTAAGCCCGGAAAAAATCTCTCCCTTTTGGATATAGGCGCTGCTGATGGTGTCTTATTGGAATTTTTAAACAAAAGGCTGAATTTAGATAAGGCCGTTGGTGTCGAACCTTCTTTAGAATGCGTCAGGCTTGTTAAATCCGGGAACTTGAAGTTAATCCAGGCCATCGGAGAGAAATTGCCTTTTAAGGGTGAGTCTTTTGACATTGTAGTAGCTGCCTCAGTGATCGATCATTTAAGTGACGTAAACATGTTTTTGGATGAATTGCGAAGGACACTGAAACCGAAAGGCGTTCTGGTCCTGACTGCCATCGTGCCTTTTTACGACAAACTGGCTAATATAACAGGATTCGATAAAGGCCTGCACCCCCATGTCCGGACCTTCAATATGCGGGCGTTAAAGAAAATACTGATAGAAAATAAGTTTAATATTTTATTATCCGAGAAGTTTGCCTTACCTAGTTTTGGACTTTTGCCGTTCGAAGAAGCTATAGAGAACTTTTTCAGGAACGTAGGATTAGATTTTTTTATGTTTTATTCTCTAGTGGTAGCAGAAAATAAGTTAAACAAGGCATAGTCTTATGTATCAAACGAACCAAATCAAAGACGTCCTTCTGGTATATTTAGCTCAGGAAGACGCTGACTATTTAATTTCGGGCGAACTCGATTATGGAATAAAGCGGATTCCTAAACTGGGTTTTATGTATCTTGCGGCCGTACTTGAGAAGGAAGGCGTGAAAACTCACATAATGGATCAGACGTTAGAGTCTTTTACGCACGAAGGCCTTATTGATAGATTAAAGAAAGAAAATTTTGGATTTATCGGATTCTATTCAGCTACTGCGTTAAAACCAAAGCTTTTGAGTTATATAAAAATCTTAAAACAAGCAGATACAGGCACCCCAATAATAGTAGGAGGCCCGGGTTATTTTGGCGCCCGGCAATACCTGGAGGCCGGATGTGATATTGTCTGCGAGGGAGAGGCGGAAACAACTATTTGCGAGATTATAGATTATCTCAATGGGCAAAGAACGATAAAAGAGGTTAAAGGGATTTATCACCTGGAAGACGGGCAGGTGAAGGCAACAGGCAGACAAAATTTAATCGAGGATCTAGATACCCTGCCTTTCCCCAAAAGAGATTCTATTTTTGGTGAGGCCAAGTTTTACGATTTTCATATTTTTAATATGCGCACACCTTATACTACCATGATTACAAGTAGAGGTTGCCCATATAGGTGCACATATTGTAGCTCTCATAATGTATGGGATAATAGAGTGCGGCTAAGAAGCCCGGATAACGTAATAAGAGAAATGGAGTATTGCATAGGTAATTTTGGTACCAGATATATCGGATTTAGAGACGATACCTTTGGTATAGACAGAAAGTGGTTAGAGAAATTTTGCAGCTTGGCTATGAAACTAAGGCCTGAAGTATTATGGTCTGCTATGGTTCACCCTTTTTCTTTCCGAGAAAATAAAAAGGAAACAATGAAATTATTGAAAGATGCGGGATGTGACATGCTGATATTTGGATTACAGTCAGCCCATCCTGGAATCTTGAAAAATATAAAACGTAGCCCCGCTGAAGTAGAAGAATTAACAGAGACAGTGAAATTGGCCAAGAGGTATAATATATCCACCGTAGTTGAATTTATATTTGGTTTACCGGGTGAAACAAAAGAAACTATATTAACAAGCATAGACTATATTATCAGGACAAAACCGCATTACGCCCAATTTAATGCCTTATCTGTCCTTGAGGGTTCTCAGATAGAAGATGAATTTAGAAATGGGAAGATATGTGAATTTTCAAAAGATGAGATAAAGAAATGGTGCGCCTTTGCCTCAAGGCGTTTTTATTCAAGCCCTTTTCTTATATTTCAAGATTTTGTGCATATCCTGTTCAAAAATCCAAGATGGTTTTTTAAAATGGCGAGGCATAGTTTGTATCTTTTAAAATACTTAGGGTTTAGGAAAATAAAAAATGAAAAATTTAATTAATCTATGGAAGAATTCAAAGCTTGAAGAGAAAGTCTTGTGGCTATATATAGTGCTAGTGCCTTTTACGGGCGTTAGCCATCTTTATATTGGCATGAAAAAAGTTGGATACGCTGATTTCGTATTCGCAGGTCTATTTCTTATATTTTTAATAAAATATTTAAGCAAAAAGGCAAAGCTTCCAGGAAACCCAATGACTTTTTCCTTTATTTTAATGTTTTCTCTTTTTTCGTTATCACTCTTTAATTCTGTCAACCTTTTTGACAGTTTCGTAGAAATAGCGGGATTGATTTATCTCATTAGTCTTTTTGCATTAGTTATAAATATAGTTTCTACCTCTCAAAGCCTGCGGTATTTTTTAAATACACATTTGTTTATCAGCACAATCATCTCTTTGGCAGGCTTATTTTTCTTTTGCTCGGCTTTAGTCACAGGTAATATAAAGAATAACCCATTTTTAGCGTATACTGCTATGGAATCTATGGCCCACCTTTTTCCCAGAATAAAGATGACTTTCGAGACCTCTAATATGCTGTTAACGTATCTGCATGTTTCTCTGATTGTCGGAATTGTTCTTTTTTTATGGGAGAAAAGGCCCAGGATAAAGGTTTTTGTTCTATTTTCCATTGCAGTAATATTAATAGCTGCTTTCTTTACTGGTTCACGTAGATTTACAGGAGTTTTATTGAGTCTCTTTCTAGTCCTGCACTGGTTCGGTAGAGGAAGAGTCGTACCTATGCTTAAATATGTATTTTTTGCAGGATTTACGTTTTTTGTTATAGCATCCATTATCACAAGTATATGGGTTATATTTCCTTTCAATATCACAAAAGACGAAGTTACGAAGAACATCGCATTAAAGGTAAATGATGCCTATAGCTTACACTTTATTCAGCCTGTTACATCCGTGAATATGTTCAAAAAGCACCCTATAATCGGTGCCGGATTTGGAACGTATAATAAAAATTTTAAAGACAATGTTGACTGGGAATGGTTTAGGTCTTCGTTCGGGTTTGACGCGTACCCTAAATACAAGAGATTAGTAGAGAATAGAGCTGTAGTTTTTGACCCTCATTCAGTTTTTCTAGGCACTCTTGCTGAAACAGGCCTGGCAGGTTTTCTGGGTTTGATGTACTTTTTCTTTAAATATATCATGCTGCTATTAAAGCGATTTAGAGCTTCAGATAGATATAGCACGGCCCATATAATATCTGGCTCTATATTAGCCGGCTTTATAGGTTTTTTGTTGAATGGGATTATAACGGATATATTATCCATGAGGCATTTCTGGATTATGATATCCATTGGAATGATAGGTTTCTTGTATAGAGAAGGAGACCGTGTAAGGTGTTAAAAAATCAAAATATTATATGCATATCTTCGATTGATTGGGACTTTGCATGGCAAGGGCATCAGGAGATAATGGCTACTTTTGCTAAAAATGGCAATAGGGTTCTTTTTATTGAAAACACTGGAGTGCGCGCTCCGGGGATAAGAGATTTTTCCCGCATTAAGATCAGGATTAAGAATTGGCTTAAAGGGATAAAAGGCATAAGAAAGGAAACGGAAAATCTCTATGTATATTCACCATTGGTGTTACCGTTTCCATATTCGCATATGGCTAGATGGATAAACAGGCAGATGATATTGCCCTTATTGGATAAATGGATGAAGGTTATGGATTTCGGAGATCCTATAATATGGACCTTCTTGCCTACAGGAATAGCCTTGGATATCATAGAAAATCTTCCGAAAAAAGTAGTAGTTTACTACTGCATTGCGGATTTTGAAAGTCTTGTAAAAAATAGAAAAAAACTAAAAAATAGTGAAAAGAAAATAATAGAAAAATCCGATGTTGTTTTTGCTCAGGGTCGAGAGATTAAAAAACATTGCGAAGAATACGGCAAAAACAATATATCGATATTCCCGTTCGGGGTCAACCTGGATAGATTTACTAATTATAAATCCTTACAACAAAAACCCGAGGATATTGCCCACATAAAGGGACATATCGTGGGATACATCGGAGGCATACATAAACATGTAGATTTCGAATTGATAAGATTTTTAGCCGAAAATAACCCAAGATGGAATTTTATTTTTATAGGCCCCTTACAGAAAGATATATTATCTTTTAAAGACCTTAAAAATATTATTTTTCTTGATATGAAACAGCATAGGGACTTGGCTCATTATATAGAAAATTTCGATGTATGTATAATACCATATCTTTTAAACGAATATACGAGGACCGTTTATCCTACGAAGTTAAACGAATATAATATAATGGGCAAACCGGTTGTCTCTACCATGTTACCGGAGATAGTTTATTTTAACGAGAGGCACGGAGATATAGTTTATATCGCTAAAAATAAAGAAGAATTTAAAAATTTAATACAAAAAGCTGCTAAGGAAGATAAAGGCTCTTTAAGAAACAGAAGGATCGAGGTCGCAAAGGGGAATAGTTGGAATGCCCGGATAGAAAAGATGGAGGAACTTATCATAAAGGCCATAGATAAGAAGAAAAAAGACAGCGAAGTGAAGTGGAAGGAGAATCTATTATTATTTTACAGGCAGGCGAGAAGAAGGACTTTTAGGGTTATAGCGACATTACTGATATTTTATCTTTTATTATTCAAGACTCCTTTTGTCTGGCTTTTAGCCGAACCTTTAAAGATAGAAGACAGGCCCGAACATGTAGATACTATTGTGGTATTCGGAGGAGGCGTAGGCGAAACAGGGAGTCCCGGCAAGAGCACCATAGAAAGGGCAAGATATGCTGTGGAGTTGTACAAGAAGGGTTATGCAGACAAGATAATATTTTCTTCCGGATATACGTATAAATATAACGATGCGAAAAATATGAGGCTCTTTGCTCTATCTATGAATGTGCGAGATAAAAATATTATCTTGGAACAACGGGCGAATAGCGCGTATGAGAACGTTCTTTTTTCAAAAGAGATCCTGGATAAATTTGAATGGGAGTCAATTTTAGTAGTCTCCTCTCCGTATAACATGCGTCGGGTAGAGCTAGTATTTAAAAAACATGGAAGTGATATTAAAGTGATTCACACCCCTGTTAGGGGTAGTGAGTTTTATGAAAGAATGGATGGCATAACGCTAGCGCAGCTAAGGGCGATCGCGCACGAGTACTTAGGTATAGTTTACTATTTCTTTAAAGGGTATATATAATGTGTGGAATATGCGGAAAAGTTAGTTTGCATAACGATATAAATGAGGATTTGATTCGCCGGATGTGCAATCTACTTAAACACCGTGGTCCGGATGACGAAGGGATATATGTGGCAGACGGGATAGGATTAGGCCATAGGAGGCTGAGCATTATCGACCTTTCGTCAGCCGGACATCAGCCTATGAGTAACGAAGACGGTTCTATCTGGATAGCGATGAACGGAGAGATTTATAATTTTCCGGAGTTAAGGAGAAATTTAGAGAAAAAAGGCCACGTGTTTAAGTCCCGTACCGATACAGAAGTAATTTTGCATTTATATGAAGACAAGGGCATAGATTGCGTTAAGGATTTACGCGGTATGTTTGCATTTTCAATCTGGGACAGAACGAAAAAAAGACTTATTTTGGCAAGAGATAGATTAGGGCAGAAGCCCCTATTTTATTCATTTAAAAATGGAAACTTGATATTTGCGTCTGAATTGAATGCAATATTGCAAGGTGAAGTAAGCCGCGATATAGACCTGGCCAGCATGGATGATTTCTTAAATTACGGGTATATTCCGGCCCCTTTTAGCATATTTAAAGATATAAAAAAACTTCCCCCTGCACATTTTTTAATCTTCGAAAGTGGGAATATAGCAATACAAAGATATTGGAGCCTGGATTATTCAAAAAAATTAGAACTAAGAGAAGAAGAATATTGCGAAAGGGTGTTGGATTTATTGAAAGAAAGTACAAAAGACAGGCTTTTAAGCGATGTGCCGTTAGGGGCGTTTTTAAGCGGCGGAATCGATTCGAGCGTTGTGGTAGGGATGATGGCACAGCTTATGGACAGGCCTGTAAAAACCTTTTCTATCGGATTTGAGGATAAAAGCTTTAACGAGACTTCATATGCCAGGATAGTTTCTGAAAGGTTCGGGACAGAACATAAGGAATTTATGGTAAAACCCGATGCCTTAAAAATATTGCCGGATTTGGTATTACATTTTGGAGAGCCTTACGGGGATTCCTCGTCAATACCTACTTATTATCTTTCTAAGCTGACGCGCCAGGATGTAACTGTGGCATTAAATGGTGACGCAGGAGATGAGTCTTTTGGTGGCTACGAGAGATATGTTGCTAATAAAATCGCAGAGCGATATAGGATTCAATCAGTTATTTTTAATAAATTATTCGGAAGGATTATAAAAAATCTCCCCGAGTCGACCCATAAAAAAGATAATATAAACAGACTAAAAAGGTTTTTAAACAGCGCTGGTTTAGGCAGCGGACATAGATATTCAAGGCTTATGTCAATTTTTAACAAAGAAGAAAGAGCAGAGGCTTATTCGGATCACATGAAAGAGGAGATAAAACGAAACGGCCGCGAGAATATTATTTTAAGAGAGTATAAAATCGCCAATACCGGAGATTTGGTTGATTCAACGCTTCTCGTTGATTTAATGACCTACATGCCAGGCGATCTATTGCCAAAGGTAGACATAACGTCCATGATTAATTCTTTAGAAGCGCGCTCCCCGTTTTTAGACCATAGATTTATAGAATTCAGCGCCCGGATACCTTCCAAGCATAAGATTAGAGGCCTTACGACAAAGTATATACTTAGAAAAGCGGCAAGAAAAATGCTTCCCGATAGTATTATTAAGAGAGAGAAAGTGGGTTTTGGCGTGCCTATTGGGAGGTGGTTCAGGGCAGAATTAAAAGACTATGCTTATGATGTCTTAATGAGTGATGTTTTTGTAAAAAGGGGATATTTTAAAAAGAGGTGTATAAAGAAAATTTTGGATGAACATACCTCAGGCAAGGTCAATAACGGCAATAAGATATGGTGTTTATTAAATCTTGAGATATGGAGCAGGATGTTTGTGGATTAAAAGAATTTTAAAAAGACACATTTCTATAAAAGTTGAGCTTTTTATCTATTGTCAAAGATGAGTGACAGATAGGTTATATATATGTTAAAATATATATTCTAGATATACCCAATATGAGTTCCAGAGTATAAAATGAGGCTAAAATGAAAATACCTTTACTCGATTTAAAAACGCAATATAATAGCATTAAGAGCGACATAGATACTGTAATGCGAGATGTCTTACGAAGAGGACAGTTTATTTTAGGCGAGAATGTCAAAAACTTAGAGTTAGAGATCGCTGCTTATTGCGGAGCAAAATTTGCTATTGGAGTGGCTTCTGGCAGCGACGCGCTTGAATTATCACTTTTTGCCTTAGGAATAGGCAAAGGAGATGAAGTAATTACGACCCCTTTTACTTTTATAGCCACAAGCGAATCGATATGCAAAGTCGGAGCTGTGCCGATATTTGTAGATATTGATTCGGATACCTACAATATTTCTCCTGGAGAAATAAGAAAGTTTATAGATAGAGCTTGTTTTTTTGATAAAAAGCGCAAGGCACTGATTAATAAAAAAACTAAAAATATTGTAAAAGCAGTCATAGCGGTGCATTTATACGGCCAGCCTTGCGAGATGGATGAATTGCTTCAAGTTGCCAGGAAATACAATTTGAAGATTATAGAAGATTGCGCTCAGGCCATAGGAGCGGAATATAAAGGCAGAAAGGTAGGAACCTTTGGCGATGCGGGATGTTTTAGTTTTTTTCCAAGTAAAAATTTAGGCGCATATGGTGACGGAGGAATGATAGTTACTAGCAATAAAAAAATAGCGGAGAATTTAAAGATATTACGGGCACATGGAAGTAAGGCTAAATATTTCTATATTATGGAAGGACGTAATAGCCGACTTGATGAAGTTCAGGCAGCTATTTTGAGAGTAAAGTTGAAATACCTGGATAAGTGGAATGACGGAAGAACAAAGAATGTCGAAGATTACAATAGAGTTTTTCTTAAAAATAAGCTACTTACGAAATTGGTCATTCCGAAAAAATTAGAAGAAGTAAGGCATGTATATCATCTTTATGTAGTCAGGACTAAAAAGAGAAGTCCCTTGATTAATTTTTTAAGATCAAAGGGTATCTCTACCGCCATACATTACCCTTTACCTTTGCACCTTCAGGTTGTTCATAGAGCTCTAAAATATAAGAAAAAAGATTTTCCTAACGCAGAAAGAGCTGCGCGGGAGGTAGTGGCTTTACCTATTTTTCCTGAACTTACGTTTAAACAAATCGAATATGTTGTAAATTGCGTTAAAGATTTTTTTGAATCCCGGTAATTTTTAGGAGGGCGAGATCGTGATAACTTTAGCTCAGATCGGAGTAGGCGCATGGGGACAGAATCTTCTAAGGAATTTTTTTAGTTTAAAGGATTGCACTGTTAAAATGTGCTGTGACAAGAGAAAGGAAATATTAGAGAAGGTAAGATCCCGCTATGATGAGAAAATTAAATTGACGGATAACTTCGAAGAGGTCTTAAATGATAAGGCAATAGATGCTGTGGTTATTGCTACTCCGGTCGCAACACATGCTAAGCTGACTATAGAAGCGCTTTCAGCCAATAAGGACGTTTTTGTAGAAAAGCCATTGGCATTTAATTTAGAAGACGGACAAAAGATGGTAGAGATTGCAGAAAGAAATAAAAGGATTCTAATGGTAGGGCATCTGTTGCTATATCATCCGGGTATTTTAAAAGTCAGAGACTATATATCGAACGGAGAAATAGGAAAGGTCCTTTATTCATATTCAACCAGAGTTAATTTAGGGCGTATCAGGGAAGAAGAAAGCGCCCTTTGGAGCCTGACATCTCATGATATATCGGTAGCATTATTTTTACTGGATGATTTGCCCTTGGAGGTTTCTGCAAGAGGCGAATCTTATTTAAGGAAAGGCATCGAGGATGTTGTTTTTGTTACTTTAAAATTTAAAAATAACGTATTATTCCATATCCATGCAAGTTGGCTCGATCCTCATAAGATGCGGAAGTTTACCATAGTAGGTACCAAAAAAATGGTTGTATTTGATGACATGGACGTACATGAAAAGATAAAGATTTACGATAAAGGGGTTGACTATAAAGTTGATTACAAAACATACGCTGAATATTTAAATTTGAGAAACGGGGATATTCATATTCCACGGCTTGGTAGCGGTGAGCCTCTTGTTTTTGAATGCCAGCATTTTGTGGATTGCGTAAAAAATAGGCTTAAACCTAAAAGCGATGGCAAGAACGGATTAGATGTTTTAAAGGTTTTAAGTGGCGCTCAGGATTCACTCGAAAATGGAGGAAAATCCATAGCGCTAAGATAAAGAGGACATAGATATGAAAAAAAATTATTTTATTCATCCCACTTCTTTGGTGGACAAGACAGCGGTAATAGGTAAAGACGCTAAGGTTTGGGCCTTTTGTCAAATAATGCCTGGGGCTAACATAGGTAGCGGCTGCAGATTAGGACAAAACGTTCACATTGGGCCTAATGTGAAAATAGGCAATAATGTGAAGATTCAAAATAATGTTTCTGTATATGAAGGAGTAATATTGGAAGATGGAGTTTTTTGCGGGCCTTCCATGGTCTTTACAAATGTCATTAATCCCAGAAGTTTTATATCAAGGATGAAAGAATTAAAACCCACTCTTGTCAAAAAAGGAGCAACTTTAGGCGCAAGCTCTACTATAATATGCGGCCATACCATAGGAAGGTACGCTTTCATAGGAGCAGGAAGCGTAGTGACTAAAGATATCCCGGATTATGCGCTAGTTTATGGAAATCCGGGACGCATCAAGGGGTGGATGTGTGAATGTGGAGTCAAGATAAAGTTTTCTAGTGACAATAAGAGCAAGTGCTCAGCTTGTAAAAGAGGATATACTAAAAATAAAAATAGTATTAAAAATAAGTCCATTTAAAGTCTTTACTGTTGATTTGCAATTTTATAATAAGATAAAAGAATAGACATGAAAATAGTCAGCGTTATCGGAACGCGCCCACAATTTATTAAAGCCTATCCTATTTCAAGAGAATTGAAGCGAAGGGGAATAGGGGAGATAGTCATTCATACAGGACAACACTATGACTATAATATGTCAGGTGTATTCTTTTCTCAATTAAATATACCAAAGCCCGATTACAATCTAGGCATAAAATCTATTTCTAACACGAGGCAAGTTGCCTTAATGATGCAAAGTTTAGAACGTATTTTAGTCAGAAAAAAACCCGATTTACTGCTGACTTACGGAGATACGAATTCAACTTTAGCAGGAGCATTATGTGCAGCTCATGCAAACATTAAAATTGCTCATGTCGAAGCGGGCTTAAGGAGTTACAATAAAAATATGCCTGAGGAGATCAACAGAATTTTGACAGACAATGTTTCTGATTTTCTATTTTGTCCCACCGATATAGCAGCCACCAATCTTAAAAAAGAAAATATAGAAAGAGGTATATTCAAGTCTGGTGACACAATGTACGATTTGTATTTAGAAAAAAAAGATTTAATAATGTCCAAGCGCAACTTATTAAAGAAATTGAATATCCGTTCAAAAAAATATTACTTACTGACGCTTCATCGTCCTCATAATGTTGATGATAGATATAGTCTTAAAAAACTTCTTAATATTATAAATAAACTTGACTCTATAGTAGTTTTCCCTGTGCATCCAAGGACGTTTAAGGAAATTAAAAAGATAAATTTAAAATTAAATAATATAAAATTATTACCTCCACAAAGCTACCTGGATATGTTAACGCTAGAAAAGAACGCTTTAATAATTTTTACGGATTCAGGAGGGGTACAGAAAGAGGCTTATTTTTCAAAAACACCTTGCATTACATTGCGAGAAGAAACAGAATGGATTGAGACAGTTTCATCAGGATGGAATATTGTTGCAGGCAGTGAAGAAAAAAAAATACTAAATGCAGTAAAAATAATGCTACCGATATATCATGAGATGTC
>JBHPFI010000027.1:0-24811 GCA_042572045.1 Candidatus Omnitrophota bacterium
AAGAGTTGATGTACTAATGCTTTCTAAAATAAGCGGCGATGCTGCTGTAGGTTGGTATGGCGCTGCTCATAAAATCATTGATGCCTATTCGCTTTTTCCGATTCTGCTCGTAATCTCTTTATTTCCTGTTCTAATCAAGGTCCATAAAGAAAATAAGGATTCTTTGGAGAGCGTTTCTAATAAAGTTTTAAAATATCTATTGATCATAGGAATCCCTCTTATTATATTTTCTTTGGTTGACGCAAAGAAAATAATATTATTTCTATATAACGAGGAATTTACTAATTCAATCCCCGTATTTCAGCTTTTAAGCATCAGAGGAATGACGTTTTTTAGCAGCAATGTCCTCTTAGGATATTTACTATTTACTACTGATAAAGAAAAACTATACTTAAAATTGGTAGTAATTACTTTATGTTTAAATATATTTTTAAATTTTATTTTAATTCCAAAATATAGTTATATAGGCGCGAGCTTGGCTACAGCAATTTCAGGCATCTTTTCATCCTTTTTGCACTATAGATACGTTTCAAGATTTGTATGTAAAATAAAAGTTCTTTCTTATTCTATAAAACCTTTGATCTCTTCAATTTTTATCATTGGCATTATCTTGCTTCTTAAGGCTAATTTATTCTGGGATATCATTATTGTAATCATCATGTACCCTCTGCTTCTTAAGATATTAAAGACTTTTACCATTGAAGACAAACAAATACTACGAAGCATAATACGTTAATATTAGAAGGAGATAATATTGAGAATAGCCTTAATCACCCCAGGACTCGACAAGCTAGTCGATGACATCTTTTATGCATTCCATGAACTAGCAAAATTGAACCATGATATTTTGGTCTTAGGCGCTAAACATAAAATGAGCCAAAAGGGGGAAGTAAAAGAACAGATCGAATATGAAGAAAACGGCCGTCTATCAATCTATAGAATATACGAAAGCTTTTCTGATATGTATAAAAAATCTAAAAAGAAAGAGCATTATGACGTTATCTATAAATTATTAAAAGAATTTAAGCCTGAGATTATATTTTGTTGCCACGAACTCAATATAGAGCTAGCCTTACTTATCAAGAAAGATTTCAATATTCCTATAGTAACGTTTGTTGAACATTCTAGAAATTCGTCTTATCCATTCTTGGAGAAACTAAAAGTTATACCCAGAAAACTAATAAATGACGAAAAGATCATAAATGAATACCTTTTTCTGCCGCTTAATCATATCTACTGGAAATATATGCTAAGAAAATCTGATGCAATAATAACGCATTCCCCTTTGGATAAAGACAAATTAAAATCTTTATCTAAATTCGGCACACCTGTTTACTATGTGCCATGGTGCAATCAAATGCCAGATTTTACAAGAAAAGATAAAATTGCCGGACGAGGAATCTACATCGGGTCTTTGTCAAAATTTAAGAATTCGTGGGAATTTTCTACTACACTCCCTATGCTTTTAAAACACGATTTTATTGAAGAATTTTTTATAATCGGCCCGACATTCGATAATACAGATAGGCTGATTAAAAAATTAAAGACAGAATTTCCAAAAAAAATAAAATGGCTGCGTCAACTACACAGGCATGAGGCGTTATCTTTACTATCATCTTCTTTCTTTGCATACACGCCCGCAAAGAGATGCGGCTGGGGATTTATCGGGGATTGCTGGGGGACCAAAACACCTCTCGTTGTTACACATAATGACTATAGGTTTACAAATGGCAAGGACGCGCTACTAGTTTCTGATATTAAAACAATATCTACAGAGATAAAAAAATTATATGAAAATCCAGATCTTTATAAGAGTATCGTTAATGGGGGCTTTGAAAGATATAGCGATCATCATACGGCGAAATATGCTGCTAGTAAATACGACGATATCATAAAGAAAACATATGGACAATAAAATCGCAATCCTGGTTCCTGGGAACAGCCGATATCTTATAGATTCTCTTAAAATCAATGGCGGGATCCATCCATTCAGAAGGAAGGTTTACGAATCTATCAATAGAATAGGGTTCGATTGTGAATATATCGGATATGATGATCTTAATAAGACTACGCTTAGTGAATATAAAACTCTTTTTATTCTAAATATAATAAAATTGGATGCTTTCAAAAGTAAAATCATCGAAGAATACATAAATAACGGAAATAATGTTATCTTTACTTACAAAACGGACCTTTCTAGAAAATTTGGAATCTCACAGATTGGACATTATAGCCAAAGTAAGATCATGCTACGAAAAAAAGAGATGGATTACCGCACTAGTAATATTAACAGCATATTCTATAAAATAAACCGCAAGTATTTTAAAAAGAGCCTACCTATAGAAAAATTCATATCTTTACCTGTTATAAAAATAAATACGGATAAAAATAATAAAGTACTGGGTATATGGAAAAACTCTGGATTGCCGGCTCTAACAATCAATGATTCCTGCGCAGGTAAAGTAATTTACTTTTCCGGTATACTGGCTGGAGCCGCTCCTATGGTTCTTGAATATATCCTATCTTTAATTAAAAGTAATGATTTTAAACCGCTCCCTTTTATCCCTAAAAACAAAAAATGCTGCGTGACGATCTTTCACGATTATGAAAGAGAGTATGGTAATATTAGCTATGGAAAATATGCTGATAAAGGGTTGAATTTTATGCTAGAAGCTGAGAAAAAATATAACATCAAGGTAACTTTTAATACCGTAGGAAAAATATGCGAATCGCATTCTGAATCCATAAGAAAGATTATACAAAATGGCCATGAAATTGCCAGTCATACATACGGACATGAGATTCCGCGCAAATTGAGCTATGAAAAATTATCAAAATCTATTAAATTAAATATGGCATCTATTAAAAAAGGGGTTGATATAAACCTTGCAGGTTTCCGTTCTCCAGAATCTAAGTGGAACCAGAATTTAATAGAAATTTTAGAAAAAAATAATTTTTCTTGGAATGCCGAAGATGAAAACGCCTCTATCCCCTATCACCTGGTTTCCGATAGAAAATTAAGACTTGTGAGAATGCCTATCGCTTGTGACGATTCCCCTTACATTAGTGAAAAAAAATCAGCGAGTGAAATGCTGGCAAAGTTTAAAAATATAGTTGAGGAAGGTATTAAAAATAGAAACTTCATTGCCATCGGATTTCATCCATGGATCCAAGGCATGGAAGAAGAAAGATTAAACACCTTTGAAGAATTCCTTTCATATCTATCTTCCAAAGATGAAGTCATCACTATGACATTTGGCGAAGTCTGTAATTGGTGGAACAAAAGGGCTAGCTTGAGAAATCCTCAATGACAAATTTGTCAAGTTGAGTTAAAAGGATTTAGATGACATTTGAATTTGCGTTTGTAGATAAAATTAAGCGCGATAACTTATTAAGCAAAGGGTCTATACCCCCTCAGGACCTGCCTGACTATAAGAAACTCTATACAAAAGCATCGTTAATGGTATGGGAAGAACACTGCGTAGAATGCGCCCCACCTGATTGTTACTCCTCCTGTCTATTATATGAATCAGGAGTGGGAACTGACTGCCGTAGGTTCAGTTATGGGATATACCGAAATAGAGAATTTAAAGGCCTGATGGGCTACTGCGCTGAGATATCTTTCAAAAGATGGGGAAAATTGGAAGCGGTATACAATATATCCCAGCATCCTATCAAAGTTTTAAAATTAATCGAGCTGTTACATAATGCTTTAGTCCTAGCAGTAAAAAATCTTTCTTATTTACGTTTTAGATATTTTAAACGACATATTTACCCGCGATTTAAAATGCTCCAGACAGCTTTTTTCCTGCGCCTTAACAAAAGAAACAATAAGCATAATGCCAAAACTAAATATCCTGACGCCTTTATAGTTGATGTAATAAATATGGAAGAAGTGCCTATTGATATCCATATATTCTTCGGTCAAAATGTAAACAAATTTAGCCGTAGTGTATATGAAGAAAATGTAAGGTTAAACCCCGGATTTAACCACTACACAATAAGTTATGAAAAAATAGCATTGGCCTTAGGGGATGTATATAATTGCTTGGTCTCGATAACCATGGTCAATGACATTGAAGCAACCCTAGGTTTTACTGCGTTAGACTTTGTGACATTTCTAGAAAAACAAAAAATGGATGGAGAGAAACACGAAAAAGATAAAATCTCAACAATATCGAGTAAAGTCAAATGCCTGGTGTGGGACCTGGATAATACCTTATGGAAAGGAACTCTAATAGCTGATGGACCCAAAGGTGTTTTCTTAAAAAATACAGCAAAAAAGACTATCAGATTGTTGGACGAGCGCGGAATCCTGCAAAGTATCGCCAGCAAGAACAACTTTGATGATGCGTGGAAGGTATTAAAAAAAATGAAAATCCAGGATTACTTTCTCTATCCCCAAATTCACTGGGGTCTTAAAAGTAAAAGCATAAAATCAATTGCCAAAGAACTTAATATAGGACTTAATAGCGTTGCCTTTATTGATGATTCTCAATTTGAACTCTATGAAGTCTCTTCTCTCCTACAAGAGGTGCGTTGTTATCATGTAGAAGATTTGGAGAGATTGTTGACCTTCAACGAATTTAATGTACTGATAACACCGGAAGCAAAAAAAAGAAGGTCTTATTACAAGACAACGCAGGAATTCACCGAAACAGAAAAATCCTGGGAAGAGAACCGTTTAGATTTCTTGAAAAGCTGTCAGAT
The DNA here is from genome assembly GCA_042572045.1 of Candidatus Omnitrophota bacterium. Taxonomy (GTDB): domain Bacteria; phylum Omnitrophota; class Gorgyraeia; order Gorgyraeales; family Gorgyraeaceae; genus JBHPFI01. The sequence goes on from JBHPFI010000027.1 coordinate 4,711, forward strand.
GACCCTTAAGATCAAACGTACCTCTAAAGACAAGATAGAACGCTCTTATGAACTGATCCAGCGCACGAATCAATTAAATCTTTTTGCCAGACGATATTCAAAATCGGAATTCATGGAGTTAATCGCCAACGATAATCACGAATGTTTTACGTTAGAATTTCATGATAGATTCGGCGAGTATGGTGTAATAGGTTTTTCGGCTATTGAACTAAATAAACCAAGCGCCAAGCTCATTGAACTTGCTATATCCTGCAGAGTAGCAAAAAGATACGTCGAGCAAACATTTATCTCATGGCTATTTAAACATTACTCTAATATAGGGTTAAACGATCTGATTATCCAGATGCGTCGTACCGGAAGGAACGAACTGTTGATGGTTGCCCTTGAAGAGCTTTTACCTAAAAAGAAACTTCTCCAAGACAACATCATTGAATGGACCGTGTTGTTAAAAACTCCTCCGCGTGTAGAAGATATCGTCAAGGTAATCGTATGAAACAATATATACAAAAATTATCAAAACTATCCCTGTCCAGATCCTGGGACTTGATTTTAAAGCCATGGAAAATTCCAGTTGTATTAACAGCTCCTCCTCCATTATCCAGTTTAAAAGCGATATCTTCTCTTTTTCCAGATATTTCTATAGAATCAATAGAAAACTATCAGCTACAACTTACACAAAACAATAAACTATTTAGTGAATTAAATAAAAAAATGTTAAAAAAAAGACACCGTGAAATAATCTACGAAGAATCCAATAAATTTCTATATATGGCTATTAGGTTACTTAAGCCTCGTATTGTATTTGAAACCGGAGTATTTGATGGGCAGTCTAGCGCTATTATCCTACAAGCCCTTAATGATAATAATAACGGAACATTAATATCCATTGATCTTCCTGCATCTGAAACTATCAAAGGGTCTACACACCATATGAGAGATACAAGCTTGCCACAAAACTGCCAGCCTGGATGGATTATTCCTGATTATCTAAAGGAGCGCCATCATCTGGTCCTAGGTAATAGCAAGGAGTTGCTGCCAAAGTTATTTAAAAAGTACCCAACTATAGACGTCTTTTTTCACGATAGCCTTCACACCTTTGAACATCAGTATTTTGAATATAACGCAGCATGGCCGCATTTATCTAAAGGTGGGCTTTTATTAAGTGACGATATCTTCTGGAGCCCTGCATTTTACAGGTTCTGTAAAGAAAAACGTAAGAGGTATATACGTTTAAGTTTTTTTGGAGCTATAAAAAAAGATGAATGAAAATATATTTCTTTCTATAGTGATACCTTGTAAAAATGAAGAAAAGAATATTGCTCGATGTCTTAAATCTATAGTTAAAGGAGTTAAAAATATCAAAAAAAATACAGAAATAATATTAGTAGATTCTTTCTCTAGTGATAAGACCATCGAAATCACAAAAGATTTTCCGGTAAACATAATTCAATTAAAATCTAATTGGCTACATTCTCCAAGCGCAGCAAGATATCTGGGATGTCTTAATGTAAAAGGTAAATATATATTCATAATTGACGCTGACATGGAACTCCATACTGGGTTTTTAGAAAAGGCTATTGATTTTATGGAAAAGGATAATAAAATAGCCGGGTTAGCCGGTATGGGCGACGAGTTTTATAAAGAAGGGGGCAGGTTAAATGACCTATATAAAAGAAAAAATAAACTCCAAGAAGTAGATTTTTTAGGGGGCGCGGCTTTATATAGAAAAACATCCCTGGATAAAATAGGCTATTTTAATCCATATTTACAAGGGGAAGAGGAATTTGAACTTGCCCAGAGGCTCAAAGAAACCGGATTTAAGCTTTTCTCCCTCCCCTATCGCATGACCACTCATTATGCTTCCCGAAGCATGGAAGATTTTCTAACTAGGGCAAAAAACGGACTTTTCTTTGGCATAGGCCAAATGCTGCGTCTATCGATTAAAAAAGGAAAATTTTGGTCCACTCTATTAAGGTTTAAGTTGCTGGACATCTTCATTGGCTTTATAATTGTTTTAACAGGTTCTCTAATTTATGTCTTCTTATCTAAGAACATGGCTTTTCTTATATTGGAAGCAATAGTGAGCTTGTTATTCTATTTGTCTCTTTGTTTCATTAAAAGGAGCCTTAAACAAGGTACGTTAAGTATAGTTAAATGGATTTTAATAAATGTAAACATAATCATAGGTTTTATAAAATCACCGAAAAATCCAAATACCTATCCTCGAGACGTAAGAGTTATAAGAAAAGGGATAAAAATTGATTACGAATAAGGATATTATCTGTCTATCTACAATTGACTGGAACTTTGCAAAGCAAAGGCATCAAATCTTTATGGAAATGTTTGCTAAAAATAATAATAGAGTTATTTTTGTAGAGCATCTGGGATTCTCACGTCAAAAGATCAAAGACATACCTAATATAACTAAAAGAATTGTAAAGGCGTTAAAGCAGAAACACAGCACAAAATCTAACAGTGAAAAAAATCCTCATATCATAACGCCGCTTCTACTGCCCCCTATTAATAGGGCATGTAATCTATTAAACGATAAGATATTTTTAAAGATTTTAGCAAAGCGCATTTCAAAATTATGCCACAAGCAACCTATTATATGGACATATTTAGCCACTTCTACGGTTTTAAACCTGATAAAAAAATTGTCTCCTCAGTTAATAGTCTATGATTGCGTCTATGATGCACCAGAACACCCTGAAGCGCCTTCTGACATTGAACGCACTGAAAAAAAACTGCTTAAACTGGCAGATATTGTATTCACTGATGCAAATTATCTCTACCAACTAAAAAAAGAACATAACCCCAATGTTTACAGGGTGCTGCCAGGGGTTGATTTTGAACATTTTAATATCCACCCTACTTTAAAACAAAAGAGTTTACCGGATATTAAAGACACAAAAAAACCTCGGATATGCTCCTTTGGGAGCATTGACAATATGAGGATAGACCTGGATTTAATAGATCTTATCTCTAATAGAAGACCCGATTGGTCAATAATCATGATCGGGCCAATAGTAAACATAAAAATCCCTGAAAAACTTTTATGCAGGAAAAATATAATCTGGTTAGGGAGTAAAAATTACGAGGAACTACCTCTTTACTTGAGAGAGTGCGATGCGCTTATCCTTCCTTATAAACTAAATCAATTCACACAATCAATCTTTCCAGCAAAGATATTCGAATGTCTGGCAACAGGTAAAGTGATAATATCCACTCCTTTACCGGAATTAAGTATTTTTAAAGATTTAATCACAATTGCTACAAATCATTCGGATTTTATCAAAGGGGTTGAAAATGCACTCTTTAATGACACTGATGCGGCTAAGAAAACCCGGACTACGTTTGCCAGTGACAATTCATGGGATAAAAGATATAAGATTATTTACGAAAAAATAGAATCGGTTTTAGATAAAAAGGTGGGCATATGAAAAAAATCTTACCTCTCGTCTTATTTTCTTTAGCAATAGGGCTGGCTATTCCTTTTCTTGCGGGTTATAAACAATTTTACTACTTTCTTGCTGTTTTATTCTTTGGAGTATTGTTTTTTATAACTAGAAAGAAAGAGGTGACCGTTTATGATTTTTTAATACTTTTTATCATATTCATCCCTTTTCATCATTTTAGGTTGGGGACAGGTAAATTCTTTGTGCGTTTAACAGAACTACCATTTATCCCTTTATTTCTTCTATGGGTAACACAAGCCTCTCTTAACAAAAACCTAAGAACAAAATTTATCTTTAGAGAACACCTAATACTAGCTTTTTTTATCATACTCAGCTCTTTATCTATTGCTAAGTCATTATATCCTATTATAAGCATTTATAGGACTCTAACTTTAACTTACATGATAGTATTTTCTTTTATTGTGAGCGATATCATAAAAGAAAAAGAGAGGCTATTTTCAATTATTAAAACTCTGCTTATAGTATCTGGACTTGCAGGCATATTAGGGATATTGCAAAGCTTCTTCCCTTCTTTTTCTTTATTCTACAAGGTATCTCCACACGCAAGTATAGGTCCAATAAGGATATATAGAGCAACCTGCGGATGGGATAACCCTAACTACTTCGCGCTCTTTCTTTCAGTGATTATACCTATTACAATTGGCTTATTATTATCAAAGCAATTTAAAGAAAAAATGTTCTTAAAAATATGCCTTTTTCTACAGATGCTCGGCCTTATTTCTACTTATTCGAGAAATGGCGCCATATCCGTTACAGCAGCCTTTTTATTCCTGCTCTGGTTTTTGAGAAAAAAAATGTTAACGTTGACAATTTTGACCATAATCATAGTTCTCATATCTTCGATATGGATCGGCAAAGAGTATCTATATGAGAACAATACCTTCCTTTATGCCTTCTTTTTTAGAATACCTTTAGAACAAGTTAAAGAAGACCCGCAAATAGTTGCTGGTTTTCGCTGGGATGTATGGAGAGCAAATATTAATATGTTTTTAGATAATCCTTTTTTAGGCGTTGGCCCGTTTATGGCAGTAGAAAATTATTGGCATTACCGGCCATCGAAAACAATCTGGCAATCTGAATTAGGAAACCCTCATCCCCATAACGAGTACATTAGCCTGCTTTCAGAAAGAGGCATATTCAGTTTTTTTCTTTTTGTAGCTTTTTTAATAATGCTTATACGAAGGGGCGTAATAGTGTTTAAAAATAATAGAAATACGCAACTTGGCGCAATAAGTCTGGGATTAACTGCGGGTGCGTTTAGTTTCTTGGTCGCCGGCCTTGGAGAAGCAACTATAAATGATGTGGCATTTTGGGTCGTGGTCGGGTTGCTTCTCGCAACATATAAAATTATTCAAAATGAGTAGAAAAAAAATTATTTTTCTCGAGCAATACTCAAAAATAAGCGGTGGGCAAAAGGTATTACTTTCCTTAATCAATGGGTTTAAGGATCATTATGAATGTTGTGTTGTTGTCCCTGAGAAAGGAGATTTAACAAAGGAACTTGAGAATCTAAAAATAACCTATGCTATATTTCCGATGGGTTATTATAGCCTTGGCAAAAAGACGCCCTTTGATATATTTAATTATCTTTTTCGTCTACCTTATCTGATTCAAAAATTGACAAAGTTAATTAAAGAAAAAGACATAGGTTTAGTATATGCCAACGGCGCAAGAAGCTTTGTCTGGGGAACTATTGCCTGTAATCTAACCAATACATCTATCGTCTGGCACATCCATAGTATTTTTGCCACTGGTATAATCAGGAAGCTATGTATCTTTTTCGGTAAAAACCGTATTGTAAAAAAGATTATTGTTGTATCACGGGCAGTTAAAGAACCTCTTTTTGCTATAGGTGGAAAAATTGAGCTTATTTATAATGCCGTTGATACCAAACTCTATTTCCCCCGAGAGAATAAATATGGCCCATTAAGGAAAGAGTTGAAAATAATGTCTAATCCTCTGATTGGCATAGTAGGATTCCTTATGGAATGGAAAGGGGTTGACGATCTGATCCGGGCAGCAAAAAAAGTGAGTTCCAGTCATCCTCAAGCTAAATTTGCTATCATAGGAGATATCTTATATGACATAAAAGGTCAGAGGTACAAAAAATACCTGAAGGGCTTGGTAAATAAGCTAAATTTAAATAATAATGTCATATTCGTAGGGTATAGAAAAGATATACCTGAAATCATGAAAGAACTGGATGTTTTTGTTTTAGCATCCAAGAAGCCAGACCCTTGCCCTACTTCTCTAATTCAGGCAATGGCTTCAGGCGTAGCTGTAATAGCTACTAATTTTGGCGGACCAGCAGAAATCATAAGAAATAATGAAGATGGGTTGCTTTACACATCACAGAACTATACGGAACTGGCGGAGAAGATATCATTTTTACTAAATAATCCCAAAAAAATGACAGATATCTCACATAATGCTTGCAAAAAAATAAAGGAAAACTATAACCAAATAGACTATTTAAGAAGAATTAAAAGAATAATCGATAGCTCATTTTTAAAATGACAAATAAAAAAAACTTATACACAAGCGGAGAATACTTGAAAGAGAACCCTTCCTGGCATCTTGAAGATTCTCCGTGGAAGGCAAGAAAGATAATCAAAGTAATCCCTAAGGATATTTTTAGTAAATCAAATTCCACAATGAAGATTGTCGATGTTGGTTGCGGTCCAGGGGAGATTTTGAAGCTTGTGTGTAAGTATTTTCGGGATAACGGCTTCTCTGCAGCAGCCGATGGTTATGACATCTCTCCTGCTATCATTGAAGCTGCCAGAAAAAACTTTTCTGAAGCAAGCTTCTACTGTCATGAATTTGATAAAGAAAAATACAAAGCGCCTCGCCAAAATATAGACATCGCGCTTCTTATCGATATCTTTGAGCATATAGAGAATCCTGAACACTTGCTGCGCGATATCAGCGAAGTATCCACATATGCCATCTGCCATATCCCTCTTGAGGATAATCTCGAAGTTAAAATAAGGGGTCTGAAAAAACGTTTTAAAAAATCCTTAGGGCATATTAATTATTACAACAAAAAAAACGCTGTGGAACTTATCGAAAAGAACGGATTCTCTATTGAAAATATGATATTTACCTGTCTGGACTATGACTCTGACTATATAATTAAAAGTTTAGCGCGAAGACTGATAGCACAGCCGTTACGCAAAATCTTCTTTAAGAATTTCCCTGGATTTACTGCGTCGGTCTTAGGAAACTGCTCTATTATGTTTTTTTTGCGTTCTCTTAAAAGATCAAACGTAAAACAAATATGAACACTAAAAAAGATATAAAAAATGTGCTCTTGATTATGCCTCCTGCCACTATAGCGCGCGAATATACCAAGGAGATACAGCCGCCTCTTGGCCTAGCATATATCGCTACATGCCTGGAAAAAGACTACAATGTCAAAATCCTTGACGCAGCCTGTGAAGGATGGAACGAGGAAAAAAAAGAGCCAAAGGGCTTAATAACATACGGGTTATCATTTGAAAAAATAAAAAAAATAATTAACGACTTAAAGCCTGACATTGTAGGTGTGTCCTGCCTCTACAGCATGCAGCACAAAAATGCTCATAAAATATGTGAAATCACCAAAGAGCTTGATAAGAATATACTGACCATAATGGGAGGAGCGCACGCTACTGTACTACCTCAAAAGACGCTTGAAGATATCAATGTTGACATTGTGGTACTTGGTGAAGGCGAGTTTTCAACAAAAGAGCTTCTGGACGCCATGCGCAAGGAAGAGGCGATTTCAGGAATTGACGGGATTGCATTTAAAGAAGACGGGAAGATAATCCTTAACCCTAAAACAAAGTTTATCCAAGACCTTGATAAAATTCCCTTCCCTGCCAGGCATCTTTTGCCCATGCAAAAATATTTTAAGATAAACCTGCCGCACGGCGTATCTTCGCGTTATTCGCCAAATACACCCATCATTACATCAAGAGGGTGTCCTGCTAACTGTATCTTCTGCTCAATACATTCAATATGGGGATATAAATATAGGGCCAGGTCGGTTGAAAATATAATACAGGAATTAAAATACCTGAAAGATAAATATAAAATTCGTGAGATACAATTTGAGGATGATAATCTTACCCTTGATAAAAAAAGGGCCTTAGCTCTATTTGACAGAATGGTTGAAGAAAAACTTGATCTTGCATGGACCACTCCAAATGGGGTGGCAATGTGGGCACTGGACCAGGAACTTCTTTTAAAAATGAGAAAAAGCGGGTGCTATATACTATGCCTGGCCATTGAATCAGGTGACCAGAAAATGCTCTCCGAGACTATAAAAAAGCCATTAAATCTTGAAAAGATAAAAAAACTGATACACTGGACGAATCTATACGGTTTTCAGACAAATGCCTTTTTCGTGGTAGGCTTTCCCAATGAAACAAAAGAGCAGCTTCAAAACACATTCAGATTCGCGAGCCGGCTAAGGGTGGACAACGTCAGCTTTTATATCGCTACCCCCTATCCCGGGACAGAACTCTTCAGGATCTGCGAACAGGGCGGATATCTCCCAAAGGACTTTTCCATGAGTGATCTTGGAGTAAAAAGAGCGACTATATGCACGAAGCATTTTACCAGGGAAGATCTGGAAAAAATGGTAGCATGGCATATGTTAAAATATAAACTCTCTCTTATATGGCATAACCCGCGCGCCTTTTATAGAAAGGTGATAAAAAGATTTTTCAAATCGCCGCGGCAATTTCTAGCTCTTACGAAAAAACTGATAAAAAGAATCTTAGGAATACAATAAAATGAGGATACTTCTTTTAAATCCGCCGTTTTTCCCGAGGTTTTCACGTTCCCAGCGCAGTCCGGCTGTCACAAAAAGCGGTACTTTATATTATCCTTTCTGGCTCGCGTACGCTACAGGGGTATTGGAAAAAGCTGGGTTTGAAGTCAATTTTGTGGATGCGCCTGCTCAGAAGTTATCGCTTGAATATGTATTAAAGATGGCAAAAGACCTTCATCCGGAATTAATCATTATTGATACATCCACGCCCAGTATACATAACGACATCAAAGTAGCGGAAAATTTAAAAGAAGTCCTGCCTGAATGTTTTATATTGCTTGTAGGCACTCACGTATCAGCGTTGCCTGAAGAGACATTAGTCCTTTCCAAAAAAATAGACGCTGTTGCGCGAGGTGAATATGAAATGACAGCGCTAGAGCTCGCAGATGAGATAAGAAAAAAGGATCTATCCCTCAATAATATCCAAGGGCTCAGCTATAGGGCATCCGATACCATAATACACAATCCTAATAGACCCCCTATTCTCGAACTGGATAAGTTGCCCATGGTAAGTGAGATTTACAAAAAATATCTGAATATAAAGGACTATTTTTTTGCAGCATCTTTATATCCAGAGGTACAGATATTCACTGCGCGAGGGTGCCCGTTCCGATGTTTCTTCTGTTTATGGCCGCAATCCTTCCAGGGAAGAAAATATCGCACACGAAGACCTGAAAGCGTACTGAAAGAATTCTTGTATATAAAAAAGAACCTCCCTGAAGTCAAAGCAGTGGTAATAGAAGACGATACTTTTACTATAGACAAAAAAAGGGTGAGGGACATATGTAATCTACTCATAAAACATAAAGTGAATATAGAATGGAATGCTAATGTCAGGATAGACCTTGATATCGAGACCATGAAGATAATGAAGAAGGCGGGCTGTTATTTAATCATAGTGGGCATTGAAACCGCTGAACAAACAATACTGGATAATATCAATAAGGATTTGAAGATAAAGGATGTAGAGGATTTCTTTAATAATGCGAAAAAGGTCGGGCTTTTGGTGCATGCTGCCTTTATGGCAGGAAACCCGGGAGAAACCAGGGAAAGCTTGAATAAAACCCTGAAGCTTGCAAAAAGATTTTTGCCGGACACGGTGCAATTCTTTCCCCTAATGACCTATCCCGGCACAAAGGCCTATATGTGGGCTAAAGAAAAAGGCTATTTAAAAATAAATTCGTTCAAGGATTACCTAACCAAAGATGGTCTCCATAAATGTGTAATAGATTTACCTAAACTATCAGGTAAAGACCTGCAAGAGTGGTGCAATAAGAGTAGAAGATCATTCTATCTCAGCCCGCGCTACATCTTTTATAAGATAAGGCAAATGGTTCTGAGGCCAGAGCATTTAATAAGGACGTGTAAAACATTTACAGTATTTATAAAATATATACTGGGAAAATCATGAAATTAAAAAATGAGTAAAATAATCTTTTGGTCGTCTTTCTTTATTGTTTTTTATATCTATTTTGGCTATATAGGATTTTCTATCTTACTAAGTAAGCTCTTTGGCAAAAGAGTAAAAAAGAAAGATATATACCCCTCTCTTTCAATCATCGTCCCTTGTTACAACGAAGAGAATGTAATCCGCCAAAAATTAGAGAATCTATGTTCAGTCGACTACCCTAAAAATAAACTCCAGATAATGATTGTATCGGAATCCAAGGATAAGACAAATGACATCGTACGTGAATTCAAAAACAAAGGTGTAGAGCTCTACGCGCATGAAGAAAGGCACGGAAAAACAGTTCTCCTTTATAAAACAGTCCCTTATGCCCGAGGTGACATATTGGTCTTCTCTGATGCAAATGCTATATATGAAAAAGACGCTCTTAAAAAACTCTCTCGTAATTTCTATGAAGAAAAGATAGGAGCAGTAACAGGGGTTTTAAAAATCAAGAATCCAGATAAATCCTCTATAAGTAAGGGCGAGTATATTTATAAAAAATACGAGACCCTATTAAGAAAATCCACTAGCAAGCTAAGATGTCTCCTGAATGCCGATGGCTCCATATTCGCCATCAGAAAGAAGCTATATAGCCCCATAAGCCCTGAAAGAGGAGATGATTTTGAACTCGTAATACGCGTGCTCCTAAAAGGATATGATTCGGTGTTCGAGCCTGAGGCAATATCATACGAGGATGCCTCTCTTACAGTCAAGGCAGAAAGCGCAAGAAAGATCCGCATGGTATCCTGGTTTCTAAAAAGCACGATGATATTATTAAAAGAGATGTTCTTGAAATTCAGGGTAGGGTTAATATTTCAAATAATATCGCACAAGCTCCTCAGGTGGCTCTCGCCTTATTTCCTTATGATTCTTTTTATATCAAACCTTATGCTATGGAAGGAAGGGTCTTTATACTTCTTCTTTCTTGTCCTTCAGGCTTCGCTATATCTCATGGGTATATTGGGGATTTATATATCAAGTGTTAAAAAAAAGAAGATCCCATTCATCCTGGGGGCTATAAAGTATTTTTTAATGTTTAATTATGCCTTTATGGTCGGGGTCTTCAAAGGTCTTGTCTTTAGAAAAGATTCACCGGAATGGGAAAAGGTAAGAGCGTGATGGTCTTTTTTTTTATCTACGTTGCGGACAACAGGTTTTGCAAAAGGCGTTAGTAAAAGTATCTTCAAATTAAAATATAAAGAACGCTTCTTTATATAAAATATATCTAGTTTCGTACGTTGCGTTATCGAGCTATTTCCTCTCCATCCGCTTATCTGGGCCAATCCCGTCATGCCAGGCTTAATATTGTAGCGTTTTTCATAATCCGGCACTTTATCCTTAAATCTCTCTGCAAAATACGGCCTTTCAGGACGAGGTCCTACCACGCTCATTTCTCCTTTTAAGACATTGAATAGCTGAGGTAATTCATCTATATGCGTACATCTGAGGAATCTACCTATACTGCTTGATCGGCTATCGTGTTCATCGCCCCATACAGGACCGCCGTTCTCTTTTTCAATATTATGCTTTAGGGACCGGAATTTATACATTAAGAAAAGTTTTTTGTCCTTACTATATCTTTTCTGCGTATAAAATAAAGGGCCCGGAGAATCTACTTTTACTAAAAATGCGGCTAGCAAAAATAGAGGCAAGCTAACTACAAATAACATAACAGCTAAGATAAAATCCGCTAAATCACAAATTGAATTACCCAGGTTTCTAGCCATTATAAAAGCCCTTCTGTGCCAGGGGTTAATGCTTGTGTTAGATAATGCTCGCTATATAAATAGTTTATCAATTTTTCTCGTTCTCGCGGGTCTATTTTTACAAAATGTAGGCCAGATTCAAATATGCCTCTTTCTTCAGAAGGCCCTACCCATATAACTTCTCCTATAGTCTCTATCGAATCTTTGTCATTGATAACAATCTTTAAAAGTACCTTTGCGCCCTTGGACAGGTAAGCGTCTGTGGTAATCTTCACACCGCTAGCGCTTATATCCTTACTAACTGCATTATGTTTTGTATGGCCTGCGTCCCCTATCAATTCATATTCAACAGCAAGCGGCACATCTATTCTGGACATGTGACGTCGCTCTGAGCCCTTTGATTCCATAGGCATCTTAGGCCTTTCTTTTAAAGACCCGCTTTGCCTCTCACTTACAAGACTAGCTGAAATCCCAATAAATATCCCAAAAAAGCCCCCAAGAAAAAGGTTTAAAGGCAGGTTAGGGCTTACCTTTTTTAAAGGTAATGAAGCCCTCTCGAATATCCTTATATTGGATATAGCCTTACTGGACACTTCCTTCTTTAGTAGCTCCAGATCTTTCTGTTTCTGCAGGAATGTCGCGTATATAATCTGTTTTGTATCATGATTCCTTAACAGTGTGTTAAATTCTATTTGCCGGGCTGCAGCTTCATTAATGTCCTTGGAAATCTTTCCCAGCTCAGCTTTATACTGTTGCCTTTCTACTTCAGTTGATTTTTTCTGCGACTTTAAAAATTCGATATATCCCTCATAATAAGTTGCATGCGCTTCTAAAACCTTTGCAAGTTCTTTATCAAGATTCTTCTCTAACGAACTAATCTTATCGCGTACACTTTGCGTACCGGCGTAGTCGTCTGTATACTCAACAAGTAGATTTGATAATTCAGCCTGCATATCAGTCAGTTTTATTTTAAGATCACTTAACCACGGACTCGCTGTAAGACTAGATGTAGGATTCTCACCCGCACCCTGTCCAAAAATACTGGGTCTTAGCGGATTTACAAGCTCTATATTTCCATTTTTAAGCGCACTATTAGTTTTATATAGCTCTCCTTCTAAGCGCTCAATACTTGCGCCGGTCGTCAGGTTCTTCTTTTGGAGGTCCAGCATGCCACCAACATAATAAGGGAGCTGGGCCTGGTAAACAATCAACTGGTCTTTATCCTGAAATTCCTTAAGTCTCACTCCTAAATCTTCTATGTCCTTCTCTAAAATCTTTGTTTCCTTAGTTAATATACCAAGGGTCTGATTTACCAGATCTATCTTTGCGTTTACATGGTAATCTATAAAGACAGAGCTCATCGCATTGGAAAATTCCGCTATTTTCTGTTCATCCTTACCTTCGACCCTTGCTTCCAGCACATTGGAATTGCTCATATAATCTACAAAAACACCCTCTTTTAGCTCAGAATAATCATTATCGGTTATAACGCCCTTGTTTTTCATGTCCTCCAAGGCCTTGTCTAAGATAAGATCACTTAAAAGGATCTGTTTCTGGGCATTAAAGAAAATTTTATCCGCTGTTTTAGGTATAATACTGCCTGGATACAGGTCTGGCTCATTCTGTATTATCAACTTTGCGCTAGCTCGATAGGTAGGCGGTATTAGAAAAGTTACCTGTAGAACAGTAAAAAAAATCACGCTAAACAGAATAAGAAAGAGAATTTTTTTCTTCCATAATATTCTACAAACTTCTGACAGGTTTATTTCTGAATGTGTATCCATTTTTAATTCCTTTTGGTTTTAATCCCTCTATTTTTAGATTCGATCTTTATCTATTTTTTAATCGCTGTCGGTCGCTTCATCTAAAAGAAAGTAAGATGCCGCAGCCGGTTGAATCCTCGAAAAGAAGAAATCCATGACATCTCCGATATTACCGATAAAATTCTTGGGCACATACACGATGTCCCTCGGCCTGAGCCTGACATTCTCGCTTATATCGGCATCATGGATCGCCCTATATAGGTTTGCGATGTAAAACTCCGGATTTTCAGAATAGGCATCTGCTATAACTAAAATGCTCTTCAGTTCAGCATGCTTGCCATATCCCCCTGCCAAAGCTATCGCATCAAACGCTGTCATGTCTCCTTCGTACTGATAAAGGCCTGGCTTTTTTACATCGCCCATAACCAGTATGCTCTTACTCTTGTAATCCATTATAATAACAGAGACCTCTGGATCCTTAAGGTATTTTGTCAATCGTTTGCTGATTCTCTCTTTCAGCATTGTAGGCGTAATGCCTGCAGCATGGGCATCTCCAACAAGAGGAAAGCTTATCTTGCCATCCGGCCTTACGCGCATTGTCTTTGTAAGCTCAGGGTGGTTCCATACAGATATCTCAATGGTATCCCCCGGGCCCATTAGATATTCTGATCCAGCATCATTTTGATATAGTTCGGCCTTTAATCCAGGGACAAAGATGACCCCTGCAACCCATAATACCAAAGTAAATGTAGCAATTTTTTTAAAAAACAATTTAATCCTCCTTGTGATTTGAAAGTTTAATTAATACTTTTAAAAGTATTAATAATACCTTTTATAAGGAGCCACTATAATAATACCACATCTAAGGCAAATGTCAAGTAAAAACTACTGAACCCTATTATTGGCTTACAGTTAAAGATTTTGAAGGATTTCATCTATCAAATACAGCCCAGAGCTTTTTTTCAGCGCTTACCTTACCTTTTTCCAGAGTCTGGGCAGTTACAATAACCCGATAGATATCAGAATGCACAGTGATAAGATTCGAAATCTGCTTAAACCTGGTCTTTTTATCCAAGTCATTTAATCCAAGGGCATCGGAAGAAATAAGGTCTCCTATTCCAAGCCTCAAACCATTTCTGTTCCCAAATACCCTGTTAGCTATAATGCTTTCTGCAACTTGTTCATCTACGCCAGGCAAAACGCTAAGAACCTTCTTGGAGGCCGTATTTATATTTATCCTCCCATCAATAGTAGCTAAAGGATTTAATCTTATAAAATCAAAATGCGCGGCGCCTGTCTTCGAGACATTCTTTATCTTTATTTCCAATACACCTTGCGGCGTAGAAATATCGCTCCCTGTCCCAACTTCAATGTTTCCAAAAAATATACTTTTGTTCGGACCTGGCGTAAGCGGAGGGGTAAATGGTGTCCATACGTCATCGCCTAGATTCAGGGATACTGCAATCGCTTCTTCTTCCTCGCCGAATACCCTTAATTTATAATATCCGTCTTTAAACCCGTCCTTTTCTTCCCAGCGCCACATGCCGACCGAATCCGCCTCCCCGCTCTCAAAATGGTCTGTTAGAGGAAATGCCCTTTGAACGATCTTCCATTTGTCTTCAACGCTAGGCACAATATGGCCCTCCGCTTCCAGCCTGATGCCAGATGTCGTCAACCTATCAACAATCTTAGAAATATCCTCTACCGGCATGGTTTGCCACTCTCTAGAGCTAAGAGCCACAAAACCAACTTCACCTATTGAAGAAAAGTTTTTATTCTTTACATTTACCTCTTTGATGTCGTGCTCGAGCGTCTCCTCTTCTATTACTTCTTTCATGCCATCATTATCATTTGGGAGTCCTGGCGTAGCTCCTTCTTCTGCCTTTGATAAATACCAGTTATCCGGTACGCCATTAGAATTTGAATCCAGAATATAACTCGGGTCTGCCTTTTCTAAACTTGTGCTCTCGGTAAGACTTCCGACAAAATACTCAGCCTGATCAACGACATGCCCCATAGCGTCTTTTAATGTTATAAAATTCCCTAACGGATGCAGATCATTGGAGAATAAATCTGATCCTGGTATAACTGACCTTAGAAAGTGCAATTCGGCTGAGGATTCCTTCCCCCAGATAGATATAAATGATATTCCGTTATCATCGATGCCGGCTTGTGAATCATTCTTGTCAACACAAAGCACAAGATGATCATGTGGCCCGATCACTGTTCCGAACGGGATAGAAGCAGGCCAACCTTCTTTACCTGGTCCATTCAGGCTCCACCCATCAAGACTTACCTCTCTCGCTGTAAGGTTTACAAGCTCAATATATTCCGCATCGGGCTCCTGACTTAACTCTATTGATCTGAAATATGCAGAGCCTGACAGAAGATTATTTTGAATGTTTACGATGATCTTTCCTCCACTAACATTAACAGCTCTGCCATCCCCAAATAAATCGGCATCCAGCATGTCTCTTGAATGGTATCCGTTTATCTCGACATCTCCTATTTGCTGGCCTGTTATGCCTGCAAACAATCTTACATAATATTTACCATCAGGAATATCTTTCCATATCCAGCTGCCTTCACCAGGCTTACCACCGTTCGGCTCATCGTTCTGGTAATAGTCGTCCTCCCATATCCAATCGCCTCCCGGAACCTGACCGCTAAAACTAGACCTTGAAATAACGGGTTTCACCATTACCTCATTTATCCTTATGCCTTCTACGCCCTTTATCTCAATAGAATTAAAACCTTCTTGTCCAAGTCTTGGGTATAAGTCCAAATATGAAAAATAACAAACCTTGTCTTCCTCTTTATTTTCAACTACTAATTCCAACAACTTATTCTCAAACGAAACAGTGCCAAACCTCAATAACTCTCCATGTTTTACCGAACGCTGGGTCACGCCATTAATCGTAACATCACCGACAAACTCATCTTCAACCCCGAACATACCTATATAATACTCGCCTTCTGGCAAATTAAACCAGGAAACCATGAGGGCCTCGCCATTTTTGACATCGCTCTCATAATGCCCGCTCTTCCATATCCAATCCCCTATAGGACCCCTATTTATAATAGGCATCCTGCTGTACAGCTTTGTCACGCTGCTTTGACTAAAATCCTCGTCGCAGGCATCTATTATATTAGCAGCCTTCTGGAACGAATCTCTTATGCCCGAACCCTGAAGAAGCACTAATAGAGACGCTGCATCTATGAAATTTATATTCTCCCTTAACGCCCCATTTATATCTACATTCTTGCCAACTGAATACGAAGTTATATATGGGTATATATCATCAAAATTGTCATCACCTATAGACTCTATCTTGGCGAGCTCAAATGGCGTTTCAAACGCATTATCATCAGCATACGGAGATTGAGAGGCAAATTCCATTGGCTCATCAATCCCTTCTCCGGCCTCATCAATAATACCATCCGCGTTATTATCTATGCCATCAGATCTCAATATCCTCTGATTCTCATTATCATCCACTCCTGCTTCGCCTGGTTCCTTATCTGGACCATATCTATAGCCTAAGATATCTTCGTAGGTCTTTTGCGGGTCGTCTAATTTAAAAGAGGCAAGAAATTTCTGGAGGTCTAGTTCGTGGGGAGTCCATCCTTCTGTAACCTTTAGAGGAGAAATATTATGCTTGTTAGCTATATTTATATTTAAAAGGCTTGTTTCGTCTCTTATTAGAACAGCATAACGACCGATTGCTTCATCTCTCTCGTCATATATATATATCCACTTTGAATCAGGCTGGCCATCTCCGTCATTGTCAACGTCACTACCTGTAAAAGTCATGTGCCAATTGTCTTCAAAGCTGTCTATATCATGGTCGTCTTCCCTTAAAACAGCCTGGGCATAGCTGGCACCTGCTTCTGCCAGATAAGACGCCTTTGTGCTTTCTAAATAATTAGTGGCCGCCTTTAATTCAAGCCGCATGGTAAACGCAAACGAGACCGCCATTATGCCTGCAACAGCCAGTATGCTCACTACCAAGATTAAAGCAATGCCTTTATTGTTATTCATTATCTTTTATTATATAAAATTCATGCATCCTTTGTCAATCAAGCACATTAAAAAACCCCGTCCGCCTTGTGGCGGACGGGGTGGTATACCTTTGGAAAATATGCTGTCTCTTTATTTACCTGTTACCTTTTTCACTAAATCCTGAACCAGCTTACCAGCAATGTCTTTTGAACCAAGCCCTACTGCTATAGCCAGAGCCAATCCTATGGAAGCTATGATGATATTTATAGCAAGGTTTAATATCGACGATGCTATGTTTAACTGCTCCAGGGTTATTATAACCGCGAAGATCATAATAACTGTCTGGGTAAGCTGTCCAAGGAACTTTGCCTGAGAGATACCCGCGTTGCTCGAAGCAGTACGCACTATAGTGCCGACCATGCTAGAAAAGAATATACCTAAAGACAGGATAAACATGGCTGCTATTACATTAGGTATATACAAAATCACCTTATCCAGCAACGAAGCCGCGACTGTCATTCCGAGGGCATTCAAGGCAGTCATAAATACCATTAACATTATAAACCAATAGATAAGTACGCCTACTAATTCAGAAAGTGTCGGCCTTATGCCTCCGCGTCTTAAGACATCGGCTAGTCCGGATTTTTCACTCGCCGTGTCAAGCTGGATTAGCTTTAATACCCTCACCACAAGGCTTTTAAGTAGACCTGCAATAATCCATCCAACTATTAGTATTATAAACACACCTATAAGCGTAGGCAAAAAACCGGCTATCCTGGCCAGCATCTCTTGTACTGGCCTCATAACTACAATATTCCAATTCATAAACCACCCCTCCTTTCTTTATAGACAAAAAAGTATACCCTATTATTATAGAATAGTCAAGTGGGAGCTACCTTAAGGCGTGATTAAACCTAAATAGGGAGGCGCTATCTACTTCTTAGCCTTTCCTTGATTACTAACAGAGGCCATTGCCTTCTGGATCTTTTCAGGATCTCCTAAGTAATAGTGCTTGATGGGGGTAAGCTTTTTATCAAGTTCGTAAATAAGGGGAATGCCTGTAGGGATGTTTAATTTTACTATCTTTTCATCTGATATCTTATCGAGGTATTTTACAAGCGCCCTTAAGCTATTCCCATGGGCAGCAATAAGAACCCTCTTTCCAGACTGTATTGTAGGCACAATGGTCTTGTGCCAATGTGGCAAAAAACGCTCTACCGTATCCTTTAAACATTCTGTAAGAGGAATGTCTTTTTCATCTAGATCTTTATATATCGGGTCATTGCCAGGATATCGCTCATCGCTTTTTTCTAGGGCCGCGGGCGGAATATCATAGCTTCTCCGCCAGATAAGCACCTGTTTTTCGCCAAATTTCTTTGCCATCTCTGATTTATTGAGGCCCTGCAGCGCGCCGTAATGCCTCTCGTTCAGGCGCCACGAACGATAGACAGGTATCCACATCAAGTCCATTTCATCCAGCACAAACCACAATGTCCTGATGGCCCTCTTTAGGACAGAGGTAAAAGCGATATCAAATACAAATTTCTTTTCTTTCAACAATCTTCCCGATTCTTTCGCCTCTTCTATTCCTTTTTCAGAGAGATCAACATCCGTCCATCCTGTAAATTTATTTTCCTTGTTCCACGTGCTCTCGCCGTGCCTTAAAAGCACTACTTGTATATTTTTCATCATACCTCTCCTCGCCTAAAATTTTTCCATATATTGTATTTAATATACACCAATAGGCGTCAAAAATCAAACCCTAAGTTGACACTTTTGTTATTGAGGATTTATCAAGTTAGGAAGGGTAGAATGGGTTATACTCCACTGAGGGTCTGTCTCAAGGCGTTCAGGTCTTCGGGGATCTTGTTGCCCATAATTACATTAAAACCTATTTCGGGGGAAAGAAGGTCTTCGTATTGACTTAATGCCTCACCCTGTAAAAGTTCCACTTTCATTTTATCGCCTAAGGGTAAACCAAGGGCTCTTAGCGCTTGAGCTTCAGCTTCAGTTGTAGCAATAATTACAGCTACTATGCTAGGATCTATATCTACTAAATCACTGTATACCTCTAAGAATCCGTCTCTATCTTCAAGCACTGCCTCTCCATTAAACAATGCTACATCAATAAGTGATGTGCTAGGTACAGTAATGTCTACTATCTGAGTTGTTTCTGCTGTAAAATCGCGTTTTGGTTCAACGGAAGTATCTCTGGTTCTATATGTAGCCAAATCCCTTTCGTTCAAAGCCGGCACAAGAAACGCACCAGAACCATTAATTTTTGTAGTCTTAATAATAGCTAAATAGCCTAAATATCCGTACCCTTCTTTAAGCCCTGTTCCATATCTTTCAATAAAGCCAATGTATGCTTCAAAGCCCTCTACTCCAAGAGAAGTCATTGTATTATTAGCACATTCTCTGGCAAGCAGTTGTTCTGTAGCTACATCTCCTTGGGCGCCTCTTTCATGCGCGAGTTCTTCGGATAAGATAGAGGTTATAAGTTCAGTTACGAATGTAGGATTTTCTTTTTGAATCATTGCTTCAAGATCAGAGGCGTTTAGGATAATGAGGTTGTTGTCTCTATGGTCTCCTGCAAGATAGTCGTATCTATCAGCGAGGACTATTGTTATATTCTGGCTTAAGTTCCCTTCATGGAGGGCTTGTGAGCGGCTTAAGGCATTTATGAGGATCTCGGGGTTTTGCTGGAGGTATTTCAATAACTCTTCTCTTCCAGTAGGCCCACGTATAGTAAATGTTACATTGATGCTTGGGTGTTTGGGTGTTATAACTCCTATCTCTTTTAATTCAGATTCTATAGCTTGCATATCATTGACATCATACTCTTTGCCAGCTACAGAGAAACGTTCTGTTGTTGGGGTAC
>JBHPFI010000028.1:0-24259 GCA_042572045.1 Candidatus Omnitrophota bacterium
CACCGCAAGATACTCGCCTGTCTTATCATACAAACCAGCCACATAAGTCCCTGGCCTAGAACCCTGAGGGACCTCTCAGTGACAAACACCGGTTTCCTGACAGAGGGAAATAAAAAACATTTTAGAGTAGAGGATGTTTCACAGTTTGATACAGGCGAGTATCTTGCGGTGAGGACACTTGAGAAAGAAAATCTTATTGCATATGGAAAGTCTTTGATCATAGAAAAGAATGGGTCCAGACATTTTGCCAAAGACGTAGCAGTATCTGTAAGATTAAAAAAGAACGAGACAGTATGTCTGACCAATATTGTTTCTGTATTCGTGTCAAAAGATAAAGGGACGAATAAAATAAAACCTGTTGTCAAAGGATTTCTTAAAAAAAGCATCCGTCTGGGTTTTGACAGAATGATTAAAGAGCATATTGCTTCATGGGATAAGCTGTGGCTTTCTTCAGATGTAAAGATAAAAGGTAGGCCGGATGATGAAAAGGCCCTTCGATTTAATATGTATCATCTATTAATAGCCGGGAGGGAAGGCAATGGAGAATCAAGCATAGGCGCAAAGACCTTAAGTGGAGAGGGGTACCGGGGCCATATTTTCTGGGATGCGGATATATTTATACTACCATTTTTTATATATAACCGGCCAAAGGTAGCTAAGAACATGCTTCTTTATAGATATAATAGGCTAAATAAGGCAAGGAAAATAGCAGAAAGTCTGGGCTATAAAGGAGCAATGTTCCCATGGGAATCAGCTGATACAGGAGAAGAGTGTACCCCTGCATGGGCAAGGAATTTTGACGGCAGCATTATACAGATACGCACTCATGAAATGGAGCATCATATCAGTGCTGATATCGCCTATGGCGTTTACCAATATTATGTAGCCACACAGGACGAGAGATTTATGCTGAAGCATGGCTTTGAGATGATTTTTGAGACTGCAAGATTCTGGGCTTCAAGGACTGAATATAACAGCAAGATTGACAGGTATGAGATAAAGCATGTTATAGGGCCTGATGAGTTTCACGAGGATGTCAATAATAATGCTTATACTAACTGTATGGCTAGATTTAATCTGCTTGTAGCTTATGGCATGTATCAGAAGATGAAGAGATTGTATCTGGGTGAGTTTATGCGTCTTTCAAAGGATATAAATTTGCGACAAACGGAAATCAGAGAATGGAAGAAGATTATTTCCAAGATAGGTTTCAATATAAAAAATAACGGGCTTATAGAGCAGTTTGACGGTTTTTTCAAAATGAAAAAAATAGAATTGAAAAACCTTAAGAGAAAACCTATTCCGCCTATACCAAAAAGCGTTGACTTTCGACGCATAGGCAGCACGCAGCTTATAAAACAGGCAGATGTTGTAATGCTTCTATATCTTTTGTCTGATAGTTTCAGCAAAAAGATAAAAAAGAAAAATTTTTATTATTATTTAAAGAGGACGCTTCACAAGTCTTCGCTTAGTGCGGCTGTGCATGCAGCCCTTGCGGTAGAGATAGGAGACATTGAAACAGCTTATAGATATTTTTATATTGCGCTTAACATGGATCTGAGTCTTATATACGGCAACACCGATGATGGCATGCACGCGGCTTCCTTGGGTGTAAGCTGGCAGGCGGCAATCAGTGGGTTTGCAGGGACAAGGGTGCTAAACGGTACGCTTTCCATCGATCCGCTTTTGCCCGAAGATTGGAGAGAGATGGATTTCTGCATGAAATGGCAGGGATATGATTTCAGTATAACAGTTTCCGATGATAGTGTTAGGGTGTGGTTTCCTTCAAAGAGGAAAAAAGATAGATTAAAGATAATGATTTATGGAGTGCTTCACAGGATTGAGGCAAATAAAAAGTATGTTTTTACGAAAAGGGGCGATAGTTATGTCGAAAAAAAATAAATCCTTAAAAATAGCACAGCTCCATTGGGGCTTTCCTCCTATAATCGGAGGTGTTGAGACGCACATGACGATCATACTGCCTGAGATGGTTAAAATGGGCCATAAAGTCTATCTCTTGACAGGCTCTATGGAGGGTGCCAAGACAGTTGATAAATATAAGGGCGTGTTTGTCAATAGGCTGCCTATTATGGATTTAAACTGGCTCTCCAAAAGAGGCCTTAATGGATTATTGAAAGAAATTGGAGTCGTCTTTGCAAAATTTTTAAATACAGTAAAACCGGATGTCATACATTGCCATAATATGCATTATTTCAGCAAGCCGCATGCAAGAACGATCGAAAGATTGGCCAAGAAAAACAGTATTCCCATTATTCTTACAGCGCATAATGTATGGGACGATAACCTGTTTTTAGACCTTACGAAGAATATTGGATGGGATCACATAATAGCCGTGAGCCATTTTATAAAAAGAGAACTTATAGGTATTGGCTGTTCTCATAGAAAGATCACTGTTATCCATCACGGCATAGACCAGAATGCCTATAGCCCGAGGATTAAGTACAAAGATATATTCAGAAAATATCCCCAGCTCAGGGGAAAAAAGGTGATCTTTCACCCTGCAAGGATGGGTCTTGCAAAAGGCTGTGATGTCACAATAAAGGCTTTGAGAAGAATAAAAGAGAGGTTTCCTGATGTGATGTTGATCTTGGCAGGGACAAAGAATATTATAGACTGGGCTTCCACTCAGCAAAAGGATATAGCATATATGGTCAATCTGGTGAATTTTTTTAACATGAAGCAAAATGTGCTTATAGATGCCTTTCCGCTTGAGGATATGCCGAAACTATACGCTGCCTCAACAGTTTGTGTTTACCCTTCTACTGCGTGCGAGCCATTCGGCCTTACCATGCTGGAGGCCCTTTCATCAGGAAAGCCCATGGTTGTTACGGAAACAGGCGGCATGCCAGAGATTATAAAAGACGGGATCAATGGATTCGTGATTCCGATAAAGGATTTTGAGACCCTTGCCTCCAGGACGATCCAGCTCATGGCCGACAAGGATTTACGCGACAGGCTTGGCTATACAGGCAGGCAGATGGTAGAGCAGAATTTTACAAAGGAAATAGTAACCGAAAACACCATTAATATCTATAGAAATTTTATCTAACCCCCTAACTTGACAATTCAGTCAATAACAAAAGTGTCAAGTTACGCGACTTACGCGTCGGACACGAGGAAAATGGAAGTTGACAAAGTAGAAATAAGCGGTATAATAATGGCTGAAACAAAAACCTTTAAATCGGTCCAGAGAGGCTGGTAAGGGAGCTAAAAGTGAAAGATATAGAACTTAAATTTATGCCTTCTTGCTATAAATAAGCGGGAAGGTATTTTTTTTGAGAGGGGTGTATACATTGTTCAACCAGAAAGCGAATATTTTGACAAAAGAAGAGGTCGCCCGCGCGATCACAAGGATAAGCCACGAGATATTAGAACACAATAAAGGCTCGGAAGACCTCGTGATAGTGGGAATCAGGACAAGAGGATATGTGCTCGCAGAAAGGATCGCTGAGTGCATTGCCCGCATCAATAACGCTAAATTGCCGGTAGGCGCTCTTGATATCACTCTTTATAGAGACGATTTAAGCGTGATCTCAGAGCAGCCTGTGATACATAAGACAGAAATAGATTTTGACATAGAAAAGAAAAATATCATTTTAGTGGACGATGTTCTGTATACAGGCAGGACTATACGGTGCGCGTTGGACGCCCTTATAGATTTTGGAAGGCCGAAGAGCATCCAGCTCGCGATTCTTATAGACAGAGGGCACCGTGAGCTTCCTATAAGGGCCGACTATATAGGAAAAAATTTACCCACGTCACAAAAGGAATCGATACAGGTAAAATTAGAAGAGATAGATGGCCAAGATAGTGTTTTTATAGAGGCGACCCAAGATGACTAAGATAGTAAAGAAAAAACCAAAATGGATGCACAAGGACCTTTTAGGTTTAGAGTATCTTTCAAAAGAGGACATAGAGCTGATTTTAGACACGGCGGGTTCTTTCAGGGAGATATTGGATAGGCCGATTAAAAAGGTCCCCGCGCTTCGCGGCAAAACAGTTGTAAACCTGTTTTATGAGCCGTCCACAAGGACAAGGGTATCTTTTGAGATCGCCGCTAAAAGATTATCCGCTGATGTGATTAATATCGCCACTGAGACCTCAAGTGTAAAAAAAGGAGAAACTTTAAACGATACTGGCAAGAATATAGAGGCGTTGAAGGCAGACATTATTATAGTGAGACACAATTGTTCAGGCGCCGCTGCGATGCTTGCTGGTAATGTAAATATAAGCGTTATTAACGCAGGAGACGGGTGGCATGAGCATCCTACTCAAGGACTTTTGGACATATTTACGTTAAGGGAGAAGTTGAAACATATAGAAAATTTGAATGTCAGCATAATCGGGGATATCGCGCATTCGCGCGTTGCGCGTTCAAATATCTGGGGGTTAACTAAGCTAGGCGCAAATGTTACAGTGTGCGCGCCTAGTATGCTGATACCGCCCTGCATAGAAAAGATGGGAGTCAAGGTTACGGATGATATAGATCATGCCCTTTCCGAAGCTGACGCAGTGAATGTGCTGAGAATGCAATTTGAGCGGGACGAAAAAAATGCCTTCCCTAAGCAGCTGGAGTATTTTAAAAATTTCGGGATAACCAAGGATAGGTTAAAAAAGGCAAAGAAGGATATCGTCGTGATGCATCCCGGACCTATAAACAGAGGCGTTGAGATATCAAGCGAAGTAGCGGACGGACTTAATTCTGTGATTTTGGAACAGGTCACAAATGGCATAGCCGTGCGCATGGCAGTGCTTTTTTGGCTGTCCCAGGCAAGCAAAAAGAGCAACAAAAATGAAAATATTAATTAAAGAAGGGCTTTTGGTAGACCCTGTAAATCACATAGAAGAGATATCGGATATCCTTATAAATGGAGACAAGATATCCAATGTGGCGAAAAGTATAGCTGTAGATGCCGATACAATAATCAATGCCAAAGACAAGATAGTTATGCCCGGCATTGTAGATATGCACGTTCATTTAAGAGAGCCGGGGAGAGAAGACAAGGAAACAGTTGAAAGCGGAACAAAGGCGGCTAGCAAGGGCGGGGTAACAACTGTTTTGGCTATGCCTAATACGCTACCAGCGATTGATCACGTAGGCAACTTAAGGCTCCTTAAGGATATTATAAAAAAGAAAGCGACTGTAGACGTTTTTATTGCCGGCGCGATTACTGTCGGGCGTTTAGGAAAAAAGTTATGCAATATCGCCGCATTAAAGAAAAATGGCGTAATTGCCATTTCTGATGATGGTTCGTCCGTAGATAGTGAAGATATAATGCTAGAGGCATTTAGGGTGGCGAAAAAAGAAAAAATGCTCGTTATGTGCCATTGTGAAGACAAATCGCTTTCGAATAAAGGTGTGGTTAATCTCGGCCTTGCTTCCACGCGGCTTGGCTTGAGAGGAATTTCAGCTGAATCAGAATATAAAAGGGTTGAGCGCGACATTGAATTGGCAGAAAAGACCGCAGCAGCAGTACATATTACCCATGTCAGCTGCAAGGAGTCAGTCCAGATTATAGCCAAGGCAAAGAAAAAAGGCATAAAGATTACCGCGGACACAGCGCCTCATTATTTTGCTTTAACAGAAGACGAATTAGTTAATTATAATACAAATTTGAAGGTGAGCCCTCCTCTAAGAACCAAGGAGGACCTTGAAGGCATAAAAGATGGATTAAGAAAGGGTGTTATAGACGCCATTGCTTCCGATCATGCGCCTCATACAGAAAACGAGAAATGTATTGAATTTGAATACGCGGAATCAGGGAGCATTGGCTTGGAAACCGAGCTTGCCGTGAGCATAACCGAATTGGTCAATACTGGCCTCTTGGGCTGGGGTGATTTGGTTAAAAAGATATCTTCTAATCCCGCTCGGATTTTAGGGATACAGAAGGGGACTTTAGGGCCAGGGCGCGAGGCTGATGTAGTAATCGTTTCTCCGAAGAAACAATGGGTGGTCAGAAAGAAAGATTTTCTGTCCAAATCCAGTAATTCTGCGTTTTTAGGCAGAAAATTAACCGGGGCAGTTGAATATGCTATATCTAAAGGAAAAATAGTATACCAGTATAAGCCATGAAGTTTATTCTTACTAAAGAACTAGGCAGGCTTGTCAGGTGGCTGAGACTTTTTGGCTATGACACGCTGTATTTTGACTCGGATGACATGAATGGCCTTTTTGTTATCGCATTTAACGAGTCGAGGATTATAGTGACAAAAAGAAAGACCATGCCTCCTTCTCAAAACGTAGAAATTGTTCATGTAAAAAGCGATTTATTAAAAAAGCAGTTCAATGAGCTAAAGAAGAAGCTCAGGCTAGCTCTCGGCGGTAAGGGGTTTTTTACCAGATGCGCTGATTGCAACAAGGAGGTGTTCAGGATAAAAAAATCTTCTGTTAAAAGTTTGGTGCCGCCATATGTCTTTAAGACGCAGAAAAATTTTTTCCAATGTCCGGGATGCGCAAAGATTTTTTGGAAGGCAACACACTGGACCAGGGCAAAGGAGCACATGAATGAAGTTTGTAGCTGATTTTCACATACATTCTAAATACAGCCGCGCGACAAGCCCGCAGATGCAGGTAAAGACGCTCGCAGAGTATGCTAAAATAAAAGGCGTGTCTTTGTTGGGCACAGGGGACTTCACGCACCATCTCTGGCTCGAAGAGCTAAGGGATGGCCTAAAGGATTCCGGCAATGGCCTCTTTGAGCATAATGGCGTGAACTTTATGCTCACAGGAGAGATATCGAGCATATATTCCAAGGGTGGGAAGGTGAGAAAGATCCACAATGTTATGTTCGCGCCAAGCTTCGATATCGTTGATAAAATAAATTCCACACTTTCAGGCTATGGAAATCTTGCTTCGGACGGAAGGCCTATAATGGGAATAGACGCCAAAGACCTGGCAGAGATCCTGTTTGGGATTTCAAAGGACATCTTTCTTGTGCCGGGCCATATCTGGACCCCGTGGTTTTCTTTGTTCGGCTCTAAATCAGGCTTTGATTCTATAGAAGAATGCTTTGGGGAATATTCAAAGGATATCTACGCACTTGAGACAGGACTTTCCTCAGACCCTGGCATGAACTGGCGGTGGAGCAAGCTGGATAGATTTAGCCTGATATCCAATTCCGATTCACACAGCCCGAAAAAGATAGGAAGAGAGGCAAATGTCTTTGATACTGAAATGACCTACGAGTCCATAACGGACGCCTTGAAGGCAAAGGATAAAAAGAGATTTCTATCCACGATTGAATTCTTCCCGGAAGAAGGAAAATATCATTACGATGGCCACAGGAACTGCAATGTAAGATTCGGGCCTCAAGAGACAAAAAGGAATAATAATATTTGTCCTCATTGCGGAAAGCCTCTGACGGTAGGCGTGATGAACAGGGTCGAGAAGCTTGCAGACCGGCCAGAGGGATTTATCCCAGACAACAATATCCCTTACAAGAAGATGATACCCCTTTCTGAGATTATTGCAGATGTTCTTGGCATAGGGGACGCCTCTAAGGCAGTAGACGCTGAATATCAGGCCATAGTCCCAAGGCTTGGCACGGAACTTGAGGTGCTTACAGAGGTCAGAGAGAAGGAGCTTTTAAAGAATGCCTCTTTAAAAATAGCAAAGGCGATTATAAATGTAAGAAATGGCAATGTAAATATCCTGCCGGGCTTTGACGGAGAATATGGAAAAATAGAGATACTGAAAAAAGTGGATACCGCAAGAGAAAAACAGATGAATTTATTTTGAGATGAAAGACGTAAAGGCAGAAATCTTATTTAATGAGAGAGTTGGCACGGATTATTTCAAGATGAGCGTGGCTTCGCCCGTTATTGCGCGGAGCGCGAAACCTGGACAGTTTGTCCAGGTTAGATGTAACGATAGCTCGGACCCGCTCCTAAGACGGCCGTTTAGCATACATCGTCTTACGCGTCACTCCTCACGCGTCACAGGATTTGAGATCTTATATGAGACAGTTGGCAGGGGCACAGGGCTTTTATCCAAAAAAAAATCAGGAGAATCTGTAAAAGTCTTAGGCCCTTTAGGAAACGGCTTTACATTGCCGCGCTTAGAAGAGGTGAAGAATAGACACCAGAAATCTATTTTAATCGCTGGCGGGATAGGCGTTGCGCCTTTGGGGTTTCTTGTAGAGGAATTGGCAAAGAAGAAGATAAATACAATAGTCCTGATCGGCGCAAACACAAAAAATATGGTATTGTGCGAGAATGACTTTAAAAGGCTTGGGGCCGAAGTTCATGTTACTACTGATGATGGGAGTCATGGATGCAAGGGGCTTGTCTCAAAGCTATTCCAGAAAATTTTACAAACGGCAAACAGCAAGCAGCCCTTCGACTTCACTCAGGACAGGCGAACGACAATATACGCCTGCGGGCCACAGCCAATGCTTAAGTGTATCGCAGGGATTTCCAAAAAAGAGGGCCTGGAGTGTCAAGTTTGTGTGGAAGAAAAAATGGCCTGCGGTATTGGCGTATGTTTAGGATGCGCAGTGAGTGTTAGAAGTTCAAAACCAAAAACTAATATTCTTTATAAGTTCGCGTGTAAAGATGGGCCTGTATTCGATGCGGACGAGATAGTTTGGTCTTAATATTTTTAGACCTATTGTAACACAAAGGACACAGCATGAAACTGGGAGTAAAGATAGGAAGGCTTAGTTTGAAAAATCCAGTAATGGTTGCATCAGGCACTTTTGGATATGCAAAGGAGTTCGAGGGGCTTGTGGATCTAAAAAAACTAGGGGCGATCGTCACAAAGACAATCACGCTTGAAGCAAGGCCCGGCAATCCCATGCCAAGGACCTGCGAGACCCCTTCGGGCATGCTTAATTCTATAGGGCTCCAGAACGACGGTATAGAAAACTTTATAAACGAGAAATTGCCATATCTTGCGAGGCTTGGCGTTCCTGTTGTCGTGAGCATATCAGGGGATAGCGCGAGAGAGTTCTGTGAATTGGCTAAAAGACTTGATAATACAAAATCCGTGCATGGGATTGAACTGAATATTTCTTGCCCGAATATCATAGGCCGTAAAAGAGGGAAAACTGGTCGCGGTTTGATTGCGCAGGATAAGGATGCTACATATAAAGTAGTAAAGGGTGTCAGAAAAAAGACGCAGAAGACACTCATTACCAAGCTTTCCCCTAATGTAACTGACATCGTTGAAATGGCGCAGGTAGCGTGCAAGGCAGGGACAGACGCAGTGAGTTTGGTAAATACATTTTTTGGAATGGCCATAGATATAGAGTCGAGAAAACCAATACTTGCCAGCGTCAAGGGAGGATTAAGCGGCCCGTGCATAAAACCCATTGCCCTGAGGATGGTCTGGGAGGTTGCAAAAAATATTAAGAAACCAGTTATAGGTATAGGCGGCATAATGGACACAAAGGACGCCATCGAATTCCTGCTTGCTGGCGCAAAAGCGGTCCAGATAGGGACAGCTAATTTTATTGAGCCAAATGTCTGTAGTAAGATAATAAAAGGTATCGAGGTTTATCTAAAAAAGAATAGAATAGAGAATATTAAGAACATCATCAAAGGCTTATAGCTGAATATGAACAAAGACAAAATCATCATCGCTCTGGATGTCAGTACGATTAAAGACGCAGAACGCCTTCTGGACATATTGAGTCCACATATAGGAATATTTAAAGTAGGCATGGAGCTTTTTTATTCCTGCGGCCCAAAGGCAATAAATATCATTAAACAATACGACAAGTATGTTTTTCTGGATTTAAAGTTTTATGATATACCCAATACTGTACATTGTTCTGCCAGGGCTGCTACGCGCTTGGGCGTATTCATGTTTAATGTCCACGCATCAGGCGGCAGCGATATGATGAAAGGAGCGCTGGAAGGCGCAGGAGAAGAAAGCCAGAAGTTAGGCATAGACAGGCCCAGGATTTTAGGCGTTACGGTTCTCACCAGTATGGACGAAAAGACCTTGCAGCAGGTTGGAATAAATAAAAAACCGGGAAAACAGGTTTCAGATCTTGCCAGATTAACAAAGATGTCTGGCCTTGATGGCGTTGTAGCCTCTCCTCAGGAAACAGCAGGCATTAGGAAAGAGACAGGAAAGGATTTTTTAATAGTTACTCCTGGCGTAAGGCCTGCAGGAAGCGAGAGAGGGGATCAGAAAAGAATTGCTACTCCAAGAGAGGCGATTGACGCAGGCGCTGATTATATTGTAATCGGCAGGCCTGTTACAAAGGCAAAGGATCCTATTAAGGCGCTCGAAGGCCTAAAATAGGTGAACGCATAGATATGAAAGAACAAGAGATATTGAAGATATTTAAAAAAACAGGCGCTCTTTTAAAAGGGCATTTTACACTTTCGAGCGGCTTACATAGTAGCCTATATCTACAGTGCGCGCGTGTATTACAATATCCAGAATATGCCGCGAGATTATGTAAAGAGCTAGCAGCGCATTTTAAGGATGATAAACCGACATGCGTAGTGGCGCCTGCCCTAGGAGGGGTGGTTGTTTCCTATGAGACTGCCAGGGCCTTGGGCACGAGGTCTATCTTTACAGAGAGAAAAGACAACAAGATGGTCTTGAGGAGGGGTTTTGAAATAAAAAAAGATGATAGGGCCTTAGTGGTTGAAGACGTGGTCACGACAGGGCTTTCCACAAAAGAGGTTCTGAGCGTTGTGAAGTCCACAGGGGCAAGCGTGATAGGCGTAGGAAGTATTGTTAATAGGAGTGGAAAAAATATTGATTTGGGTGTAAAATTTATTAGTCTTGCAAGGTTAAATCTTCCGGTCTTTCGTCCGGAAGAATGTCCTTTGTGCAAAGAAAATATAGAGATAATAAAACCGGGCAGCCGGCAATAAAGCCTGGATTATATTAGTGCGCGATTTGACGCACGTTAATGACGGAGATGTCGCCATGTCAGAAAAACTAAAAGAGCTTCTCGAAAAAATTAATCAGGAAGGCGTAAAACAGGCAGAGGAAAAGGCCAGGACCATAGAGTCAAAGGCGAATGCCGATACACAGAAGATCCTAAGGGATGCAAAAAACGAGGCGCAAAATATAATTAAGCAGGCCAAAAGCGATGCCGAAAAGACAAAAAAGAGTTCAGAGATGGCATTAAGGCAGGCATCCAGGGATTTAATGCTTTCTCTTAAGGATGAGGTCAGAAAGATCTTTGATAAGATTATCGGTGCCAATACCAGCAAGGCAATGTCCCCTGAATACATAGCCCTTATTTTAGAGAAATTAATAGAGGGATATATTAAAAGTAACGGCGAGACCTCTGACATAAAGGTATTGCTGAAGAAGGAAGACCTGGAGAAGCTCAGAGGCACCTTTATTGCCAGGTTGAAAGAAAAGGTCAAGGAAGGCATAGAATTCAAGCCGTCGCCGAATATCAATGCCGGATTTTCTATAAGTTTTGATAAAGGCAAGTCATTCTTTGATTTTACGGATGAGGGCCTTAAAGAGGCATTATCTGTCTATCTTAATCCAGAAGTCGCAAAAATATTGAAATGAGACAGTATTATTATTTAATCGCAAGCTTACCCATGCTTGAATTCGGCATGAAGACGCCTTTTTCACACCATGATTTTCTATTACTTTGCCAGGAACAGTTAAGCGCGCAGGACATGGATATTATGAGGAGGGTTTCTCTGTCTACATGCGAGGATATAGACGAACCGTCTACGGCATTAAGGGGATGGAAGAGATTTGATAGGTCTTTAAGAAATGAGATAGCGAGAAGCAGGTCTAATAACATGGCAAAGGATCCTGCTAAATATATTCGGGGAGAAGATTCCCTGAATCCTTTTGTGGCAGGCCTTGCGCAATGGGCTGTTAATCAGGAATCTCCTCTTGAGGCAGAACTTGCCCTGGATCGATTTAGGTGGGAAAAACTAGAGGAACTCAGAAAAGGCCATTATTTTAATATTGATTATTTAATTACATATGCGATAGAGCTAGAGATCTTGGAGCGGTGGGAAAATATAAATTCAGAAGGCGGTATGCAGACCCTACAAGCCCTAAGTTGACACTTCAGCGAGGCGAGAGATAGAATGAAAGAAAAAAGGCAAGGCAAGATTTCAGGCATAAACGGAAACATGGTAATCGTTGAGTTTAATGACTACGTTGTGCAAAACGAGGTTGCTTTTATCATCCATGAAAATGAGCGCCTGAAGTCTGAAGTAATACGGGTAAGAGGCAGCAAGGCAGAGCTCCAGGTCTACGAAGATACAAAGGGGCTGAAGGTCGGAGAAAAAGTTGAATTTACAGATGAACTGCTTTCTGTTGAGCTGGGCCCTGGGCTTCTGGGACAGATATTTGACGGACTGCAGAACCCATTGCCCCATCTTGCCGAAGAATGCGGATTTTTCTTAAAGCGCGGGGTTTATCTCGAGGCATTGCCTGATAAAACCAAATGGGAGTTTACTCCTTTTGCGAAGGAAGGGGGCAGGGTAACCTCAGGCGATAAACTCGGTTTTGTGCAGGAAGGGATTTTGAAGCACTGGATCATGGTCCCGTTTGCTTTAAAAGGTGAATTAGAAATAGAGCGCATAGTAAGTAAAGGTAAATACCCTCTGAAACACGTAATCGCTACGCTCAAGGATAGCCAGGGAAGGATCCATGATACCATGATGGAGCAGATATGGCCTGTGAAGATACCTATAACATCTTATGCTGAAAAACTAAGGCCTTCGAAGACTCTTGTTACAAAGATCAGGATCGTTGATACATTGATGCCGGTTGCTCTCGGGGGGAGCTATTGCATCCCTGGACCTTTTGGTTCTGGAAAAACAGTTTTGCAGCAGCTTATCAGTAAGCACGCTGAGATAGACGTTGTTATTATAGCCGCATGCGGCGAAAGGGCAGGAGAAGTGGTTGAGACGCTGAGGACATTCCCCGAGCTTGTAGACCCAAAGACTGGCAAGCCATTAATGGACCGGACAGTCATTATCTGCAATACAAGCTCAATGCCTGTTGCTGCCAGAGAATCCAGCGTATATACGGCTGTTACTATTGCTGAATACTACAGACAGATGAGTTTGAACGTATTGCTGTTGGCTGACTCTACCTCGCGGTGGGCACAGGCCATGCGCGAGATGTCAGGCAGACTGGAAGAGATTCCGGGAGAGGAGGCATTTCCTGCCTATCTTGAAACAAGGATAGCCTCTTTCTATGAAAGGGCAGGCCTGGTTAGGCTTCATGATAATAGCCTTGGCTCTGTAACAATAGGCGGCACAGTGAGCCCTGCAGGAGGAAACTTTGAAGAACCTGTTACTCAGGCTACGCTCAAGGTCGTAGGCGCGTTCCACGGGCTTTCCAGGGACCGCTCAAACGCCAGAAAATATCCTGCCATAGACCCTTTGGATAGCTGGAGTAAATACAAGAGTTTTATTGACGAGAAACAAGCAAAAAAGACGCAAAATATCCTGAAAAAAAGCCATGAAGTGAACCAGATGATGAAGGTGGTGGGAGAAGAAGGCACGTCGCTCGATAATTTTGTAGTTTATTTAAAAGGCGAGTTTGTAGACGATGTTTACCTGCAACAGAATGCCTTTGATGAGGTGGATGCCGCTACGATAGAAGAAAGACAGAAATACGTGTTTAATGTGATCTACAAGATCTTAGACGCAGATTTTAATTTTGAGGATAAAGATACGGTCAGGAAATTTTTTCAGGGCTTAAGGCAGAAATTTATAGAATGGAATTCTATAGAACAGAAGACAGAGGGATTTTCTAAAAAAGAAAAAGAGATAGAGAAAATAGTCGCTGAGAGGGTAAGGCATGCAAAAGATATATAACCGCATAATACAGATAGCAGGGAATGTCGTAACTGTCGAGGCAAAGGAGATAGAATATAAGGAGCTTGCCGAGATATCTTTAAAGACAGGCAAGTCTTTGGGGCAGGTGATCAGGATAGACGGAGAGCGCGTATACCTGCAGGTCTTTGCCGGGAGCCAGGGCATTTCCACAGGCGACAAGGTAAGATTTTTAGGCCATCCGATGAAAATATCTTTTAGCGAAAATCTTTTGGGCCGCATCTTTAATGGCGCAGGGCTTCCCAGGGACAATGGCCCGGCCCTTGTAGAAGACATGATAGAGATAGGCGGCCCGTCTGTAAATCCGGCAAAGAGGATCATACCCCGCAACATGATACGCACAGGCATACCGATGATAGATGTATTTAACTCTCTTGTGGAATCTCAGAAACTGCCCATCTTTTCTGTGCCGGGAGAGCCATACAACGAGGTCCTTGCCCGCATTGCGATGCAGGCAGAGGTGGATTTGATAATCCTCGGAGGCATGGGCCTGAAGTACGACGATTATCTTTTTTTCCGCGATACACTGGAAAAACACGGTGCTATCTCAAGGTCTATATTTTTCATACACACTGCGTCGGATCCGACCGTTGAATGTCTCTTGGTCCCTGATATAAGCTTGGCTGTAGCTGAGAAGTTTGCCCTTAAAGGCAAACGCGTGCTGGTGCTTCTCACTGATATGACCAATTTTTCAGATGCGTTAAAAGAAATAGCCATTACTATGGAACAGATACCTTCCAACAGGGGTTACCCCGGCGATCTATACAGCCAGCTCGCCAGCCGTTATGAAAAGGCAGTTGATTTTGATACAGCAGGCTCTATTACGATCCTTGCGGTTACCACCATGCCAGGGGATGACGTGACTCACCCTGTGCCCGACAACACCGGATACATTACAGAAGGACAGTTTTATTTGAGGAATAAATCCATTGAGCCGTTCGGGTCTTTGAGTCGACTTAAACAGCAGGTAAATGATAAGACCAGAAAAGATCATAGGGTCGTTATGGACAGGATGATCCAGCTTTTCGCTGATTACCGCTCTACCCTCGAGAAACAGGGAATGGGCTTTCATATGAGCCAATGGGACGAAAAGCTTTTAAGATACGGCAAGGCCTTTGAAGAAAAGATGATGAACCTGTCTGTAAATATTTCTCTCGAGAAGGCGCTGGATTTAGGATGGGAGATCATGGCTTCGAATTTTGAGCCATTTGAAGTAGGCGTAAAATCAGAGCTCATAGATGAGTTCTGGCCGAAGTAGAGCGATTGACTGATGGTCAAGATAAAATTTACAAAAGGCGAACTTAAAAGACAGCGCGATTCATTGAAGCAGTTTGAGCACTTTTTGCCTGTCCTGCAGCTAAAGAAGCAGCAGTTACAGCTTGAGGTACAGCGTGTGCATCAAAGATTGAAATCAAAGGTAGAGGAAATAGATAATCTCGAGAACGAGATAAATGAGTGGGCAGGGCTTTTAAACGAGGGCGTAGATCATATTAAGGAATGGGTTAGAGAGGGGAATGTAGTTACCACCCTTTCAAATATAGCAGGCATTGATATCCCTGTATTCGAACGTGTGGATTTCAAGGAGCCGGAATACGATTTATTCCTTACCCCTTTATGGACCGATATAGCCATAGATAAAATAAGGCAGCTTGTGATATTTCTGGAAGAAGAAAAGATAATAAAGGCTCAGATAGAGATCCTGGAGAAAGAGTTAAGAGTAACTGCGCAGAGGGTCAATCTATTTGAAAAAATCAAGATCCCTGATTGCAGGGAGAGCATGCGACTTATAAGGATATACTTAGGCGATCAGCAGTCAAATGCGGTGGGACGCTCAAAGATCGCCAAAGCCAAGATAGAAAAATTACTCTCCACTTCCCTGGCTTGACAAGTCAGTCATTGACTGAATTGTCAAGCCAGGGTTGGTTTTGGAAGGCGTGTTTTTATGATAGTGCCGATGAAAAAGATAGGCGTGGTGGTTCAATCAAAGGACGCTGAGTCTACGCTTAAGGCCCTGGCAAGGACAGAGGTGTTACATGTAGAACATCAAAATGCCCCTGTAAGCGAAAATATAACAAACCTTGAAGAAAAATACCGCTCTCTACAAAGGGCTATAGAGCTATTGCCTGATTCAGCAGACAATAGCCAGGGGCATGATAATCCACAGGAGCTTGTACGTAAGGTTTTAGCGCTCGTGGAAAAAAGAGAGGTCCTGGAAGAAGGAATAAAAAAAATAAAAAAAGATATAGGCGCATGGAAGGAATGGGGGAATTTTGACCCAGAGCTTATCTACGATCTAGAAGGTAAGGGCCTTTGGGTGCGGCTGTGTAAACTTACCAAAAAGCAATTGCGCGATATACCTGAAGGCGCAATATTAGAGGAGCTTCTGAGAAAAAGGAGCGTTTCTTATTGCGTTATCATATCGAGAGAAGAGATACGCCTACCTTTTGAAACCCTGCAGCTGCCTGAGCAGGGGCTACAGGAAATGTCAACAAGCCTTAAGCAAGAGGAGCAAAAATTAGAGCAAGTAGGGCAAGAGTTAAAAGCTATCTTAAGACATAAAAATGCATTGCTTCTACATAAAAAACGCCTTAGTTCGATAATAGAGTTTGATAAGGTAACCGCTGGCATGGGTAAATTTCATAGGCTTTCCTATCTGAGGGGCTATTGTCCTTTATATAATGTCAAACGTCTTGAGAAGTTGGCGCAGGAGGAAAAATGGGGGCTTATTGTTGAAGATCCTGGCGAAGCCGACAATGTGCCGACGCTGATAAAGAACCCCAGATGCATAGAGATAATAAAGCCTGTTTTTCAGATGATAAATACGATCCCGAGCTATAAAGAAGTGGATATAAGCCTATGGTTTTTATTGTTCTTTTCGGTATTTTTCGGGATGCTGATAGGTGACGCGGGATATGGCATTGTATTTTTTGTATTGACTCTTTTTTCTCACCTGAAGTTTAGAAATAAGCTCAAGAATAAATCAATATTTTTTCTGACATATGTGCTAAGTATCTGCGCAATTATCTGGGGGGTGCTGACCGGCACTTTTTTTGGCCAGGCATATCTTCCCGGAAGGGTAGAGCCGCTCCTGCCTTTTTTAAGAGAGACCTCTAATGTCCAGGCGCTTTGTTTCTTCATAGGGGCCTTTCATTTGAGCATCGCGCATGCGTGGAAATTCATACGGAAAATGCCGTCATTAAAGGCCTTTTCTGAGGCAGGGTGGATATGTATGTTGTGGGGAGCGTATTTTCTGGCAAAATCATTGATCTTAGGCCAGATGTTCCCGGCATTCGGGAAAACCCTTTTTATAGGAGGGGCAGTATCTATTATTTTGTTTACGAATCCCAGGAAGAATGTATTTAGAGGCATTGGCTCTGGCGTAGGAGACCTACTCCTTCATATTGTAAATGCCTTT
This sequence comes from Candidatus Omnitrophota bacterium, assembly GCA_042572045.1. Classification (GTDB taxonomy): domain Bacteria; phylum Omnitrophota; class Gorgyraeia; order Gorgyraeales; family Gorgyraeaceae; genus JBHPFI01. The sequence continues at coordinate 17,234 of JBHPFI010000028.1, forward strand.
ACAGATGTTGTTTCGTATATAAGATTGTTTGCAGTAGGCGCGGCAACTGTTGCTGTGGCAGACGCCTTTAATCAGATGGCGCTAGGCATAGGTTTTCAGAGTATACTGGCGGGATTTTTTACAGCGCTGATACTTTTATTCGGACACACATTAAATATTCTTTTAGGCGCCATGGCTATCTTGGTGCACGGCGTAAGGTTGAATGTCCTGGAATTTTCAAGTCACTTGGACATGGAATGGTCAGGCGTAGAATATGCCCCTTTTAAAAATGAATGATTCTAAAGACCTGTTCAGGGCCTAGCCTTGAACGAGCAAAGGAGCTTTTAAAATGGATGCAAACTTATTGGTGCAATTTAAGGATTTGGGCATAGCAGCTTCACTGGCGTTTGCGGCGATGGGTTCTGCCTTGGGCTCAGGCGCGGCAGGTATGGCTGCTGTGGGAGCGTGGAAAAAGTGTTTTGCGCAGAATAAAAACGCCCCTTTTATCCTCACTGTATTTGTAGGCGCCCCGCTTTCGCAGACCATCTACGGCATGATCGTGATGAACAGCCTATTGGAGCTGGCAAAAAAAGGCCAGTACATGTGGGCCGCAGGAGTGTTGTGCGGCATTGCAATGGGTTTATCCGCCTGGATGCAGGGCAGGGCAGGTGCAGCCGCGTCTGACGCAATGGCAGAGACAGGCAAAGGGTTTGGCAATTATTTGATGGTCCTTGGTGTAATAGAAACAGTCGCTCTTTTTGTGATGGTATTTATCCTGATGGCGGGAGGGAAGTTGTAAAAAAGTTGGCGGGGACGACGGGATTCGAACCCGCGATCCTCAGATCGACAATCTGATGCGTTAAGCCAGCTACGCTACGTCCCCTAAAATTTTTACTTTGGCAGAATTTGGTGGGCGGTACAGGGCTCGAACCTGTGAAACCTCTTCGGTGTAAACGAAGCGCTCTACCAACTGAGCTAACCGCCCTGTTGAACGTCTTATTAATATACAACAACTGTTTGCATTTTTCAAGTACTAATTTTTAGAGTTTGTGCTAACATATTAGTAAATTAAAAGGAGGTGGGGGGAAATCAATAAAATGTTTTTATTGGTAGCGCTTGGAGTGGTTTTTTACTAGCCATAACCCTCTTAGTAAATGTTAAACAAAAAGGAAGGATCGCACCAGGTGTTGAGGAAAAAGGAGGCGGCATAAAGAAAATAACGCTCGAAAACGGTTCTGTATATGAAGGCGTTGTTGACAGGAATGACAAGTTCCATGGCAAAGGTATTTTAATTCGGAAGAGTGAAGATAGGTACAAGGGGGAATTCAATCATGGTTTAATGCACGGCAAAGGGATTTATACTTGGGTGCGTGGAAACAATAAGTACGAGGGCGAATTTAGGAACAATAAGATGGTAGGACAAATTCAATGAAAATAAATAGTTAGAAAGAAAGGGAGTAGCGTGAAAAAGAGATTATTAGAGCTGAGCCCGTCTGAATTAATGAGAACGCGCATTATCACGGCCTCGCTTCTTACCTTAATAAGCGTTGTTTGGTTTTTAATGTTTATACCTATATGGACTGCTTCCGGGATAGTTTACGTTGTATACGCAGTTTCCGGGGGGATAGTCTGGTTTATTTTTGGGCACAAACTGACTATTTGGTTAGAAAAGAAGCTGCAAAAAAATAAAATTTCTCAGTAATATTATATACAATAAGAGTTACAAAATAACACTTGCAGGGCCAAAGATAGGAGCATAAAAATGATTCAGGATATTATGGGATATGTATTTTTTGGAAACCGCGTCATGGATTATTCTATATGTATTTTTCTATTTTTAGCTCTCTTGGTCATTATTAAGATATTCCGGCATTTTTTGTTGAAACGCTTAAAGAAATGGGCAGAAAAAACCGCTACTACGCTGGACGACTTTCTCATTAGCATTGTTCAAAAGATATTTCTTCCTCTGACATATTTCGGAGCCTTGTATGTGAGTCTAAACACCTTAAGCCTGGCGCCTGTGCTGGAAAAGGTGATCGGTATTATAGGAGTTGGCCTTTTGACGCTGTTCGCAGCGCGTTTGGCCACGGTGCTTATAGATTATGGGATAAATCTTTACTGGGCAAAGAGGGGCAAGGATATAACCTTAGAGCGCAGCATGAACGGGATTTCAAGAGTGGTCAGGGTAATTGTATGGGGATTGGCCATTGTTTTTTTCTTGGATAATCTTGGATTCAAGATATCGGCTGTGATTGCCGGCCTAGGGATCGGAGGCGTAGCAGTAGCCCTGGCAGCCCAGGCAGTTTTAGGAGATTTATTTAGTTATTTTGCTATATTATTTGACCGTCCCTTTGAAGTGGGAGATTTTATTATAATAGGGGATTACTTGGGAAGCATTGAGCATATCGGCATCAAGACTACGCGCATACGCAGTCTTGGCGGAGAGCAATTGATTTTTTCCAATACCGACCTTACCAATTCCCGGGTGCGCAATTATAAAAGGATGGAAAAAAGAAGGGTTGTTTTTAAGCTCGGCGTCACCTATCAGACCTCTCTTGAGCAGGTAAAGGCTATATCCGGCATAATAAAGGATGTCATAAAAAATATTAAAGATACTACTTTTGACCGCGCGCATTTCCTTTCCTATGGAGATTTCAGTCTCATCTTCGAGGTTGTCTATTATATTATGGGCAGCGACTATAATAAATATATGGATATTCAGCAAGAGATTAATTTTGGCATAAAGAAGGAGTTTGAGGTGCAGGGCATCGAATTTGCCTACCCGACCCAGACATTATATTTAACCAAGTCCGCTGAATAGCATATAAGGCCAACCCCACTTTTATCCCCTGGCTAACTTGACAAATCAGTCAATGACAAAAGTGTCAAGTTAGCCAGGGGAAGTTTGCTATCTATGAAACAACACTTTTCTTTTACCTTGTTATTATTTCTATTCTTATTCTGTCAGCAGCATGATTTATTCGCGGACGAAGTGTATCTGAAAAACGGCGACCGGTTGAGCGGCAAGGTGATTGAGGATTCTAAAGAGGCCGTTGCAATAGAGACAGAAGCGCTGGGAAAACTGAGGCTGGAAAAAAGGTTTGTGGAGCGCGTTGTCAGGGATGAAAAAATAAAACATCTCAAGGCTGACAAAGAAGATGAAGACAAAAAAGCGCTTTGGAAAAGAGAGATAGCAATAGGGTATGCCAAATCCGGAGGCAATACGCAAAAGAACAACCTCTCAACCTCTTTTTACGCTAACAGAAAAACGCAAGACAACGAATTTACTTTAAAAGGCAGTTTTTTGTATGCCTCATCAAACAGAAAAATGGATGCCCAGAAATGGAACGGCATGGCGCGGTATGCGGTCAGCTTTTGGGAGAGAAAGTGGTACAATTTTTATAAAGTGGAAAGCGATCATGACAGGTTTGCGAATGTTGACTACAGGATTGTCCCTTCTTTAGGATTGGGATATTGGTTTAATGACGGGCCTACATGGAAGGCAATGGCTGAAGTTGCAGTGGGATTAGAGCGTACGAATTTTAGAGATGGTACTAAGGACAGTGAAGAGGCTATTTTGGTTCCCCGGGCTTTTTTTGAAAAGAAGCTATGGGCTGAATCAAGCATCAAAGAAGATCTTTATGTGTACCCGAGACTGGAAGATATGGGCGTATTCAGGTTGCATTCCGAGACAATATTTGAAAATCCAATTAACGACAGCCTGTCATTGCGAATTAGCGTGATAGACGATTACAATTCAGAACCGGCAAGGAACTCAAAGAAAAATGATGTTCAAATTATATCGTCGCTGGCGTATTCTTTTTAGATTTAAGGAGTTTAAAGATGCCTGATCCTCATGTTGCGCGGGTAATAAAGCTAGAATCCGGACAAAGATATCAGAGGTTATTAAATAAAGAATCAGGGACATTTGGGATCAAGTCCGGTCATGTTACACTAAAATCAGGCGAAAGTATAGGCGAACACTCTACAGGTGAACGCGAAGAAGTGGTTGTCATTTTAAAAGGTAGCGGCGAAGCGATAATAAATAAAAATTCTACTTTGAAAATCGAAAAAGATTCGATTCTTTATGTACCTCCTAAAACAACTCACGATATAAAAAATACCGGCGGTGACATCTTTGAATATATATTTACTATATCATTGGCGCAGGATTTATAAATACAAAGGCGCGCAAAAAACATAAAGTTATTTATTGAAAAAGAAATAATTTGTGATATAATTTTTTTAAGATTTAAAGGGAGGGATATGTTATGAAAAGGACATTATATAAATTAAGCATTGTATTATTGATTATGTTATTTTTTGTAAGTCCGGTTTTTGCGCAAGAAGCCGCAGAAGAGTCAGTAGTGGCTGATAAAGACGTTATGTTTGTAGGAGATCTGGGCGAAGGCGTACTTACAGGAGAGGTAGCTTCTCTGGATTTAAACTCAAGTACCATAACCGTAAAGTTCAAAGGTGGCGACGCTCGAACGTTTTCTGTGATAATGGGAGAGACAATTCTTTGGAGGGGCATAGAGGACATAGAACTTTCTGATATTAAAAAGGGTCAGGAGGCAGAGGTCGGTTACTATACTGATGGGGATAATAAACTTATCGCAAGCTGGGTGGATGTTTTTGAAGAAGAGCTTCTTCCTGTAAAGAAAGAGACCGCGCCGGAAACTGTTCCTGTAAAGACAGAGGCTGTTACAGAAGTTAGTCCGAAAGACACTGACTAAGGAATAAAATATGAATAACGGCCAACAATCTTCAGTACACCAACAGTCCGCATCAGCGCCAGAGACATCAATAGTCAGACCAGAGAAGCTAGTGCCTACAAAATTATTTTTTACTAAAGGAGTAGGCGCTCATAGAGAAGAGCTCCGTTCGTACGAGCTGGCGTTAAGAGAAGCAGGCATTGAAAAGTGTAATCTTGTAAATGTCTCAAGTATTTTCCCTCCGGGCTGTAAGATTATTTCACGTAATGAAGGTGTAAAAGAACTTGTCCCCGGCATGATAACTTATTGCGTTATGGCGCGCTGTAGTTCCAACGAGTCAAGGCGCTTGATAGCGGCCTCTGTTGGGACTGCAATACCCGCAGGCGATAATATGTATGGATATTTAAGCGAACATCATGCTTATGGCCAGACAGACGAGACAGCAGGCGACTATGCAGAAGAACTTGCAGCCAGGATGCTCGCTTCCACCCTTGGTTTTTCAGATTTCGATGATTCTAAAAACTGGGATGAAATAAAAGAAGAATACAGGATGAGCGACAAGATCGTAAAAACCGGCAATACCACCCAATCTACTATAATAGATCCTAACGGTAATTGGTCCACTGTAATAGCGGTCGCTGTCTTTTTGTTTTAAAATTGATTATCTCATCGTTTACCCGCCTCTTTTTGTACATTCCGCTTTTCATATTTCTTTCAGGCTGCAGCCAGCCTGTCTTATTTAAAGAAACCAGAATGCTGATGGGTACCTTTAGCGAAATTTCCTGTTCCTCGCCTGATCGCGCAAAGGCATCAGAGGCGATGGACGAGGCGTTTAGGGAGATGGTGCGCATAGAAAGTCTTTTTAGTAAGCATGATAAGCTGAGTGAGGTTTCGAAGATAAATAGAATAGCAGGCAGGGAAGAAGTAAGACTAAGCTCAGAAACCTTTAATATTATAGAGCGCTCTATTTATTATAGCCGCATATCGGACGGGAGTTTTGATATAACAGTCGAGCCTCTAAAAAAGGGAAGATATAAAGACGTAGTACTTAATAAAGATAGATCGTCCATACGTTTTTTAGCTGAGGATATAAAGGTAGATCTCGGAGGCATAGTAAAGGGTTATGCGGTTGATAGGGCAAAGGAAATTTTATCTTCGCATGGGATAGAAAATGCATTGGTCGATATTGGCGGAAATATCTTTGCGCTGGGCAGTACATCCGGTAAGAAGGACTGGCGCATAGGCATCCGTGACCCAGGGGATGAGAATAACATGATATATAAGTTAGATTTGAAGAACAAGGCTGTTTCTACATCAGGCGATTACGAAAGGCCTTCCCATATAGTAGATCCTTTAAACGGCCAACCTGTTACTAAGGAAATACTGAGCGTTACTGTTGTGGCTGATTCAGCGGAAAAGGCAGATGCCTTATCCACGGCTATATTTGTAATGGGCGCGGAAAGAGGCCTAAGGTTTGCCAAATCTATTAAGGATATCGAGGTTTTTATTTTTGATAAAGACCTCAGCCTGCTAACATACCCCTAGCTTGACACATGAGATTGCGCTACCCGCCAGAGGCGGATTATTCCAGACATCTCGTGTGTATCATTTAGCAACTCGGAACATATTGACTTTAGTTATGGGGATAAGATATAATAGCAAAACAATAAGATTAGTAAATATAGTAGATGAAAGAGAAACAATTTAAGATATGCTGTTGTAATTAAATAAGATAAGAGATATGAGCCGAGGTAGCTCAGCAGGTAGAGCGACGGACTGAAAATACGATTAAGGTATTTTTCCTAACCTCTTTAAACCCTTCCTATTATACTTAACGACAATAAGTTAGAACAAATTTCTATATGGACCAATATGGATGAATATGGATGTATCTGGTCCTCTAATGGTCCCTATTTGGTCCCCGGAAATCAATTCGGGGGGACACCCCAGGGGGTCACTGCTGCAGTCCCACGCACTTACTTAGCTACTTAAGATTTGAGTCTCGTAAAAGGTGGTCGTTCTCGAAGGCACAAATCCTCTTTTGCACAAAGATTGAGATTTTGATTCTAATAGATTTACAACCCCTAATTTGCTACAATATATCTATAATTAAACAGAGGACAAGACCTATGACAGAAAGAAGAAGATTTCCACGATATAAAGCCCGTATTTTACTTCAATATAAAAAGATGTACGTACCACTTTTAAAATGGCAAGAAATGACTGAAATTGAAAATATCAGCTTAGGAGGTCTATCTTTTAATGCCCATGAAAAGTTCCCTGTAGATACCCTGCTTATTCTCAGATTTCAGGTATTTACAGGAGATTCTAT
>JBHPFI010000029.1:0-21761 GCA_042572045.1 Candidatus Omnitrophota bacterium
CAAGGTTTAAAGGTGATGTCTGTGAAGCATCAAAGCCTGAGAGGCTATCTGTTGCTCGGAAGTCAACTCCTACTTGAGTAGTCCACCAGCCGTGAGAGCCTGCAGTGCCTGTGCGGTTATATGTCTCGATTGCTGGTGCTGTCCAATCTATGTTGTAACTAGTAAGGTATGGGAAAGTATCAACTACTTGCCCAGCACTGGTGATAGTCGTTGTGTTGCCAGCCCAGTCAGTTGCAGTGAGTCCTGTAGGATCTACTGTCAATCCCATGCCTTCAGAAGGACCTGTATTTCTTGAACCAAGGTTTAAAGGTGATGTCTGTGAAGCATCAAAGCCTGATAGACTATCTGTTGCCTGGAAGTCAACTTCTACTTTAGAATTCCACCAGCCGTGAGAGCCTGCAGTGCCTGTGCGGTTATATGTCTCGATTGTTGGTGCTGTAGTATCAATATAAAATGGCCCTGAATGATCTGTATCTGAGACGCTTCCTAATGTAGCAATATGGAAATAATGGCTCATTCCATCAGACAAAGAAGGCGACTGTGTAGAAAACGACCAACCATTACTGATATCAGTATTAAATTCAGGGTTGGATGGATTCGCAAAGACAAGTGGGCCACCAATAATTGTACCGGCAGATTCATCCCATACATATGAAAATGCATACGGGGTTCCTAAATCGACCCATTGATTAGTCAAAGAAGGATCTGTTTGGCCATAATCAAAATCAGGCGAAGGCGTTGCTGATAAATTTATAGTATGACCTACTAAATCATAGTCTCCTCCGGCTGTAGTTCCTAAATCATTATCGATAATTGCACCAGTAGTAGAAGCTATATTAATCTCTCCATTGCCTGCATCAATAAAAGCGAGTAAGACATTAGAATCAGCTGTTACATTAGCATCTCCTCCATTAGTCGAAACCTCTGAACCTGCATCCATTGTATAGGTACCGCCAAGGGCCTCAGCGCTAAATCCAGCAAGACCAGCTTCCATATCTGGCAATACCCACTCAATATCTACAGTAGGATCATTCGAAACACCTGATTGCCAGGCTGCCTCTGGATGAGATGTATCTGTAATGGTAGGCGGGTTAACTGCGGGTGAATTAGAAATAGTTACATCACCGTTTACATTATGAGTTATATTTTCGGTCGCCGATAAAGAAACATCTCCAGAACTATTTATTGGCGCACTAAGAGTCAAATTACTGGCTACGCCTATTTCTACAGAGCCTGCGGAAGCAGAATTCGTTATCCCGTCAAATCCACTATCGCCACCTACACTTACAGCGGTTAAATCATCAACAATTAAGTGACCATGATTACTAATTTTGATATTACCACTGGTTGTGTTCTGAGCTGAGATTCGGGCTACTCCAGTTTCTAAAGCATCACTTGAGCCAATACCATTAACTGCTGATGCAATAAAGTTGGCGGCTCTGTTGACGTTAGTCACGGCGCCATTTCCATCGATAATGGCCCCCTGTACTGAATTCGCGGCTACATCCCCAAGGGTTATAAGCTGGCCTAAAGTAATGTCATTCTTCGTAGCGGCATCTCCATTAGCTGTCAAGTTTATATCTCCATAACCAAGGGTATAGTAATCCACACTTAGCTTAGGTTCTTCATTCGCCTTATTTTGAGTCGAGAATTTTGTTGTCCTATTTATGCCATTAACTTCCTTAAAGGCATAGGTGATTTTTTGATCCCCAGGAACAAAGTCACTTTGGAATCCCTGAGTCGCATCCCAGCTGTTGAAACCAGAGATAGGAACAAGGGCATCATCATAATCTACATTGGTCGTCGGCTGATTGTTCCAGGTAATAACACCTGCGCTCCACGTGTCATCTGAACAATAGTAAGCACCTACAAGAGGATCCTCGTTGGGTTCGCCGGCAGAGAGCTGGATTAGTCCGCTTTCAACAAATGAATCCGCGGGAATAGCACCTGAAGTCAGGTCGAATTTAACCCAGATCCACTGTTGGGTCCCTGCGCCACCTTGAACAAACATGTTGTTAGAGGTGGCTGAGCCTGTTGAACCAGGACTTACCTGACTTGTATAATTTGATTCTGTGGCTTCAAATGTCGTGGAGGTCAGGCCACCCACAGTGGAAATGATTCGACCATCACCAACAGAAACAGCATTGCCATCTGTATAATGTCCAACTTTAATCTCACCTGTCTTGGCTTCGCCTGTAAATAAATCGTCTACGCCTCCGCCAAAGAATGCATTTAAAATATATGCATTGTCACCTTTAATTGTAACATCATTACTTCCGCTTATTGTAGTACCATCATTCTGTATAAAATCTCCTGCGCCACTATTATCATAGTCCGCTTCCAACCAAAGATTCCCGCCTGTAACAGTAAGATCCCCTGTTACAAAAATATTCCCATTATCAACAATAGTTAGCCCACCTGATCCAGGATAAGGACTGGGATCAGAAGGTGGTACAATAAAGGTACCTGTATAAGTTAGTCCATTTATATAGGTATCCGCATCATTCATGTCAAATATTACTTGATCTGCTTCTATATCAGCAGTAATATCTGCTCCTTCAACATCAACAATAAGCTTTCCTCCTTTAGCACTTATCTCGCCAGCAACATTCACTCTTTGATTCGCCTTTAATTCAACCTTGCCGCTTGTTGCATCAAGCGTATTGGCTTCTATAATACCATTCGTATTTACCGCATAATCAAAAATATTATCCAGCGCCTTTGCTGTTAGCACTACTATGCCACCATCAGCTTCTATCGTACCGCTATTCTCTACGCCTGATGTTATTTCTTTACCATCAACTAAAACTTTATCTTTTACAGCTTCATCAATCGCAACAGAGATCATGCCTGCTGTGTCTAAATTTAAGGTCATGCTCTCGCCGCTTGCTAGATTGCAACTCCCTAACGTTGTAATGATCTGCCCTGCATTTTTTACACTAGAGCCAAGTAACGCAACATCCTTTCCTTTTATATAACCTTGGTTAATAACTGATGCGCCGATCTTATCCGCATCCTTACCAAAGATATAATTGCCGCTTAAAAAATCATTATTTGCAATATCAAGGGTTGAGGCAACTAAGCCTACTGTATCTACGCGTGAATTAGGGCCAAAAAACACACCATTAGGGTTAACCAGGAAAATTCGGCCCGTTGCAGTCAGAATACCAAATATCTCGGAAGGATTTATCCCTGTAATCCTATTAAGCGCCAAACTGGAAGCTGAAGGCTGGTAGAAATTTACTGCCTCCTGCTGAGCTATTGAAAAGCTGTTGTAATCTATTACAACCTTGTCTGAAGTAGTGATATTTAATGTATTTTCATTTGGCTGTTGAAAATCTGCAGAGCCCTCCTGAACTTGCCAGTTTTCAGGAAGGGCATATACTCCAGTATTATAAAATACAATTAGGGTAATTATAAAAAACTTAAAAACGAGATATCCTTTTCTAAACATTTCTGCCTCCTTTTTTACTCATATCCTTATATATTAGCTATATTGTAATAAAAAAGGATATGAGTAATAATAAACATTTCTTAAGTTTTTATATTACTTTTATAACAACATATTTATAGTACTACTTTCCTTAAAGATTGTCAAGCTTTTTTTGTAAACGTTTTCTTATTTGTCAAAACAAAAAGATCAAGGTCAGTATTAAAAGGTTTTGCTTATTTCAATCCAAGTATGCAGATGATCACCGTCCGACGGGGTTTCAGCGAGAGGCCAGCCAAATTCAAGCCTAGCGGAAAAGGTCTTATCAGGGATATTCAACCTCAACCCACATCCAACAGATCTCAATGTCTCAGTTTTCTCTTCGCCTGACTGTGGGCGCTTTAGCTCTGTGTGCGCAAAGTCGTAAAAACCAATTAGCGTAACGGCCTTGTAAAACGTCTGGTCACAAAAAGGAACCTTCCACTCCTTAGGCATAATATGTAAAGGCGTTGATACTTCAATCACCGAACTTACTCCTTCGTCTCCGATTTTTTCAGCTGGCGGATAGCCTCGGTTGTTGCTTATCCCGCCGCCCTGAAACTGCTCTGCCGAAGTCAGTATATAAGGTGAAATTTGCAACTGGTTCTTCCAAAGAAGCGAAGAATTAAATGGCAATTTATGAAGCCTTAAAAACCATATGTTTAATTTGGTAAACTTGCCTCCGGAACCAGCCCTGCTAGCCATAGAATCTACATCATCTAGTCCATCCCAAAGCTTTGGAATACCATAATGAAATTCACTTACAAAAATACTTCTACCATGTTTATCCAATCTATCTAAATCTGCTCCTAATTTTACGACACGCATTTGATCCTTACTTGTCTCTACGCCTAGTTGATAGTTTTTTATCTCTTTATAATCAAAACCTAATGTTAACCTGATATCAAAATTTTCATCATCTTTTATGTATTTATTTACAAATAACGATAATAAATTGCTTTTTCCTCTTACATCTAAATCTTCTAGTTCTTCTCCTAGTTTTAACTTGTTACGCAGACCATAAAAACCAACCTCCCAGGTATGACAAAAAGGCAAAATGTACCTTAAGCTTCTTAATATATAATGATCGATCTCATCGTATTTCTGTAGTTTGAAAGTTATAATGTCGTCATTACCGGTAAAATTATTATGGTTAATTTTCAAGGTATATCTTTTTTCGTCAAGATAACGCGAGGCAAAATTATCAAAATCAAATCCGACATGAAACGGCTGATTGTCCTGGACTTTTAAAACAATATCTGTCTGACCAGGTTTTTCACCGGGAATCAAAACCGCTTTTGCGGCTCTATCTGGATGCTCGTTTATTTTTACTAAACTTTTTCTTAATAAATCATAATCAAAAGAATCTCCTTCTTCAAGCCTCATCTTTTTTTTAATAAGCTTGGTTTTAAAATAACGATTGCCTTCTATTTTGACTCTACCCATCTTGCCTTCAAAGACCCCTATCTCAAGCACGCCATCCGAGAGATCTTGAGGTCTAATATACGCTCGAGAGGTTACATATCCATTCCTACGATATAGATCTGTAATAAGTCCTGCTATCTTATGGATCTCTTTTAGAGAAAGCTCTTTATTTTCATAAGGCGCTGTTATTTTCCTTATATCTTCTTCTGAAAAAAGAGTAACACCGGTAACGGTTATCTTCTTTATAAAGACCTTCTCAGCGCTCTCCTCAGTAGCTACTCCCTCTTCTTCTTCCTCTATCTCCGGCCTTTTGACATCCTCCCTGATTCTCTTTTCTAGCTCCTCCTCGCGCTCAACTTCACGTTCTATTTTTTCATATTGACTGGCTACTTGAGGGTAGCACTTTTGACTAAAAAAGTTTAGCGTAAATAAAACTAGCAAAGAAAAGGTAAAAAGTTTAAACATTTTCATATTTTCTCCATTTTCTGTTATCTCCTGAGTAGATAATTATTCTGAACCATACTTCATGTTTATTATGTCAGATTTATCCAATACAGTAGAACCTTCTCCTTTTTCCAAAGCAAAACTTAGCTCGATAGTCTTTTCAGTCTCACGCAAGATATACCCTTCAAGTATGGTACCATCTTTTAAAACAACTACGTCGTACTTTGGGGCCGCAGTAAACCTTATATTTCTGAAGTTCTTGATTTTTTGAAATATCACACTCTTTCTAATACTATGTATGGTACGTTGAGCAAGGTCATTAAAACTTAGCTGATACCATTTGGAGAGCGAGAAAATAATAATAAACCAACTAGCTAAGATTAGAATAAAATTAACTAATTTAGCACGCTGGACTCGATTTGCAAAAACGATAAAATTGCGCTTATCTCTCTTTGAAAAATACACAGCTTGGCTTATTTTTTGGACTAATTTATTTACGTTATCTCCATCTGAAGGAAAACTAGCAATACCACAATTAAACTTAATTTTAAATAATCTGTTTTTAAATAAAAAAGGGCGGCTTTGCATATTATAATTATATTGCCTGACTAAAGAAAATAATTCCTTAGCGTCTTTGTCTGGCACAATCGCAACAAAAAACTCATCCTCCTCATAACGAAAAAAATAAGACGTTACATCTTGAAATGTCAAACGTAAGCTGCTAGAGGTATACTTTAAAAGTTCATTATTAAAATCAAGGTCAAATTTAGTCTTAAATTTCTTAAATCCCTCAAAAGCAATAAGCGCTAGAGAGAATTTCTTTTTATTATCCGCAGCATTAAATATAAACCTGTCTAAAAAATCTTTGAATCCTTCTTTTTCAAAGAATAATGTTAATTTATCTAGTTGACCATAATATTTCTGTTCTTGATTTACCATAAAAGAGAAAATTTCCCTATCTATATATGTAATGTTAAGTTATGTTAAAATTTATTATGCCAGAATAAAAGTCCTTATGAATTTATGATAGGAATAATTTAAATATATTATAAAACACTTTTATAACCTTGTCAATTATTATATGTTTGTAGCGTTACGTTAACTATAGAGAGTTAAAATTGCTATTTACAGCTAGATTCGGGTGATGGAGATTGATTTTGCAGCAATATTGATTAGGAGGCCGGGCTTAAGAAGCTTTTCTAGGTAATATTTCTAAGGCAAATCTAGTAAGGCGTGTAAGGTTGCCTACTAAATCAAGGGTTTCGGAGTTAAATGTCTTTTTGCCTTTTATGTTATTAAGATTCAGGACTCCGAAAATACGATTGCCAACTTTTAGGGGGTAGATTATGGAAGATTTTATATAGGGTCTCTTCAGGCGATTCTTTATCCTTGAATCCTTTAGAGAGCCGTCTATTAAAAGCGGCTTCTCATTTTTAGCTACCAATCCTGATATCCCGTCTCCCATCCTGATTTTCTCATATTTATTATAATTTTCTTTTAAGCCGCGTGAACATTGCATTGAGAGTTCATCTTTGTCTTGATCCAGCACCATTATAGAACCGGCATCGCCTTTGCTGGCATTTAGAGAAACCTCTAGTAAGGCATTTAAAAACTCATCGAAGCAAAAAGACTCGTACATGTCCTTTATCACGTTTCCTAAGGGGCTTTTAATATAAAATTTTTCCTTTAATCTTTTTGTATCATAATTCAGCTGAATAATGTCATTTACTACTTCCTGTATCAACTCTACTGTTGATTCTATGCCCGCAAAACTGAACCTCTTTACCATTAGCAACTTGTCCAGCAGGTCATTTAGAGGTATTTTTTCATTATTTGAAATTTTTTCGTATTCGCCAACAGACTTCTGTTTATGTAACATCACAGGGCCTATTACTACATGGCCTTGTAGAAATCTATCTTTGGTATGAATAGGGATGGCGTATAAATATAAATCCAGGGGGCAGATAAGATAATCATAATTTTTAGAATCTTTAATCTTATCGATTAACTTAGAAATGCACTCCTTGCATTTTATTTTAGAATTTTTACCTGATAATTTTAAAATATTAAAACAAAATGAATTCTTTGTTTCGCTCCCCATTAAAAACTTACCATCTTTGTCCAAAACCTGAATAGAAACGCCAAGCGCCTTACTAAACCCCTCCTGCATCTTGTGCCATTTTTCTTTTGATACAATATCAAATAAATTCATTATAGATCTAATCCGTATTTTTTAATCTTATTATAAAGCGTGGTCCTATTAATACCCAATTTCAAAGCTGCTTTTTTCTTGTTTCCTTTTACCTCCTGTAGCGTTTTTAAAATAATATTCTTTTCAGGCTCTCCTAATATCTCTTTTAATGTATTATTCTTTCTTTCTGAAACTTTCAACACATCAGGCCTATGTAACGCTTCGGGCAATACATCTTTATCAATTTTCTGGCCACGAGTCAGTATTATGGCGCGCTCAATAACATTCTCAAGCTCTCTTACATTGCCGGGCCAATCATTATTCTCCAATACACTCATAGCCTCTTTTGTTATGCTAGTAACCCTCTTGGCACCATCTTGTTTATTATGCTTATTTATAAAATGTTCTACTAACAGTTTTATGTCGCCAGGCCTCTCTTTTAATCTAGGCAGCTCTATGGCTATTACGTTTAATCTATAGTATAAATCCTGCCTGAACTTACCTGCTTTTATAAGATTATCCAGATTTTGATTTGTAGCCGCTATTACGCGAACATCTACCTTTGAAGTCTTTGCATCGCCCACGCGTTCAAACTCGCCTTCCTGCAGCACCCTAAGAAGCTTTACCTGTAATGACGCTGAAAATGTGTCTATTTCATCCAAGAAAATAGTCCCGCTGTCCGCTAATTCAAATCTTCCTTTTCTATCCTTTATCGCACCTGTAAAAGCGCCCTTTACATGTCCAAAAAGTTCGCTTTCTAGCAAAGTTTCGGGCAGGGCACCGCAACTTACCTCTATAAAAGGCATATCCTTACGAACCTTGTCACTAGTATGTATCGCTTGAGCAACCAGCCTTTTACCTGTTCCGCTTTCGCCACTCAAGAGAATAGTCGCCTTGCTGGTAGCGATTGCTTCTACCATGGTATAGATCTTTTGCATCTTTGGATCCTGGCCTACCAGACTATAAAACCTGCTTCTTTCAGAACTTTTAAGCCTATCGCGAAGAGAGATATTTTCCTCTATGAGCTTATTTCGTTCTATTATTTTATGAATAATGATCTCTATCTCGTTATCATTTATCGGCTTTGTAACATAATCAAACGCGCCCATCTTCATAGCCTCTACAGCGCTTTCTATATTGCCGTAGCCCGTAATAAGCACTACCTCTGTATGGGGAAAACTAGACTTGATCTTCTTAAGAAGCCCTATGCCGTCTATCTTTGGCATTTTCATGTCTGTGATCACAACATCGAACGCCTTCTCGTTCATCTTGGTCAATGCCTCTTCTCCGTCAGAGGCCATGCTTGCAACATACTTCGCCCCTCTAAGGACCTCGTAAAGAGACTTTCTTACAAGAGGTTCATCGTCGACGATCAATATCCTGCAGCCGTTCACGCCCATATTTAACTCTTTTTTTAGCAAGGTATGCATATAGTAAACTTGGTTTCTTTCCCTGGTTCGCTTGAAACATCTATCTTTCCATTGTAACGTTTAACGATATCATAACATATCGCAAGGCCAAGTCCTGAACCCTTCGTGGTCTCCTTTGTGGTAAAAAATGGTTCGAAGATCCGGTCTACATTATCTTGAAGTATGCCACAGCCAGTATCAGAAATGGAAACCTTAATAAAACCCTCTTCCATGCTTGTAGATACTTTTATAGAGCCTTTTTCTTCTACAGCATCTATGGCATTTTTTAATATATTTGAAAATATGCTTTGAATTCCCAAATCACGTATCCTTGGTAGATCTTTATAAAGTTCTTTGGTTATATCTATATCCTTGCGAAGCGACTCATAAGTCAATATTTCGATGCAATCATCTATCGCGTGATTTACATCTATCAGCTTTGAAGGTACCGGCCTATTGTGTTTCACTAGTTGCAGCAAAGATTTTACTATATTTACAATTCTATTAAGCCCGCTCTTGGCCTCTAAAAGATATTCCCTAACAACGCCTTCCTCTACAGAGCCCAATGTAAGATTTATATATCTTATTATGCCGTCAAGGGGGCTATTAAGCTCGTGTGAAATCCCGCTTGCAAACTTCCCCAGATCTATCATTTTCCCTTCGTTTTCTGATTTCCTCTTTAAGGCATCCAGTTCTGAAGATAACTGGCTTTTTTCTATTTTACGTGCGATAGAACCTGCAACAATCTCTAAAAATCTAAGGTCTTCCTCAGAATAAGCCTTTTTAGATTTATTCTCAGTAATATTGATAACGCCTATTAGCTTGACATCTGTGGCTATAGGGACGCATAAAAATGAATTCGTTTTATAATCATGGAACATACTGGAGACATTAAATCTTGAATCTTCTCTTATATCTCTCACCAGCAACCCTTTTTTCTCCATGGCAACTTTTCCTATAATACCTTCGCCTATTCTCTTTTTTATCTCTTTTGCAGTAGGATCGATATTATAAGCCCATTTCAAAAACAACTCCTGACCATCGTCACCTGTGAGAAATATAGAGCCCCTTTCAGAAGAAAGACTTCTCAGTATCTTGTTTAATGCTACTTCCAAAAGATCCCTCATATTCGCTGATGTAGAGACTGTATTAATGATGTCGTAAATCTGGGAAATCCTACCTTCTTTTTCCTTTTCCTTATTGCCTGCTAAACTCGTCATACTAAACATTGCTAAGCACCTCCAACCATTTTTCCAAACCCTCTTTAAACACATGATCTGGATATCTTTTTAAGAACCTATTAAAAATATCTATAGCCTTTTTTGAATCATTTAGCCGCTTTACGCTTATATCCCCAATCATCCTCAAGCTCAATCCTACAGTATTGACTGTAGGATAGTGCATTACTAATTTCTCCAAACTCCCTACCGCCTCAGACCAATCTTCGTTCTTTATATAACAAGTCGCCATGAAGCTCTCCGCTCTAAAACCAAGCTTAGACTTTGGATTTTCCTTAGCAATACTTGAATAATATCTGATAGCTGTGTCGCAGGCTATGTTCCTTTCAATTATATTACCTGTCTTATTGTAATGATTAACTATATGTGTAGGTAATGTAAGAGCTATGCCTGATTTGGGATAAGCATTTACAATCCTCTTGTATTCTACAAAAGCCTTATCCCATAAGCCCTCTTTTTCATAACTTTTAGCTATTGTAAATCTGGCATCTATGGATATATTTCTGTCTTCAGGATAAAGCTCTAACGCCTTATTGAGAATCTCCCTTGCCGTAGCGTAATCTTTTTTAAATAGATACAAAGTCCCCATTGATACCCTTGCCCTGCGCGCGCTAAACGTATCAGGGTATTTCTCAAAAACCAATCTATAGGCCTCTATAGCCTTATCGAATTCGTAAGGTGGTATGATTTCCGGCGCGGCAACTATGTCTTTGGAAAGGTTGGCTGCTTTATAAAGATATCGTTCGGAGTTGTATTCTTCGCTGCAGCCAGCTATTGACAGCACTACAAGCAATATTAATATCAATCTAAAATTAATTTTTATCAAGATTTAAATCCTTTCGTGACAAAAATAAGAAAGCCAATGAAGTAGTTACTACGCAGTCTATTAAAATCGTAGCCACAACGCTGCCTCCTAAGACTAAAAAGGTTATCTCTGGAAGTGTCTTATCTATCAATATAGGAAGCCCTGACTTCAATAAAGAAAATGGAAGTAAGAGTAAAGTCGGGGTAACTATTAAACCAAATGTGGCAAAAAACAATTTCTTAACCAAAACTAAGCTCCCTTTAAGCGCCCCAAAAAACTTTTTGCCTTCTAAAACCACGAATGGTATCACAAAGGCAAACAATGTCTCAATTAGAATAAACAAAAAGAAATTCAAAAAAACTATCAAAAAATTAAGAATACCCTCTTGCTGCAATTTAGTCACGAACTTTAACTTAAGAAGTTTTGGTATTAATAAACCCTCTGAAAAATTTATAAAATATACTATCATAAAAATAAATGATAGAAAGACCGCTAGAGTGACATAGTGTGGCAGGACATTTCTCAGGGAACTGCTAAATCTTGGTTTTTTGTTTTCTTTTGTCTGATGCACCATCCATACAGCTATACCGCTCATCAATCCATCTAGCAGGATATACACGGCTATATGAGCGTAATAAAAAATCTTGGGCATCAGATAGAAATTAAAAGGATAGTGTAAAAACCCCTCACCCCACAATGCCCTAATAAGAGGGGCAAATATTACGGATAAAGGCGGGAATATCGATAAGAAAATCACTAAAAGACATAATAGCTTTAATATTCCTGATATAAAGAATGGGACCAATATAACAGGATTCGCCTTTAGCGCGTCGAGAACAAGCTCCCATATTACCCTGACTAAGGGTGATTTTTTTGCATTTTTCATAGATTTTCGTAGGCTTTAATCTGGCTACGGGTTATTATTTGGTATGGTGGTAAAAATATACTTGTTGTTATTATAGTATATATCATATTATAAGTCAATGAAAAGTTTTTAAATAATTGTGAATAATAAAAAAGGGAGATTTTTCATCTCCCTTTAAAATAAACTACATCCGTTCACTTTTTTAGACATTTTCTTTCATTGTATCCCAATAAAATCTACAATTATCTACCCTTCTTCCTTTTTCTTCTTGCTAATCCAGCGCCTAATAGACCTATGCCAAGAAGAGCCAATGAAGAAGGCTCTGGAATAGGAGTATTATTATTTACTGCCCATTCGCTCTCTCCATCAGAAAAATTTGTTATATGAACGCCCATTCTTAGATCTTTATCATAAATTTTTCTAGTAATATCATCGAGGGTTGATCCTGCTTCTAACTTAAAAGTTATAGATACATATTCGCTAGGAGGATTTAGTCCCCATTTAGGAGATGGGGACTTTGCCGTGAAAGAAAATGTTGTATCAAACTCCGGTATAAGCCCTCCGCCTAGATTTCCAGGTGATGCGTCTGCAGAAAAATTCACCTTATCTGGCGGGCCATCTAAAATAGATGCAACACTTACAAGTATTCCATCATCATCAAAGTAAATGCTTTTAACTGTACACTGGATTCCTGAGTAGTTGTAGAAAGTAAATACCCCTTCTCCGTCTGGATTAATACCAGTATGTACCTGAATATCGACAGGGGATAAATCCATTGAGGAATTGTTGGTAAAAATATCTAACGCATAAGGCAAGGCGTAACTAAGAGAAGTCATATTAAGAATAAGAAATAAGGAGATAAAAACTATTCCTATGACTTTTTTCATTTTACACCTTTATATATAGATACAACCATTTCTTTATTTTTAGTCACAAATCCTCTTGGCTACCTTATAATATACCTACTTCTTCTTTCTTCTAAACCTTGCTCCAGCTGCACCTAATAGACCCAAGCCTAATAAAGACATAGTTGCTGGTTCGGGGATACCACCTTGCACATGAACACTTAGCGTATCTGGATTACTTGGATAATTTGCATCATAGCTTGGATGAGTAGGAGAGCCTATCATGTTTGAACCAAGGATAAAACCAATTCCCTCAACATTGCTTAGGTTAGTTTTTCCTGTCAGACTTAATGTAACTGACCCAGTAGCACCAGGGGTTAACCATATCTGAGTACCCTCATAGTGATTGCCTCCAAGCGTATCCAAGAATAGATTGACTGAAAGTACGTCATCATCTGTATTTGTAAAAGTCAACCCATATGTACTAAAAAGACTTAGATCGCTGGCTCCAACATTTGCAACTGTAGCACCGCTACCTGTAGCAGAAGTTCCAGTGGCGTTAACGCCAATTAGCATCTGAGCAAAAGCCCCAGGCAGAACATCATCATATAGTGTAGCTGATATGCCCACACCACTACCGGAAGCGCTATTCAGAAGAAGTGAGGTTGTCGAATTTTGCGGAATCTCTGCAACATCCCAAAATTTGAGTAAATCATTCTGCGCGAATATAAATGTGGCAGCGCTTGCAATTCCTGAATTACTAATTACCAAAAGTCCCATTAAAACTACTACCAATAAAATTTTCTTCATTCTTTCATCTCCTTTTTTCATCTTGCACCTTTACCTGTTAATATCACTAAAACAGTTCTTGCCATGATCCGTAAATCCGTCATAAGACACATTTCTCTAATGTAGAGAAGATCGAATTTTATCTTCTTCTTTACATCCTCGATAGTCTCATCGTATTTATGGCGGACCTGGGCAAGCCCTGTGATCCCGGGTTTTACCTCAAGCCTCTTTTCGTAATCCCTTACTTTTCTGGCCAAATCTATTACAAAACAGGCTCTCTCTGGTCTGGGACCTACTATTGACATTTCCCCTCTTAGCACATTTACGAGCTGGGGAATTTCATCAATATGAGTTTTTCTAAGGATTTTACCCACTATAGTTACCCGTGGATCATTTTCCTGCGCCCAGACAGGGCCTGTGTTTTTTTCTGCATCTTGTTTCATTGTCCTTAGTTTAAAAATACTAAAAGTATCGCCGTTCATCCCCACTCTTTCCTGCGTAAAAAAGATAGATCCGGAAGAAGTAAGTTTTATAAGCACTCCTGAAAGAAGGACAATTGGAGAGCTAATTATAAGTCCTGCTAAAGAAAACAAAATGTCCATTCCTCTCTTAAACTCCTGAAACCTCTTTCTTGCAAATCTTACTATCATTCCTATTAGTCCTCCGCCTACCAAGGCAACGCTGGCTGGCTCTGGAGCATGAGGAATAAGTTCTTCTGTAGTTGTATCTGCAGAAAGCGTTTTCACAGATAATAAAAATAAAAACGCTACAAATACTAATACTATAATATTAAATGTCTTTTGCGTTTTTCTCATATCACTTTAAATATAAAGCAACTTACGTGCCAACTTTTACTAAAAAGAACATTAATTAGCTGTATTTCTACAACCTCTTTATTTTTAATATGTTATGTCTATAAAAAATTGCCTAAAGATTTATTTAGTCCATGACATACCAGGATATACTAGGACACTATCAGACTATCTGATTTTTATTTTTGTGTACTTTTCTCAACACTTTTCAATTGCATTGGACATCTAAATTGGACATCTAAAAAGGAGAATGTGAGGAAATGATTATGGTGTGTATTCGAGGATTAATGGGACTATTTTTTTGGAAAATTCCTGTAGAATTTGGCTGGCTTTATTCTTCCCTCCACCATCTATAGGTGTAGAAATACGGATTAATGCCGCTATGCTCGCTTTACCCATTAGTTGATTAAAAGCAGCCTTTGCTTGCTGAGTTAAGTAATGTGCCGTAAATTTATCACCTGATTTATACCAGTAAAAAACTAATGATTTATTTCTATCTTTTCTTGAAACAAAACTATTCACTAAAAGCTCTTCTTCTAAACCAGATATTCTAAAATGAAACTCTTCTTTCTCTGTTATTTCCAGACCGTCTCCTGTGTAACACACCTCTGGCGGATGAGCAACTCTCCTATTTGATTCTGAAACAACTATGTATAGATAGATGATATTACCTTTGGGATTTTTATATTTGCGCATCACAACATTTTTTGTTTCCAAAATAGCATATGTCCTTTCATCAAGCGGAATATCTTCGCTAGTCCATCCAGCTATCTCTTTTGGAAACTCTGATATCTCCATACTATTAAAATCTACCACTTTACGAAAATATAGCATTAACGATAAGCTCCCCACTGCGATTAATAAGATTATTATTATGATAAAATTTTTGTCGATATTTTTCATTGTTATTCAACTAGCTTTTTTGTTACCATAAGCCCTATTAGAGCAACGAAAAACAATAAAAATCCTGAAAAATCATGAAACCATCCCATAGCAAACTCTTTTCCGTAGATTTCATTGACTGCTGTTAATAGGCTGACCCTGAAAACATTAGCGCATATCGCAATAGGCATCGACAAAAAAACCAATATCCATTTTTTTACTACACTCGTCTTCATAAAATACGCAATTAACGCACCTAACGCAAGAAGCGATATCAAACTCCTTAAGCCACTGCATGGGGCTTCTACCATCATATAAGAATGCATAGTTCTTATAATGCTGCCATCTCTTACAGCGAATATGCCAATTTTATTTAATACTGCTGTCGCGCACTGTGTTGCAAAAAGTTTTAACTTTACAGTTAGATTTGCGACTAATACCATAGGCATAGGCACCATAAAGAGTAAAAATAAAATAGGGTATAAAAGCTTTCTTAAATACACCTTGCCTAAGAAATAAAGCACAAGGCCAAGAATTAGCAAAATCAGAGAAAGGCCGGACGTAAAATATACCCTCATCCACGCACTTATTAAATATATCATAGCGCCTATTAAAATGAGCAAAATACCTATTTTGTTAGGTATTGGTTTTAAATTTTTAAGTTCATCTTTTTTAAATAATATCAAAAATATTGTCACAAGGGGCATCAAAATCCCATGTGAATAATACGACTCTTCTGCGAACCATCTTCCCCACATCCAGATAAACGTAGGTATGTAGATCACTCCTACAATTAATGCAATAAGCGCTATTTTTAAATAGTTTTTACTCATATCAATATCCCCTTTCTTAATCAAAAAATTAAAACCTTAATTGGCTTACCTGACTTATCCTTATCCTTAACTGGATAAATAATATCAGCGCTTTTCTCCCATCGCTTGAAAACGACCTCCCAGATTAGATCTTCCAATTCCAAAGAAACCCCTATCACGTCTCTTGTTTCTATCTTTTCTATTTTTGGTTTGTGATTATTGCCAGCAGTAGACGCACATATAACATTCAAAAACAAATCCTCTTTTTTTGGCTCAAAGGGTTCTATTTCTACTCTCCAACCCCCCGGAACATTGCCTGAAAAGAACCTGTTGTTGTGAGGGTAATTTCTGTCGTCGACAAAAAACTCTTTACCCTTACCTCCTATTTTGCTTAGAAAAACTTCGGAATCTACTAATGTTTTACAATAAAGTTTCCCGTTGCCTTCAGTTGCGACTATCTCACTACCTGAGATCTGCGGTTCATTCACCGTATGTAAAATCCATTTCTTTCTAAGTTCAGGCCTTTTGCTCTTGATTCTGTCTAAAATAATAAAATAATCCGGATATATGAACAAAACCTCACGAATAAACTTATCTAATTTCCCGCTATTATAAGAATTTGTTGCATCACCTGCCATGTAACAATAATCGTCCGTCGCTTTAAAATCTATGATCTCCCCTATGTCCCAAATATCTTTATTTTCAACCCATGTTAAGTTCAATTTCGGGTCTTTGTATTTATAATTTTCAGGGACCATCCTGAGACCGTTTTGCCAAAGCATGATCTTTTGCCCGCCGTCATTAGCTACGCCTACTATCCCATGGTTTCGAAACTTCTCTTCAGGGTCAAGAATAGTAGCTGTATTATGAGCTATGGTCCTTGAATAATAGTTTATCCAGTGCGATCTTCCAAACTCATCACCGTATAAACCGCTATCTATTGCCAAATCGCCTGTCTTATAAATGGTAAAACTATTGTTATCAAGATGGCAATGATCTCCAAAGTAATCACCGCACTTAAACGAAAACCACGTATCTTCTTCTCCCCATCCCGAGCGTGCAATCACTATGCCTGATCCTTTAAAAAGCTTGGCTTTCGGTAAATCAATAGGGGATTTCTCTTTTAAGCCAGGATCATACCATAAAACATCGTAAATATGCTTAAACATAACGCTGTGAGGTTTTGTCTTATGATTTATATACCACTGAATATACGGATCCTTGTAGTGCGAAGCCACTCTGACCAAAAATCTCCTTTCCCAGTCTGTGATCTCAGGCAGATCATTGTCAGAAAACCTGTAAAAACTATTATCAGGACGTGTAGCATATAAAACAAAATACGCATTTTTTAAAAGCCAATCACATTCTTTATATAGATCTCTTCCGGTTGCCGTCTTTACCATTTCAAAATACTTCAATGTGTTAAATGCTATATGCCTGTTATAATCCATGCCTTCAGGCCATTCTCCGTCCACGAACAGATTATTAAACATTAAAATAACGTCGCCGTATTGTCTATCAGCAAACTCAATAAACTTTTCTGCTAATTTACTCTCGCCTTCTAATGCATATCCGCACGCAGCAACACTTGTTGTCAATTGATACATGGTATTATGAAAAGACCTGAGCCATCGGTCTTTACCCATAAATTCAAGGGCAGCTTTTTCCATCTTAGAAATTATTCTTTCTTTTTCTCTAGGTTTTATCTCATCATAACACCAGTCAAACCCAAAGGCAAAATTCTCCAACTCACTTCCGCTTAGTATACCCAGATTCAACATATTCTCTATGGCCTGTCTTGCATACTCAGTATCTTTTGTTAACTGATACACAAATCCTAAAGAAGGTATGTCGTAGCCAGTATTGCATCTTTCCAGAAACTCTCTTTTAGCCAAGTAAGGACTCACATAAGCATATTGCATGAGCTTATCCTTCAGCCAAGAAGGAGATATCTTTAACCTTTCTTTTAGATCAGCCATATCTTCTTTTGTAAAATAAATCCGCGGATGAGCTATGGACTCTCCCTCCTGTTTTATTCTAAGATCATCGATCCGAAAGGCGTCTTTTTGATACCTATCTTCATGGATATAGGGCGGATGAGCTATGGACTCTCCCTCCTGTTTTATTCTAAAATCATCGATCCAAAAGGCGTCTTTTTGATACCTGTCTTCATGTATATAAAACTGAAACTCTTTCAATTCTTTTAAGGCGGGTAAAACGCTTTTCACTATAGGGTCTACATCTACACGCGCTTCATGCCATTCTCCGTCATTTATTAAAAGATCTGTTTCAGTTCCGCCTAAATCTATCCAATCATTGTATATTGTTTTGACACGCATTGCTAAAGGCGTTCCTTTAGTAACCATATACGCAAAACTCACTATAGGATAACGTTCAATACGCCAAATATCCAACTCTATACCAGCAGAAATATGCTCCAAAGCGCTCTTACGTTCCACATTCAGGGTATTTCCGTGAATATATGTAGTCCTGTTGTCTACGGTTAGGTTTGCTGACCCATCTCCTTTGAAATTACCTAAAGATAGTTCAAAACCCTCAAAAACAAGAGCTGCGCTATCCAATGCAGCCTGCATCATTGTTTCTTCTGCTTGCTGGGGCTCATTAAGACTTTTTCCTATAAACTCAACATCTGCCACTACAGGCCTATGATCCGCACCTATATCAGGCCCTACATCAGAATGGATAACCTTCCAATCATCATCACACAGGACACTATCAATACGAACCCCATGCCAACTTGTATAACGAGTATATCCAAAACCAAATCCTGCCTTTAAAAAAGTATTGGTAAACCGTGACCAATACTTTTTATAAATAGGGCTTTTATCTGTCATATTAAAATCTCCTGCGACTAAAACCCCTTTATGCGAGGTAATCCATTTCGATACGATATCAGATTCTTTCTCTCGAAAGTTTGTGATTCTTTTCATTTCCGAGAACCCGCCTAATTTATTATCTATAACAGATTCCAATCCTTCCCTTGGAGTCTCCAAGTGAATATTAAAAAAGTTTATATAGCCCATTTTGCCTATTAATCCATACCTTGTAACTAAGCCTCCGTATCCACCCAGTATATCTCTTTTTTTCACATCAATATCTTTGATTTTTAACCTGCTTGCAATCCCTAGATATGTTTGAAATTTCATATTCCATTTGTCTTTAGGCAACATTCGCTCCAATACCTTCTGATTATCTGCGTAAATCTCCTGAAAAGCAATGATATCAGGGTTTGTCTTAGAAAGAAAATCAGCAAATAAGCTTGCATCAAAATTATTGCCAAAGTTACAAGTCATAATCCTAAGACTTTCTCGAGGGCCAGGTTTTTTCAGATTTAGTGCAGAAGAAGACACATTGAACCCCATAATAAAAAATACAATAATAGCAAAAGAAAAGATGTTGGTTGCAATAGATTTTTTATCTTTTACCAAGATTCCTACTATAAAAAGAAATACAAGAGGTATATAGAGAACCCACAGCGGAGCCATCTGGAACAAGCTAGCCAGCCACCATGCTGCATGCGGCCAATAGGGACTAACCCACAAAATACAAAGCACCACTATATAAAATATTGAAAATAAAAATATCATTTTATTTTATAATCCCTATATTCTCCTGGATTACCTTCTTCTCCTGCCTCAGCTGCCTTTATGATATTATACATCTCTCTTGCTGTTACATAGTGTAGCTTGTGATACACACCGTCATTATATTTTGTTTCCAGATAGTCAAGCATATCGTGCATTGGTTTTCCCAATAATGAGTTGAAGTTTCTCTCCTGTGCGCCGTGCGTATGCACCTTTACAAATATCCAACCTTCTTGCCCTTTTACTGATATATTCTGCTCTATCCACAAGTCCACCCTGTCTTTAGTAGGTGGGTTTACACCTGTGATCTCACTATTCTCAATCCTCGGTAATATACCGAGCTTTTTTCTCTTCCAGTTTAACGCCAGAGGGCCCTGGACTATCATCAAGCTCCCATTCTCTTTACTCCCAGCCTCTACATCTATACCTATATTATGGGATTTTGGTTTCTCTGGATCATCCTTGGCATAATAAATACTATTTATCTTTTGTGTCTGTGTATCGCTTGGCGCAGAAGGCAGCGTAAAGTCAGCATAACACCCAAGCTCTTTTAAAACATCAAGCTCATTATTCACACCGCACCACTTACCATCCTTACGTGAATTATCAAGCGCCCAGTTACCATGCACAAAACCAAATTTCACATCTTTTGTATGCTTATCACTTGCCAGCAAACCATGCCTTTTAAAATCAGACTTTCCTTTTTCTATTTTTTCCCGTAAACCCTGTGGTGTATCTTTATCATGATGAAGATGTATTTCTGTTTCACCAAAACCGCGTTTACATACTTCAGAAATCTTATCTAAATATTCTGGCTCATATTCTTCTATTGGGTAAAAAAATGTGTGCTGGGGAAACCTGCCTTCGCTATCCTCGTGCCTTCTTGCCAAAACAGGATATCTTTTAACCCATGTATCTACTCGTTTTTTAGATGTTCCTCTTGAGCAATTTAGCCATTTCGGCTCAAAATGATCTACCACACAGAACATAATATGCCTGAGTCCTGGCTTTTTGTCATCTCTATTACTGCACTGCCTTATATAGCCAGGCAACCATATGTCTAAGTTTTTATACATGACTTATATTCCCCTGACATTTCTTTTGAAAAATACTCAATAGTCCTCTCAAGGCCTTGCTCAAAATCAACACCAGGATCAAATCCTAACAGCCTCTTTGCTTTTTCTATATCTGCCAGTGTATCCTTTACATCACCTGCCCTTGGCGGAGTGAATTTTGCTTTTATATCTTTTTTTAAGATCTTATTTATATATTTAACAATATCTAAAACACTATAAGCCTTACCACAACCAACATTGAACACCTCACATCTTATACTGGTAGCTGTAGCAGCTTTTATATTAGCCTGGACAATGTTTTCTACATAAGCAAAATCGCGCGTCTGCTTACCATCTCCATGTATAGGGGGCTCCTGTCCTTTAAGCATGCAAGTTACGAATTTTGGTATAACAACAGCGTATTCATTTTCCAAGCTTTGTCTTGGGCCAAATACATTGAAATAGCGAAGAGAGGCTGTTTCAAGGCCATGGCTCTCGCTAAAGATCCTACAATAATACTCTCCTGCAAGTTTTGTAAGGGCATAGGGTGATATTAAGAGTGGTTGAGCGCCTTCCCTTTGAGGCAATATATCTGTCTCTCCATAAATTGCGCTTGAAGATGCTAACACAACCCGTTTTACTTTGATATCTTTTGCAGCCGTCAAAATATTTAATGTCCCATTGATATTTACATCATTATAGAGTTCTGGATCCTCAAGCGACTCCGGCACGCTTCTCAATGCTGCCTGGTGAAGTACATAGTCACAGCTCTGCATCACTCTGTTAACCATGCTTTTATTCCTTATGTCGCCTTCTATAAGGTCAATTTTATCTATTACATTCTCTAAATTTTTACGTCTACCTGAGCTAAAATCATCAATGACTTTAACCGTATCGCCATTTTTTACAAGGGCATCGACTATATGTGATCCTATAAAACCCGCGCCTCCTGTCACTAAAAACTTCATAACCTTTTCCTTTCCTAAATTATCTTTCTGTCCTTTCCCACATAACGCTTTGCGCGCCAACTAAAAATTTAAAAAATCCTACTAAGAGAGCTATATTCATCGACACAAAATAATAGCAAAAACCGAAAAGTTTTATGCGTATATTTG
>JBHPFI010000030.1:0-21488 GCA_042572045.1 Candidatus Omnitrophota bacterium
AAAACCTTTGCTTCTTTTTCTATCTATACAAAAAAATTTGCTCGACATGTTCATCCTATGAGCTTGGCAAGTGAAAATAGAGGCATAAACATTGAAATAACAATAAAGCCTACAACAAGACCCATAAACACTATAAGCATCGGCTCCAGGAGAGAGGTAAGACCGCTTATTGCAACATCCACCTCATCCTCGAAGTTATCAGCTATCTGAACAAGCATCTTATCAAGCTGCCCTGTTTCTTCGCCTATATTTATCATCTTTATGACAAGCGGGGGAAAGGCCTTGCTGGCCTCCATTGGCCCGGATACGCTTTCTCCTTCCTTTATGCTGTCCCGTACCTGTAATACAGCGCGTGCAATAAATTCATTGCCTACGGTATCCTTAACAGTTTGAAGCGCACTCAATATCGGCACACCGCTCGAGAGCAAGGTCCCGAGCGTCCTGGCAAACCTGGAAACCGAAATCTGATGTACAAGATTCCCTACCACAGGAAGGCACAGCTTCACCCTATCAACCACAAGCCTCCTGTCAGGATTTTTTATCAATAACTTGTACAGCGCTACTATTAGGACCGGAACGAGTGGGATAAGGTACCATGTCTTCCTGATAATCTCACTTGTGGCGATAAGTATCTTTGTTGGAAGCGGCAACGCGCCCCCCAGCTCTGAAAACATATTCGTAAAGGTAGGTATTACAAATACCATGAGCATGATAAGTATCAAAATCGCCACCATAAGCACAAACGCTGGATACATGAGGGCTGATTTTACCTTCTCTTTGAGTTTCTGGCTCTTATCCAGAAATTCAGAAAGCCGTTTGAGTATGCCCTGCAGCATGCCTCCAAGCTCTCCGGCCTTTATCATATTAACATAAAATTCTGGGAATACCCTGGGGAAACGGGAAAGGGATTCTGAGAAATTCGTGCCGCTTTCTACTTCATCAGCTATATTCTTTATAATATCTTTCAGGGCGCCGGGCTCTAACTGGTCGTATAAAGTTCTAAGCGCCTTTACCAGAGGCAGGCCTGCGGCGATAAGCGTGGAGAGTTGCCTCGTGAATACCACGAGGGACTTTTGACTGACTCTTTTTTTGAAATCTAAAACTGAGAGGCTCTTTAAAAATTCCATTGTTCATCGTTTCACAACTACATCATCCACTCGTATGTCAAATCTCTCCTTTGTATCTTTTATGTCAGCAGCAGCGATTCTTTCACGGGCCTGAATAACTTCTATGGAACCGACCTGTAAATCGCCTCTGTAAACATCAAAAACATCTTCTATATCTATACCGTCCCGTTTTCCTAAATCTACGACCACAAAACCGTGCTCTTTGTTTACCGTAACAATCCTTCCCCTTAAATTCTCTCTCCTGCCCAGCCATTTTGGCGAAGATGTAGCGGCTCCAAATGCGGTCCGCGTATACCCCTCTCTCTCAAAATTCTGCTCCATAGAATCATATCCTACGCGGCTTTGATTTTCTGCTGCAGCGCGAGGCAAGACAATAGGCGGCAATTCCACCTCGCTTGGGCTGTGATATGCCTCGGCCCTGGGAGGCGTTGCATCCTTAATGGCGCGTTTCAGCGTGTCGACCTCCTGATTCTTATAGTTCAAATCCCTTTCCATACTAGCTATCCTAAACTGCATATTTTCATTATTCGCAAGTAACTTATTATACTTATCAGTAATACTTTCTAGCTCGGAGATCTTGGTTTTTGAAAGGCGATTTTCTATCCTCATCCTCTCGGATTCCTGCTCATACTGTCTAGCCTCATCCTTTTCCTTTAATAAATCCCTGCTTAATATCTCCGCGACCTCAGTGGAATCATTAAGTTTTTTCTCCAGAAAACTCTTCTCTTCCGTGATCTTGGAAATGCTGATTCCTAAATCCATATTCTTTTGCTTCAGCTTTTCTATTTCAAATTCCTTCGGCGCCATAGAATCTCTCAACCTTTTCAGCTCTACCTCTAGCGTAACCTTTTCTTTCAAGAGGCCTGCGACAAACTTTTCTGATTCCACATCCTTGAGCTTCCTCTCAAGAAAGAACTTGCCCTTCTTAACCCTGGCAAGTTCCTTATCCAAATCGTCCCTTTTGCTTAAAAGCCCTTCGTATTCTAATCCTAAATCCTTGTTTTTGGCTTCCAGGGCCTTCATGTCTTTCTCAATCGCCTCCAGTTTTGTTTTCAATTCTATATTCCTGTTATTTGAAGACAATATCTCCCTGTTTAATCTTGCCATGTTGATCTTAAACAGACTTTCTAAGTTCACGTACTCATCATGGAGCTTTTCTTTCGCCACAAAAAACCAGCCAGCGCTAAAACTGCTCAAGACCACCAATGCTACCAACACCCACAAGATAGACCGGAGGGTTTTATCCATTTTCTGCCTCCTTATTATTAGGCACCTGAAGGTTTCCTAATTATTTTTATTATACCATATAACTTCTTACGAACAAATAATAATAATTCTTTTGGTTTTAAAATTAAGGTCTTCATATCATCGAAAATCAAATAGATACTCGGGACCACAAATAATGTCAATATGCTTGAGGACGCCATTCCTCCTATAACAGTAATCGCGAGAGGGGACCAGAGATTTGCTGACTCGCTTCTATCAAACGCCATTGGCATAAGTCCCAGGATAGTGGTAGAGGTTGTCATGGCTATTGGCCTGAGTCGGTCCTCGCCCGCCTCTATAACTGACTTCAGCAAATTAGGCGCCCCCCGCTGATCTTTTAGCGCCCGCCTTCTTAAAAAATTTATCCTGTCTATTAAAACAATTGCATTATTGACAACGATCCCTGCCAGCATAATAGCCCCTATAATCACTCCACGACTTATTGGTTTATGGGTAAGCTTTAATCCGAGGATTACTCCTATAACAGACAGGGGAACAGACACCATTATAATAAACGGCTGCGCGTATGATTCAAAAAGCGAAGCAAGTACCAGATACACCAGAAATATCGTTATCCATAAAACGCCCGTAGGAAACGCGGACAGCTCCTTTTCATTTTGCATGTTCCTTTCATAATTTCCGCCTATCTTGTAATAATAATCCTTCGGAAACTGCATATCGGATAGATTCGCCCTGATTTTCCCTGCGGCCTTTATGATCGAACCTTTTGTGACAAGGGCGGTTATATGCACAACACGCATCTTGTTCTTTCTCACTATTTCGCTTGAACCTATTTGGGGGGTAAACTCTGCGACCTGCTCTAATAATATCGGCTCTCTATCTTTTGAAAAAAGTGTCAATTTTCTTAAATCATCCAAGCGCTCTCTATCTTCCTTTCTCAAGCGCGATACAGTCTCTACTTCCCTGGCCTCTGTGTGATACAATGTGGCCCTCAATCCCCTTATCTCGGAATGAACTGTCTCGGCTATATCTTTTACTGTTAACCCATAGGTGCCGGCTATTTGTTTATCTACTTTAATGCCCCACTCGGGCCTTCCGCTGATCCTGGACATCCTAATGTCTTCAAAGCCCTCCATGGTCCCGAGCCTCGTAGCGATCGAAACCGCTAATTCTTTTAGAATCTCATATTGATAGCCGTAAAGATCCAGCACGATCTCCTTCATGCCTTTTTCTTCTATTTCTGAAAAATAGATAAATCCACCTTTATATTTACGTTCGACTGTTTGGGCCTGCACGCGTATATCCTCTATGACTGCTTTGGTCTGGCGATTTCTTTGCGCAAGAGGAAGGAGTTTCACATATACCTTGCTTGACCACGGTTCGACTCGAGAAGTAAATGTTTTTATCTCTTGAATGCCAGAAAGAATCTCTTCTATCTCTTTCACCATCATGTCTGTTACGTCAAGCTTTGCTCCTGGCTCCAATTCCACAAACATCGTGAACCTGCCCTCTTCTGTGCCTGCCATGAATTCTCTGTCCATCCTGGATCCTATCAATAAAGCCCCGGCCAAAACCGCAAAGGCCACGACCACAAGCATGTATCTTGACACAAGGCTTATGCCAAGCAACCTTTTGTAATAATTCTTTATATTTAAGAATACATCCTTTTTAAACATGGACTTTTTAGGTTTTATGTTACCATTACGAGGGGCCTTTTTTATACGGTCTGACATCATAGGCACAAGGGTCAGGGCAACAAACAGTGAGCTAATAAGCGAATATGTTACGGTCAGGGCAAGGCCGCTCCAGAGCATGCGGGTAGCTTTATTCACAAAGACAAAAGGTAAAAATACCACTATGGTGGTTATGGTAGAGGCGAGTATTGCCAAGCCTACCTCTGAAGACCCATTTACAACTGCCTGGGTGTATTGCCTTTTCCAATCTGACTTAGAAAAATTAACACTTTTCTTTTTCTTGTCTATGTTGTCCAAAACCACAATAGCATTATCCACCAGCATTCCTATGCCAAGCGCCAGGCCGCTGAGCGTCATGACATTTATGGATATCTTATAAAAATACATCAGGATAAATGTGGCCATGACCGATATAGGGATAGTGACGGCGATGATCGAGGTCACCCTGGGGTCTCTCAAAAATAACAAAAGCACTAAGACCGCGAGGATCGCCCCGTAAAAAAGAGAGGTCTTGACAGCGTTTATGGCTTGCCTTATCGTGCTGGATTGATTTAATGTGGCCTTTATGAATAGATTTTTATCCAACCTCCTTTTTAAATATCTGATCTCTTCCTCTATATCGGACACGACTTGTATTGTATTCGCTGTCGATTCCTTTTGTATATAAATAGATACTACCGGCTCTATATCTGTCCTGGCATAATTAGTAGGCTCCAAGAAAGAATCCCTTACCTTTGCGATTTCCTTAAGTTTAATAATAGAGCTCTGGGGCGTAACCTTGATGCCTATATTCTCTATGTCATCGAGTGACTCAAACTCGCCTATTATCCTTATAAGAAATTTATTTTTCCTGCGTTCGATATCTCCTGCCAGTAGATTTAAGTTGTTTGCCCCCAAAGAGCTGACAACGCGCTCCATGGGAACATGGTACTGATGCAGCTTGGCCTTATCTACCTCGACCAGGATCTTACGTTCTCTGCCGCCATATACGTCTACATTAGCAACTCCCTCTACCCGCAATATGCGTTCTTTTATTTGTTCGTCAACAAGCTTTCTTAGCATCTCAGGAGAATAATCTTCCCCTGTAACCGCCAATAAAAGCACTGGCATATCAGACTCTTTGTACTGCGCTATTATAGGTTTTTCTATTTCTCGAGGGAGTTTGTCTCTTACCTTTGAAAACTTCTCTCTTACCTCAAGCGCGGCAAACTCCATATTAGTGCCCGGCTCAAATTCAAGCCATATCCTGGATTCCCCTGCCTTTGAAGTAGAATATATATTTTCCAAATAATTAACTGTGCTTACTGCCTCTTCTATGGGCCTTGTGACAAGGGTTTCTACTTCCTGCGGTGGCATACCTCCTCTTACAATCACGATTATGCTTATATCACCGTATGCTACATTGGGCTTTAGCTCAACTGGCAGGCGCGTTAAAGACACGAGCCCCACGAGCAAGACGCCGAGAAACAGCATAAATATCGTAACAGGTCTTTTGACTGAAAATTCTGAAAGATTCATTGCTCTTCTCTAGTGCTTTAAAAATTAATCCTTAAGTTCATACCATCTGCCAGGCCCAAGCGGGCCATTAGCAATAAGCAGTCCCTTGTCCAGCAACTCTTTTAAATCCCTGGCTGCTGTTGGCACAGATATCTTAAAAAATTGCGCATATTCCTTGCGCGTAATCCTCTTTATCTCTTTCAAATAATCTAACAACTGTTCCTGCCTCTTGTTCAATTTCGAGAGAGGCTTTTTTGAAACAAGAGGCAGCTTTGTCTCAGTAGGCCCTGGCTGCTCAGGAGGCAGTTTCGTCTCAGGAGGCGGTTTTGTCTCAGTCTCAGGGGGCTCTTTTTTTATTATGGAAGGCCGTATCTTAGGCTTTTGGATATCTGGCCTGGCCGGAGGTTGAGCCAATTTAATAATCTTTATTTCTTTAGATTTTAATTGTAAAACAGGTCCTAACTTTGGCTCAGCCGCTGGTCTTAACGCCGGCTTTGATACAATAATTTCTGAAACAATAGTATAAATGCACGGTATCACAAAAAGGGTCAGGATGGTAGCGACTATAAGCCCTCCCATTACAGTTATTGCCATTGGACTTTGAAGTTCTGAGCCTTCTGCTATGCCTAAAGCCAAAGGCAAAAGGCCTAATACTGTAGTCATTGTTGTCATAAATATCGGCCTGAGCCTGGTCTTGCCGGATTCAACGACAGACTCTATCAATTCCATGCCTTTTGCGCGCAGTTTATTTATAGAATCTATGAGAATGATGCCGTTGTTGACAACGATACCTCCAAGTATTATAAACCCGAGCATAACAACTACGCTTATAGGGGTGCGCGTTAAAAACAATGCGCCAAAGACTCCCATAAGAGACAAAGGCACTGTAAACATGATAATAAACGGCTGCCACAAAGATTCAAATTGCGAAGCCATTATCATGTATACGAGAAGTATTGACAGTAATAATGCAAACTTCAAAGAGTTAAATGACTCGCTCATCTGCTGACTTTCTCCTGACAGGGATATGTTGATATTCTTCTCCTCATCCTTTAAAGTTGTAGCGAGTATAATCTTTTCCATCTCAGCTTGTTCTATCAATCTATTTACGTCCATTATTACCTTGTCCAACGCCCTGTCAGATATATTTGCCGTTACAAGAACTACCCTTTGCTGGTCAAGCCTCTTTATTTCGCTCGGTCCGACCCCCTGCATTATATATGCGACCTCTGATAACGGCACTTCTATGTCAAGAGGTGAATGGATAAGGATGTTTCTAATCTGCGAAAGCCGCTTTCGATCCTCTTTCCTTAACCTCACCCTTATATCTATTTCTCTCCCCTCTTCTTTGAATCTGCTGGCCACCACGCCTTTTATAGCAGTATGCGCGGCCTGCGCAATGCCAGCTGTTGAAAGATTATAAAGAGCTGCTTTATCCTTCAGAATATTCACCTTTGTCTCAGGGGAAGGCTTGGTAAGGCTTGTGCGTATCCCATAAATGCCTTTTATGTCCGAAAGCCCTTTTCTGATATATTCAGAAACATCCTTGATCTTTTCAAGACTCTTTCCTTTTACCTCAATGACAATAGGCGCGGAGCCTTGAAGCGCGCTCTTAAAAACGCTCTCCTGCAAGATATACTCTATCTCTGCGCCTTGCAGATTCATTTTATCCAATCTACTTTTTAACCCCTCTACGGTCTTGGATGTCGATACCCGTCTTCCGCCTTTCTTCAGATTCACTATGATCTGAGACTGGTGAGAACCCATTGTCTCAACGCCCTGCGCATAATCCCCTTTCTTGCTTGAACCTATGCTTACAGCCACGCCATTCACTTCTTCTGTACCAAGGAGCACCTTTTCTATATCTCTTATAACTTCATCTGTAATGTTCAGTTTTGTGCCGCTCTGCATATTTACCTTCATAATAAATTCGCGCTGGTCTACCTTTGGCATAAACTCTTTGTCTATTACCATGAAAAGACTCAGGCTTAAAATAAATAACGCTAAGATGAGGCATAAAAATATCCCCCTGTACTTTAATACCTTGGGTATCAGTCTGGCATAAACGCGTTCTAATCCAAAGGCGCTCGACTTAATGACATTCGAAGAAGATCGCTGAGCCATAGCAGTATCTTGCGATTTTTTAGAGCCCCAACTGCCTATTGCAGCCAGGCGCGGAATCAAAGAAAGGGCTATTATCAAAGAAGCCAGGAGAGAAAACGTTACGGTAAAGGCAAGCTCCTTAAACAGCTGGCCTGCTACGCCGACAACGAATATCATCGGCAAAAATACCGCTACAGTGGTGAGCGTGGAAGAGAATATAGCTCCTGCCATTTCGCTTGCCCCGGTTTTACTGGCCTGTTTTATATCCTTTTCCTTCTGAAAAGAACTGTATATATTTTCAATGACAACTATTGCGTTATCCACCAGCATGCCTATACCGAGGGCGAGCCCCCCCAAAGAAAGCATGTTCAACGTAATTCCATTAAAATACATAAGGCTGAAAGCTACCATGATGGATATAGGCATAGAAAAGGCCACTATTAACGAGGCCTTTATGTTCCTCAGAAAAACAAAAAGAACTAAAAATGCGAGCATACCTCCCTGGATAGCTGCATCCATAACGCCACGTATAGATTTATTGATAAATACTGACTGGTCGTAGATTACCTTGACATCCATTCCGCCAGGCAAATTCCTTTTTATATCAACCAATCTATCCCTGACCTTCTGGGCAACGCGCAATGTATTGACCCCGGCCTGCTTCTGCACTGCTATTGATATATTTTTATCTCCGTTATAACGTGAGATACTTGTCTTTTCCTGAAATGTATCTCTTATCTTTGCAATATCCTTCAGATATATCAGCCTCTCCTGTCTTGCCTTTTCGTCAGACTGCCCTGTTGAGCCCATTTTCTCCTCGGACGGCTCCTTTCCTACTACAGTCTCCTTTATTTCAGACACTATCTTAAACTCTCCCATTGTCCTAATAAGGTATTGGTAAAAATGCTCTTCTATGGTGCCAGCCGGATAATTTAAATTCGAGGACTTCACCGCATCAACTACCCCTGTTATGGAGATATTGGAAGCGTGCAGCCTTCCTCCATCTATAGAAACAAGGATCTCTCTTTCTATGCCGCCGCTTATATTGCAAGAGGCCACGCCTTCGACCTTTTCAAGCTCATCTTTTATAAATTTTCTCGAGAGCCTGAGAAGTTCTGACGAGGTTTTATTCCCAGTGATACTCAGCGTAATAACAGGCAGCTCAAAGGGATTGAATTTCATTACTATCGGGTCGCTTGAACCCAGAGGAAGTCTTTCTTTTATAAGGTCTATTTTTTCACGCACCCCCAGCGACGCAAAATCCATGCTTGTGCCCCAGCCAAACTCAGCGCTAACGATAGAAACTCCTTCCTTTGACACAGAGCTTATGCGCTTCAGATTGCTTACAGTGCCGACCGTTTCTTCTATTATCTTTGTAATAAGGGTTTCGACTTCCTCTGGAGCTGCGTTCTCATATGTCGTGACTATTGTAAGCTGAGGATAGGTTATGGACGGAAAAAGTTCACGCGGAAGACGGGTCAGGGATATAAGGCCCAGCATCAACACCCCTAAAAAAAACATAGAGGTTGTGACGGGCCGGTTTACTGAAAATTCTGGTAGTCTCATATATATAGATGTTCACAGTGTATTTCTTTTTTGCTGCTTCTATTCTTCCTCTTCTTCACTTGGGCTTTCTTGTACTTCTATGATATTTACAGGCATTCCATCTTTGAGTTCCTGCGGCGTATCAGTTACCACCAAATCACCTTCATAAACACCGCTTGCTATGACAGAATAATCGGTCGTGACATAGCTTACATCTACGATACTAGGGGAAGCAGTATTTCTTTCGTCAACAATAAAGATTTCATATCCTTCTTCTGTCTTGTTCAAGCTCAGGCTAGGCACAACTATTGCGTTTTCAAATTCAGCAACAGTAATCATGCCCCTAGCAAACATGCCCGGCAATAATAAGGCATCTGGGTTTTCTATCCCCACCCTGACAGTAAGGGTCCTAGACTTTCCTTCAATAACAGGAAATACATTATCTACTGTGCCTGTAAACTCCATACCTGGATACGCGTCCACCTTAATCGCAGCATCTTGTCCGAGCGCAATCTTATCTATATCCTTCTCCACTATACCAAGCTCTATAAATACCTTTAGCGTATCGTATAGCGTAGCAACCTTATTGTGCGGAGTAACAAATTCCCCGACCTCTACATCCCTCGAACCTAAAACCCCGTCACGCGGCGCATAGAGGTTTGTTTTTTCAAGCTCTGCCTTTGCTGACCTCAGCTCCACCTCAGCTGTTTCAACCTGATACCCTACACTTTGCGTCTCAAGCTCCACCTCTTCTAATTTTGCCTTTATAATGCCACCTATTTTATAAAGATTCTTGAATATCTCGAGTTTCTTTTTTGCTGCCAGGAGCTGCACCTTCGCAGACTCTAATTTGCTCTTGGCATAGTCTACTTTTAGCTTTGCATCCTTCTTATACAAAGTAGCTATCAGATCTTTCTTATAAATAATATCGCCTTCCCTAAAATTAATAGACTCTATTACGCCATTTATTTCAAATTTAAGCTCTATTTCCAAGGCGGCCTTTACTGTGCCCAATACAGGCAAATCATCCTTAAAATCAGTCAGGCCCACCCTATAACATCTGACAGGCAGGGCATCCTTTTCCCCGCCTGCGTCAGGGGTCGGCCTTGCCTCTTTCATCTCTATCTTTTCAAGTGCATCTTCAGCCGCTGTCTTTAGATCTGAAACGCCTGTCTTTTTAACAGGCGATTTTTTAAATAACGTGACGCCCCAGACAACTAAAAAAGCCAAGACCCATAAAAGTATAAACCCCATTAATAGTCTTTTTGATTTCTTCATATTTGATTCATCCGTCCAAGGCTGACGAATTAAATCCGCCCGCCTCAGCAGGTTCATTTGGCATTCGCCAGTTTAAAGTTTTCCGTATCCAAAAACAAGGCGTAGCCAGTTGCCTTGTTTAATCCCAGCAAAGACTGATATAAGCTCCCAACGGCCTCAATATAAAATGACTTTTCGTCAGTAAGATTCACGTGGGCCTGGACAAACTCTGAAAATGTCAGCTCGTTTAACTCTACACGCGCCTTTGCGATCTTAAGCTCTTCTTCTCTGTATTTGATCTTATTTAGGCTGGTTTCTGCCTGAATAATACCTTTTTGATAATTCAAATATTGTTCCTTTATTCCCCTAAAAACAAGATCCTTTACCTGCTTCAGTTCATTCTTTGACTTCCTCAGCGCTATCTCAGCTGTTTTCTTCTCGGAAAAACTCTGCAGGTTATTAAGGATGCCTAATTCCAATGACTTGCTCGCAGACTCTGTCCTTGATGTCTGGCCGTGTTTTTCGGATGTCTCGTCTTTTGTGTAACCAGTGGAAAGGGTATTTCCGCCAATGGGCTTTGATACCTTTATGCCAAGATACCAATCCTTGTCCATATTTAAGGTTTCAGACTCAAACGCTCCGCCAGATTTACCATAGCTCCCGGTAAGATCAACCTTCAGCTGGTCCTTGTTCGCTGCTATCTTGCGCTCATATTCATTAAACTCTACCATGTATTCTTTTGCCTTAAGGTCAGGTCTGTTTCTAAAGGCAAGATCCATGCATTCTTCCAGCGTTATATCCATATACGGCAGGCTTAAATCTATCAGGTCTATATCCATATCTATAAGATCCTTCAATTCGTCCGGGCCTTCAATATTCATGGCCTGGGCCAAAACAATCTTTGCCAAAGTTAAATCGCTCTCGCTTGAAGTCAACTGATAGGCAATCTGCTTTAGCTGGGATTCTACTTTCATGAATTCAGCCTTGGTGCTCAGCTCAAGATCAAATCTCTTTTTTGCAGTATTAGCAATACTCTTCACCTCTTTCAGGAGAGAGCGCTGCAGCCCCGTATTAACCTTGGTGGCTAAATATGAATAAAATGCTGTTTCCACCTCACCCCTTAAATCCTGGAGCACCTTATCATAACTGTGCCTGGACGCCTTCATATTGATAATCGCCTGATCAACTGCATATCTAAGCCTCCACCCATAATACAGCGGATATTCAAATTTGATTTTATACTCTTTGTCCGTAAAATCCTGGACATTCGTGGTCGTCCTTCCAACTGTTTCCATATAATTCAAGCTTGCTGAAGGATAAAGCGCGCGCCTTGCCTCTCTAATCTTGAGCTTTGTAAGCTCTATTTCCTCTTGCGCTATCCTTGCGGCCATATGATTCTCCAGCGCCATATCAACGGCGTCCTCTACGCCTAAGATATGCACATCTTTAGCCTTCTTATCCGTTGTCAGCCACTCATCCTTAAACTCTATATCAATATCTGTATCAGCCTTTGGCCAAGGCCTTTTTGTGTGTCTTGTTTTAAATACGATTGGGATATCTATCCAGCGATCCTTGTCTCCTAATTCCTCTGGAAAAGGCTGATATCTTTCATGCGCCCGTGCCGCCTTTAAGCAAAGGCTGTCCAGCTGCTTATTGCCTGAAGATTCAGAAATATAGACATCCTTTAGTTCGCCCCATGGAGAAAGAAAAAGCCTTAACTTTACTTCTTTATTTGAGCTATATATGATAGACCTATCTGGAGCTTGGATTGAATTCTGGATATCTTTTGATAAATCGATTATATACTGAGTCGTGTTTTCATTGACCGGAATATAAGGAAACGATACGGTGGGATATCCTAGTGCGATTACAACAATTATAAAAAGATATAAGAATATGATACACTTGATACGCATATGTTTCTCCTGGTAATCGAGAAGTATATCATAATATTATTCTTTTGTCAATATAGAGTTACAAAAATATTGATACAGTTGTCTTGCTTGATGATATGTCCTAAAAGATACTGATACTCATATGATATGATTAAGGTAGGAGTGCTTGATACTGTTTTGATATGGTTTTGCTATGCCAAGCAGCTTTCGCGCTTGGCTCCGCAGAAATAAATTCCTACGAAGCTGTGCACGAAAGTAGCACAGCGTAGTAGAATCAGGCTTTAATAAAGACATTTTTTATGACAACGCTGGATGCGCCTAAAGCAACCGCATCTCTGCCAAGGTGGGCAGGTATTATCTTTACGACACTGGCTGCTTCTTCAAAGGCCCAGCTCCTTACCGTCCTTCTTAATGGCTCCAAGAACAAGCTTCCTGTCTTTTCAATGCCCCCGCCTATTATAACGATCTCTGGGTTAAATAGATTTACAAGATATGCAACCCTTACGCCTAGATTAACAGCCGCATCTTCCAATAGCTCTATCGCAAGCGTATCCCCGGATTTTGCAGCATCTATTATATTATCCACTACCAAACCATCTAAGTCATTGTTCGAAAACTCAGATATGCTGGACTTAACGCCTTCTTCCTGTATTAGCTTTTTTGCCTGGCTCACAAGGCCAAGGTCCAACCCAAGAGGAAGCAAAAATGAAAGATTCTTTGAAAGCCTCAGGTATTCGCCGTCTCTCGGATAATTGATCCGGATCTCGCCTGCGCTACCGCTGGCCCCGCAATAGATGCCTCCTTTTATAATAATGCCGCTTCCGACATCAGAGTACATGTAAATAACATCCTCTATATCCATAGGAAGTGAGTGCATCTTCTCGCCAAACGCGGCAAAAGTAGCATCGTTTCCCAGGAAAGAAGGTATGCCAAATTTTTGATTAATAAGACCTTTTATCGATAGGTAGCTTGTGCGTATGCCGTCTTTTGTAGAATCCCTTACTGTGCCAAGATTCTCATCTATGACTCCGCCGATACCTATGCCAACCCCCTTAATTTTATCCTTATCAACCTCTTCTTTATTTATCAATTCCTCTATCAGGCTAAGTGATTTATCAATAATCTTATCCATGCTGTCTTTCGATCTTTTTTTCTCAACCCTTGCTATTGTCCTGCCTGCAAGATCAGTAACCAACCCTACCATATTTGCGCCTGAGGCGCCCATGTGCCCAAGGTCAAGTCCTATGGCATAGCCATGATTTTGATTTAATTTCACAAGCGTCGGTTTTCTGCCGCCTGAAGAAGCCTCCATACCACCCTCAATAACCAATTCTTCATTGATGTACGTGTTTATATAATTTGAAACCGTCACTATGTTGAGGTCTGTTATCTTTGAGATATCAGCCCTGGTAATGGGGCCGTTCCTACGGATGAGCTCTAATATAGAAAAGTTCTTTTTTTCATGGTCGGAGAGTGAATGGGTTTCAAAAACTTGGTTTTTTCTGACAGGCATGGCTTATCTCCTTTAATGGACCCCCGCCGCGGCGAGGACTGGATTAAAATCTTCCCTGGTAATAAACGCGCAATATGTGCTGCGTATCAAGTGTTGGGTAAAAATCCCCGAACGGGCTCGCTGTAGCTCCCCATACCGGAGAGACAACACTGCCTTCTCCGAACTGTATTGTCAGGAGCCCGTATTCGCTGACATTGTAATCAAGCTCTATAAAAACATTATGGTGGTCCTCGTATTTCAAATCCCCGCTTGTAATCAACCTATACAGATTATAGGCCTTTGAAAAGGTATATTTTAAATACCCTGTCATCTTAGGATTAAATTTATATTTTAGGGTTGTGCCAAAGTGGTTTATATTGTCATCTATGCCTGCTGCGAACTTAAAGTCATTCTTGGTGTAGTCAAAATCTATGCCCAGGTTTTCTGTAGGCCTGAGGGAAACGCCAGTCCTATAAATATGAAACCGTTCGTAAGGCGGCAGGTCAAAAAATCCCTGGCTATATAAGGCAGGTACCTCTTTTCTATACCACTGGCCTTCTATAAGCTCCTCAGTAGCCCAGGGATCTGTCAAAAGTCCGCTGGGGTGATTCCCTGTTGAGAATTTATAATCATTCGTGTTCTCGTATATACCGAAAACGCTTATCCATTCATCAGGCTCGTATTCTAGGCCAAAAGAATAGGTGGATATAGATGGGTCTTTTCCGTCCTCAATCCCGCCATTACCATTTTCGTCAAAAGGGACTTTAAGAAATTCCCCTGTGTCTGTATCGTACTGTATGGGGTCTATGCCGCCTTTTGTCTTTGGCAGGTCATGATATATAAATAAAAGCTTTGATGTCCATCTGGGATTAATCTTAAAGGTGTTTTCTTCCCTAAAAACGCCTTCTACATATTTGTTTTCAGAACCCCTGACATACCTATAATCTATCAGGTTATCCATCCTCTCGCCGTCTGCGTCAAGCCTGAAATTCAATACCTTTCTGCCAACATCTATGCCGTCACCTATCCTAAAAGGCTCAATATCATGGTATTTTAAAGCGCCTGTGCCCCAAACACTCTCTTCAAAGGGTTTCTTGAACTGGATATGCCTGCTCCAGTGAAGGTCTCTCCTGGTCTCCTTGTAACTCGCGAGCCCTGGGTCAAAGGCCTCATCCATATGCGTAAACGCAAGCTTCATGTTCCCAAGGCCTGTTTCTTTTTTAATGGCTATATGGGCGGCTGTTCCATTTTTTTGTGTCTTGTAAATATCGCCCATCTTGTCGTCTTTGCTCTTACTCGTAGCGATCTCAGCGGCTATATTCGTAGTTGGGCTCAGGTCATAGCTTAGATCACCGCCTATTACATTATTATAGGAATCAACGTGCTGGTTTTCGCCATAACCTATCCTGAAGGT
The DNA here is from genome assembly GCA_042572045.1 of Candidatus Omnitrophota bacterium. GTDB lineage: Bacteria > Omnitrophota > Gorgyraeia > Gorgyraeales > Gorgyraeaceae > JBHPFI01. Next base: position 15,252 of record JBHPFI010000030.1, read on the forward strand.
ACCTATAAGCCCCCCCATCAATCTGTCGGTCATCTGTGTCTTGGTCCTCAATGCGCCGGGCAAAGCTGTAACGCTTCCGTAATCCTGCCATAGTCCTTTAGGCGCAGCTACGGTAAAGGAAAGATTTGTGGTCGTGGAAAGATCTCCTTGGAAAGAAAATCCTCTTAATGCAGTAAGCCTCTTTAAATCACTGTCTCTTGTGAAGAATGACAGATCATCAGACCACTCGCCTCTATAATAACTAACCGGGTTTGCGGTTGAATTCAAATGGCCGGGCACCCAGTCATCAAGCCAGGGACTCGGCTCCCAGTACATATGATGGTTTGAAAGGCCTAACGGATCGTCTGAAGAAAGCGCCTGGTCTTCTAATCCAAGCGGAAATACCCTAAAGTTGTAATTGTCAGTATTATAATCAAACCATAGCTCTCTTACAGGCTGGAATATAAAATTTATATCCTGTTCCGGGATGATAAAGTTGTTGTTTTTAACTCCCCATTCCTCCCAGTCTCCTGTAACTGAAAAAGAAGGCACTCTTCCGTTCGAAACCTTATGCTCAGAAGTCGAAACCAGATCTCCCGTATCCAGGGTACGATAAGTCTCGTTTATAATCCTTCTTGTTCCTGACCAATATTTTAATTCCATCTCAACCCTGTCCCAGTCGCCGGTATTCGATGCTATAAACTTATCCGTCTTCCCCACGAAGCTCCACGGATCCACTGTTATATCTGAATGAAAATTAAAACCTTTTTCCTGGTTTGTATCAAGGACTACTTTAACCCTGTCAAACACCCTTGTGTCAAATGTGTTTGTCTTTGGGAAGTTATGGTCTATCATCCTGAAGTTGCGCTCGTTGTAATCGCCGTTTGCCTGCTTCCATATCACATCCTCGCTCGTCACGCCAATGGACATCTTGTATTCCCCTGTGATCCTTTGATTCAGGGCATCGAGAACAGCCTTTGCTTTATTCGTAGGATACCCTTCTCCTCTATATCGATATTCAAAGTCATAGCCTCCTGGATCTCCGTCTCCTCGTCCGAAATACCGGTATTCAAATTCATCATCTTCTGGCTCGTAATATTCGTATTCTGGATCCGATTCACTATAAAATTCAGTCTCTTCGAAATCCGACTCTCTCCTAAATTCGTCCCCGGACTGATAAAAATCCAACTTGCCTTTTCTCCGCATCCTAAGCTCTGCATTAACCAGGTCCAGATACCCTTGCGCGTCATCATTCCTCGGATCAAGCAGTATTGCCCTTTGCAGAACATCCTTTGCCCCGTGCAGGTTTCCCTCGTGATAATACGCTATGCCTTTACTGTACAATCCGAAACTCTGGGCAATATACTGCTCCTGCGCACAAGAAGGCAGCGCGCCTGTCCATGTAGACCAGAAAATGACACTAATACTTATGAATATTCTGATCAGACAAAATCTTCTAGTCATGATTTTCATCCGAGCGCGCTCTCCTAGCTTGACAAATTAGTCAATGACAAAAGTGTCAAGTTAGGAAAAATAATTTGCCCTAATCCTTCCACAATTCTTTTAATACAAAGTATGCCTTGCTGGGCTTACGTTCGTCAAGACCTCTGTCACGTTTCTCTAACGAACACACGCCCCACCATTCCTCGTTAATATTCAAATTCTGGGGAGCCTTTATGTCAAAATAATACGCGCCATTGGACCAGCTTGCCAATGTATCCTGAACCTTCCAGCGAGAAGCATCATTCTCTCTGAACTTCCACCATTCATCCGTCCACTCAAATACAAAACCTCCCAGGCAGTTACCTATGCCATTACCCTCGAACGTATTCTTATAGATTTCTTTCCATTCAGCTTCTATGAACTCTGCCTGGATACCCGGATCCTCTTCATTCAAAAAGGCATTGTATCTGTCGCAGCCGAACTCTGTTATAACAACAGGCCTTTTAAATTTCCTGCTGATTTCCCGGAAGAAACTGCCAAACGCCTTTCCTCTATATATAGAACACCCCAGGATATCAACATCCGGCGTAACCTGGCTGGCCACATCTATATCAGTAAGTTCCGCGTTTGCCAATACAACAGGATGATTTGGATCTATCTCATGAATCGCCTGCGCAACTTCATTTACAAAGGAATAATAAATCCTGGCGCGCGCCCGTCTTTTCAGATAAGGATCATTCAAGGCTTCTATCTCAGGCGTTGTCCAGATGTTTAAGGCTTGAGGCCCGTAAGAAAAAGAAACATTGTTCTCGTTTCCAAGTATCCAGAATAAAATTCCCTTTTCCTTCTTGTAGGTTTCGACCATTCGCAGGACGTCTTTTTTTGTCCTTTCCCGAAAAGCTGGATTCGCATAGTTTGGGCTGTCCCAAAAGCCAAGCCAGTGACCAATAGCCACCCGAATCCCGAACTTATTGTAGAGATCCCTTATTGTCTTTTTTGTCCTTGCGGGGTTCTCGCTCGGCTTATAAACCCTTATGGTATTTACTCCGGCTTCTCTCATAAGCTTGCCGTCATAAAGATGGGGTTTATTAGGATCACTCCAAAAATCATACGTATGATTCTTTCCTATAGGCACAGGGCTATACACCATGCCTTTTACTATGTAGGGCTTATCATTGACGATTAATTGGAAACGGTTCTTTTCAAGCTTTTCTATATAAATATTTTCCGGCTTGGCGTTGGTCATAATAAAAAAATATGCTAAGCCTACTAAAACAACACACACTATACCTACAACAGCATTTTTCATATGCTTTTATCCTCGATGTCTACCTAATTACCCCTCCCTAACTTGCCACTTTTGTCATTGACTAATTTGTCAAGTTAGGAGTAAATGGGTAATATTCTGTGGTTATTCGTACCTTATATCATCCAGATAAAATGTCGCTCCTTCTGGATTGACATCCAAGTTGGTTGCCCAGGCAAATCCGCCGCTTATGTAGCTTAAATCCTTACCTCTTAAATCTATTTCATACTGCTTCCACTCAGGTGTCAAAAGCACAGGCCCTATACCTGCCAGGTCTGAATCCGGATAAAGGCCCGAGATACCTCCAACTTTAAACTCTTCTACCCTCTCGCCGCCTTTTTTTCCTCTTGCCCAGAATGTAAGCTTTTTGGCTCCGGTAAGGTCATAACCGCCTTGCCTATCTCCCCAATTATTGGCTGGGTTTTGCCAATAGATTCCACACCATCTTGCGCCTTGGGAGGCCTTATTATTGTAGACTATCTGTATAGAGGTGCTTCCGGCATGCGGGTTGTCAAAATGAGAATTTTCAACCTTTATATCAGAATAATCTCCCATATACCCTGATGCAACATAATGATTGTCAGGAGACCTGCCGTCAGTATAAATAGGAAACGGCTTAAAGGTGGTTACAGTTTTTTCTTCATAAACATTATATGCATCATTCTCATAGTCATCTACCTGAGCGTACTGCTTCAGGTCTTCTGAAGCAGCCTTTGTAGCAACCTCTCTATCATTAGAACCGCCGCAGCTTGCTATGCTAAAAATTGCAAGGGCTGCTATCATTAATAATATTAAACTTAAATTTCTCTTCATCTCTTTTTCCTCCCTATCGTTTATTTTGCCTAAAATCCATTCGTCTAAAATTCTTGACCTTTAAGAGTATAAACTATGTACCTCACCTCCTTTTCTGGGAAGAAAACTTGTTTCATTCTTTCCATATTTCCTGATAAACATAATATGCCTTTTTAAGCTGCCTTAAAAATGGGCTGCTATTCCCATCCCCTTGGCCAATCACACCAAGCCACTCCTCATAATTCCAGCCGTCTGGAAACGGGCCTGACCAATTTTTTGTCGCATCATGTAGCGAAGGCTCGTAGGACTTCCACCATTCATCCAGCCATTCAAAGAGTATGCCCCCTATTGAATTTCCAACACCCTTGTGAGCTGCTGAATTATATAGTATATCCTCCCAACATCCTCTCAGATACTCGGCCTGTTTCTCCTCGGCAAATTCCCTTGATTTACCGTCCATATAGCTGGGGCATCCGTATTCGGTAATTATAACAGGCTTATCGCAAACATCCTTTACATTTTGCCAGAAACTTCTGCCAAAGCCGTGCCTTCCTCTATATGCATTCGTGCCGTAAATATCTATGTCTGGACTAACCTCACTGAAGATATCCAAAAATAGTAAATCTCCATTACAGATGCCGACAGGATGGTCCCTGTCTATTGTCTTTATCATCTTTGCAGCCTCATTTGCAAAGGCATAATAGCTATCCGGCTTTTTCTTTGCGCTATTGGCAACACCATAGTTGTTTTCATTTCCAAGCATCCAAAACAATACATACGGCTCGTCCTTGAATTCCTCCACCATCTTCTTGACGCTCTGCATCATATTTTTTCTATGCTCTGGATTTTCATAATCCGTGCCTTCATACCAGCTGGCGCCAGAACCTACTGTATAAGCCCCCAACAAATCCCCCATAATCACCATTATGCCGTACCTATTATACAAGTCGTTCAAAAGTTTCTTATTTGAAGCATGATGATAAAGCCGGATGGTATTGCATCCCATCTGCCTTAACAACTCAAAGTCCCCTATTGCATCCTCGTCCTGATCCTGGATGTTATTGTAATTCTTATCCACCCAGCTGTCATAAGGCCCGTCTATTTTGCCGTTTTTATTGTAGTCTGCCTGCATCCAGTCATCCAAGGTGCCCTCATCAGGACTTTGTCCGATCTTATTCGGAGAATAGGCAACACATTTTATCATATAAGGCCTGCCTTCAAGCCTTAGCTGCCAGTGTCCGTTTTTATATTTTACAAGGTCCACCCTTCCGTCGCCTATCTGCTTCACCACCTTGCCTGTATTTACAGGACGCTTTTCTAATAACCGCTTTTTTAGAGTCTCAAAAAAACTCAGCTCTTTTAATCTGCCAGGATCTACAAAAAATTTATCATTTGTGACGCTGTTATCAAATCCATTTTCAATCCACACCCTGCCACCCTCTAGCTCCACCTTGAGCTCAGGGTATTTTCTCGTCAAATAATCCACCCTGTCAAGCGCCACTTGGGCAATATACCAGGGCGTATGAAAATAGGTCCAGCCGATTGATTTCGGAAAATGCACGACTATAGCGTAATAAGATTTTATAGCGTGCTTTAAAAGACCTGATTTTTCAAGCGCTAATGCGCTATAGAACAACCGCACGCCCATTGGCTCTGGCGCCTGCGTCCATTTATAAAAATTGGCCTCAAGGTCATCTGTATTTACAAATTCCCAATGGTTGCCCTCTAATCTACCTTGGCTTTTAACCTTGTTGTAACGCGGATCCCATATAACGCCTGAGGTATTCGGATATACGCCCTCTCCTACTGCCTCAGACAAGCCTTCAGGGTCCTCTACAACATATCTATATTTATCACTGCCTGCTCTACTGAAATGTCCATATCTTTTATAACTAACGATGGTCTCTTTTCCAGGATCGTAAAGAGTAATGATTGTCTTTGGTATCTTTCGCTTTGGCTTCTCCTTTACGACCTCCTTCTTTTCTTCAAGCTTTTCAAGACTGGACTGGCTTTTTTCCTTTACGCTCCAGAACCACCCGCGCGGGTCCCAGTTCTGGGCATAACCGTATTCTTCTATGGCTGTATTAAAAGCCTCTCTTGCCTCATCTTTTTTCCCCTGAGAAAGATATATCTCTCCCTTGATAAAACAACTCGTCCCGACGGCATTTAGTGTCTCGTACTGCTCGATGACCTCTGTGTCAGGCAATCCACCCAGAGAGGCCTGTTGCGCCTTTGCCTTTTCGGAATACGTCTCTATGCACTTATCTGTATAATAAAAAGTCTTTTCGTAATCCTTTGCGCCCCATGACTCCCATGCCCGTACTATTAGCTCCTTGGGTGAAAACTCCTCTTCTTCCACGGTTTCTTGGGCCAAACAAAGAAAACCACATCTAAGACAGTAACCAGCAACTAGTAACCAGTAACCAGTAAAAATAAATATTTTTTTAAAAAATGCCTTGTTCCGGAACCCTCTCATCATCCAACCACCGCCCCTGCTGTTATGCCTTTAATAATGTGCTTCTGCATCAATAGGTATACCAAGATGATAGGTAGAACACTTATCGTTATGCCTGCCATTAAAAGAGGGTATTGCGTGATGTGCGTTCCCTGAAATATCATAAGCCCCCTCTGAAGCGGCATCAAAGATTTGGAAGAAAATATAAGCGTTGCCAATATATACTCATTCCACACATTCAATGAATTAAATATCACGATAA
>JBHPFI010000031.1:0-21125 GCA_042572045.1 Candidatus Omnitrophota bacterium
GTCCATATTAGAGGAAAAGGTCCTTAAATCATTACGAAGGTTATCTTTTATTGTCTTGATGGCTTCCAAAGATATCTTCTTGCCGGATAAACCTGCCTTTTTAACGAGCCACGTATTAATACCTGAATCCGTCAATCTTCTAAAGTAAACTAAGTGCGAGACCTTTGAAAGGTCTAAAAGAAATCCTCCTTTTATAACAGGCAAAGAACTCTCTACAATAAATAGAGACGTCTTCTTTGGATTGCGCAGATAAAAAAGGACAGACTCCTTGCCAGCCGCCGGCAAGGAGTCGGCGTCCTTTAACACAACAAGGCGTTTTTTTGAGAGAAAGGGCAAGGTGTTCAGATTGTCCAGCATCTCCTTGATATTAAAATTTTTCTCCTTTGCATAAAATACGCTATAATTAAGGACTTTTGTCTCGGGGTCTAGAAAACTCGACTTTAGCTTTTCAATTGCCTCTTTTTTTAAAAAATCTTCTTCCCCAAGAAAAAGATAAGAGGAAAAGTTTTTGGTGGGCATAATGAAGGAAGTTACCAGTTTTCGACAATCTTGTTTACTATTAGCCTCGCTAGGTCTGAGGCGGAATCTTTTAAAGCCTGTCCCTCGCTTTTTTGCAGAGAACCGGTAGTAAAATATGTTGTATCACCTGCCAGGCTTTTCTGTTCCAACAAAATCTCTGAATCTTTAGAGCTTCTAAGTCTAATATCACAGACAAGGTTTATTCTGTATTCTCTGACATCTTCGTTTTGATATCTTAACGGGTCCTTCCTGTACTGTATGATCTCTCCTTCCAAAACAGCATCAGCATAAGCCTTTGCTGATACCTTTAAATGACCATCCAAAAAGAGTCTCTCTATAATCGCGTCTCTAAGGTCCACTTCGAGGTTAGGCCTATATGCTTCATATTTGTCCTTTGCGCTCACCTCTTTTGTTATGCCAATATTATTTTTAAATATCTCAACGTGCATGGTCTTTATGTCTTTGGGCAATGCTACATTGGTCGTATAGCCGCAACCGGACAAAACCAGTAAACAGCAACCAGCAAGCAACAACCAGGGAAATATTCTATTTGCTCTCAATCTCATTAAGTCTCTCTCTGGCCTTTTCGGCCCATTCTGTGTCAGGATAATTTTGGATTATATCTCTATAATATATTGCCGCGCTTTCAAAGACATCCCTTGCTTCGTAAAACTGTGCTATATTGTACGCATTCTGGGCCTCTTTATACTTAAGCTTATCTATGATCTCCCTGGCCTCATCTGACATCTCGCCAACAGGGTGCTTTTCTATAAAATCCTCGAATTCCTTGCGCGCAGACACCGTAGGGGTCTGATCATAATCAGGCCTTAAAGACAAAAGCTTTGAGCACTCCGCCAGCTGATACCTTGATTTATCAATAAGACTTGAATTCGGATATCTGTCTATCAGGTCTTTAAACATCATTACAGCGCTATCATAATCAGCTATCTCCTTATAAGACAGTCCTGTATTAAACATAGCTATGTCTGCATATTTCCCGTACGGGGCATTATCCGCAACTATCTTGAATATCTCTATAGCCTTGTCTTTGGCCGGCACCTTCAGCGGCCCAAGGATCTTGAACTTCCTGCCTGAAAAAAACATCACACCTATTTTAAACTCTCTCTCTATGACATCATCTACAAGCTCTGTATAAGGATACAGGTCTATTACCTTTTGGTAGGCCTTAAATGCGCCGTATGGATTATCCAGTTCTTCCATGATACGGCCTATGTAATACTGGGCCGTAGGCGCCTCTTTAGAAAGCGGGTAATATTTTATTAGCTTCTTGAGCTCCCTGAGGGCCAGTTTAAAATTTCTCTTTTCATAAAAACCTTTGGCATATTCCATCTGCTCCTCAGGCGTGTCCTTGGCTGCGTACTTAGGGTTCTCCCATTTGCCGCTTTCCGGGGTCCAGACCCAGTACGCAAAGGCAGGTTTCACCGCTATACACATTAATATTATTAAAGTTAGATATATCTTGCGCATCACGGTTTAAATCTTATCATACCTATTTAGCTATGTCAACTGCTCTCCAGCCCGCCAGTATTAAGAGGCTCGGACCAACGAACCAAAAGCCTAACTTGACAAATCAGTCAATGACAAAAGTTATTTGCCCTCGTATATTATTGGGCGCGGATTTCGTTAATATCGATCGCTATAGGTTCGGAATTTAAGGACGTATTTCTATAATAAGAAAGGGTTGTGCAAAAAAGGCCAAGGACAAGGAAGGTAAGGATAAAAAATCTCTCGGACATTGAAATATCTAACACGGTAGATAATCTTTGAGTTATTCGTTGACTTGACTATCTCATTCTGAAGGGGCTACAACGCTTTCAGAATCTTGTGATCCTTCTAAAACAACAGGCGACCCTGTTCCCGCATCCCTCATAAGCTCAAATTCTTCTTGGGTTAGGACATTTATAAAACTGGCTATATTCTCCCTTTCGCCGGGCGCAAACATGATATTCACTCTATCGCCTATTTTTATATCTTTGAATTGCATTACAGCTGCCTGTTTTACTATAGGGGTTCTTTTTAAGTTCTTTATTTTTATCTTTATTGCCCGGCCAAATCGATCCTTTACCTCTATCCATAAAGACTCGCTTTTTTCTGGGCTTATATTAACCACGCTGCCTAGAACGCTTACGATCATTGGCCTCTGAGTGGTTTTAAGCTGTAAAGACGGAGTGGATGGGATAAGAATACGACTCGGTACGCTTGGCACATGCGGCATATTAATAGACCTTGACGTAATATTAGGAACGGATATATGAGGTGACGGCGTAGGAGAAATCGTCGATGAGCCTGACGGGACAACAGGCGGCAATATAGGCTTGGACATCTCTGTGACCCTACGAGATTTTTGGTATGACTTTACCTCTGGAGAATGCTGCGAATTTTCTCTGTCTTCAGCGGAATAAGATATAACAGAAAAAAAAGTCAAAAGGACTGATAAGAGAATCGTAACAACTGAAAATTTTTGCATTTGCACCCTTCCTCAAGTGAGCGCGCAATCTATGCTTCACTTATTCTTCTATTTTGTTTTCATCTTCCATGTCCTGGTACCCTGTTACATAATCGCCTGCAAAATATATCTCCTTTTTCCTTGAAAAATGCCTGTAGTCAAGAGGGACCTTTGGAAACCAGGCGTCGTATACCCACGTCTCTTCTTTAAGTCCTATATCATCAAAACCCATTTCTACTATCTTGGCAGGGTGACCCCACTTTTCAATGACCTCATCCTTGCTCGTACCGCGTATTACCATCGTCTTTGTGCTGAGGGGGTGGGTCAACGCGTAATGTGCGGTCGGGGTTTTTACGTCTGCGCAACCAGAAAAAACAGCTATTAATAAAAGATTCATAATGAAAAGCTGTGAAATCCTACCGCGCATAAAACCCCTTTTTGATTCTTAGTTCTTACTTAACAATATACTCTACTAGCTTTATATTAAAATCCTCCAGGTCCTCAAAGTCACCCTTATATACGCTAAAAAGAGAATCCTTAAAAGGCTTGTCTTTTAATATAAGCTCACAAAACTTTCTAAAATTCTTCCTTCCATGCTGCGTAATAAGAAATTCCACCAATTTCTCTGACTGCGCATAAAAAAGTTCTCTTGCCTTTTTCCCTTTAGGATAAGCGGTCGTGCGCAATAAATCTCCAAGCAAGATATATCTGCCCTGTTTTATGTATTTTGTAAGAAATTCATTCGAAAAACTAGTTACACTTGCTTCGTAATTCGCAAGACCTTCGTTAAGCCATAAAGGTATTATGTTCTTACCTGCTATCTCTTGAAAAATAAGGTGGGTCAGCTCATGGGGAAATGTAAGCGCGAGATATTCATCTGACAAGGCGCACATAAACATCTCTTTTTGGCCATAATTTGGCACGAAACCTCCAACCAAATCAGCATTAAATCCTATGCCCTTTAAAAACTCTTTCCATTTATCCAGATTCTCTACTATGTATATTTGACATTTCTTGTCCCATTTTATTTCGCCCTCATAACCAAGGTCATAGGTTATTTTCTCAAAATAATACTCTGCCTTATCGCTGACTATCTTCGCTTGAGAAAGATCTCTGTAAAATATGGAAAAATGTTCCGTCTCTCGAATAAACCAATTTCCTTTATCAAGCAATTTCTTAGCCAAAGAAGACCTTTTTGTCTTGTCAACCTTATGCGAAAACCTTGTCTCGCTATGCCCCTTACCAACATCTCTGACTATATTCGCCAACTCCGATCTTTCTTTTTTCTCTGGAGTAATCCATTTCCCCTCATACTCGACAAGACCTTTCCTGGTCTGCTCTTCTTCAAAGGCGTCCCGGGCTGTCCTTTTTATTTCCTTCTTGGTTTTCTTGGCCTCCCAGTTGCTTTTCATCTTGGAGTGCTCGCTTTTAATATCCCTATCTATCTTCTCTATGTCCTCTCTGAAAAAAGTAACTGTCGCGCCTATATTAATCTTTATCTCTACGAAATCCTTGGCATCCTTGATTATAATACCGTCAACCTTGTTGCCATTTTTTAAATAGATAGTATCAGCGAAAACGCTGGCGGAGAAAAAGAATAATATATAAAGCGTAATATAAATAATCTTTCTTAGCATGCCAGTCCTTTATATATCCCTAACTTGACACGTGGAATAGCGTCATCCGCCTGCGGCGGATAACTTTTGTCATTGACTAATTTTTCAATTTAGACTACTAGATTTACCAGCCTCCCTTTTACAATTACAAATTTCTTAGGGGGCTTGCCTCCTGTCCATTTATTGACAATGGGATTTTCAAACACTGTCTTCTTGATATCATCGTCGCTTGCTGCTGAAGCAACCTCTATCCTTGCCCTGACCTTGCTGTTTATCTGCACGACCATTGTAATCCTGTCTTGGTTGAGCGCCCCTTTGTCATATCTAGGCCAATCCGCATTAAAAACGCCCTCTTTGTTGCCCAATCTTCTCCACATCTCTTCGGCAATATGCGGGACAAATGGCGCAACAAGTATAACGGCTGCCTCTATGGCCTTTTTCAAGTCTATATCATCGGCGCTATCTGCTCCGACTGAAGCCAAAGGGCATATCTTTATATAAGCATAGATCTCGTTTATAAGTTCCATTATCGCGCTAAGGGCGGTATTAAAATGGAATGCGCCCTCCATGTCTTCAGTAACCTTTTTGATTGTTAGATGTGTTTTCCGTTTTAAGGTCGATTTTATAGCGCTGCGCGATGAATCATTTTTTACGCCATTGTCTCTCCGCTCTGCGCTATGCTCAATAAGCCGCCACAGCCTGTTTAAAAATCTCCATGCGCCTTCTACGCCTCGATCATTCCATTCAGCATCCTTTTCAGGGGGACCTATGAATAACGTATAAAATCTGACTGTATCCGCGCCATACTTGTCAATGAGCGTATCGGGATTTACGACATTGCCTTTTGACTTGGACATCTTTGCCCCGTCTTTTACAATCATGCCTTGAGTAAACAACCTTGCAAATGGTTCTTTAAAGCCCACATGCCCCATATCATAAAGCACCTTAACGATAAATCTGGAATACATCAGATGCAAGATAGCATGCTCTACCCCTCCTATATACTGATCCACTGGCAACCATTTATTCACAACATCTTTGTCAAAAGGCCGTCCATCATCCCTTGGCGAAAGATATCTCAGAAAATACCAGCTCGAATCCACAAAGGTATCCATCGTATCTATTTCGCGCTTTGCCTTTTGGTTGCATTTAGGACATTTTGTCTCTACAAAATCCTTAACATCTTCCAAAGGAGATTTTCCATGAGGTTTAAATTCAACCTTTTCTGGTAAGAGAATCGGGAGGTCTTTTTCCTTCACTGGCTGGATACCGCACTCATCGCAATAAACAATAGGTATAGGCGCGCCCCAGTATCGTTGCCTGGAAATAAGCCAATCCCTTAGTTTATAGTGAAGCTTTCTTCGGCCTATGCCTTCTTTTTCCATATAATCTGCTATCTTCTCCATCGCATCCACATTTGAAAGCCCGTTAAATTCTCCGGAATTCTCCATCACGCCATCTTCTATATATGCCTCCTTCATAACTTTTGCCTCAAGGCGCTCTCGGGGATTATTTATTACAACGTCTATGGGCAGATTATATTTTTTTGCAAACTCAAAATCTCTTTGGTCATGGGCAGGAACAGCCATTACTGCGCCAGTTCCGTATTCCATCACTACATAATTAGCTACCCAAAGCGGTATCTTATTATTATTAACAGGGTTTATGACGTATTTGCCCGTAAAGATTCCATTCTTCTCGATATTCGCTGAAATCCTATCTACAAAACTCTCTTTCTTGACCTTATTAATAAATCTTTTTACATCTCGCTCTTCCTTGGAAAGCCTTATTAAATCATTGATCAAGGGGTGTTCTGCGGCAAGCATCATATAAGTCGCCCCATAAATCGTATCCACTCTCGTAGTAAAACAGCTCAAAACAATGTCAGAGTCTGCGATCTTAAAATCTATCTCAACGCCTTCGCTTCTGCCAATCCAATTTTTCTGCATCAATTTAACGCGCTCCGGCCAATCCTCTAGCAGGTCTAGATCATCCAGAAGATTTTGCGCATAATCAGTGATTTTAAAAAACCATTGCTCCAGATTGCGCAGGTCAACCTGAGAAGAACATCTCTCGCACGCGCCATCTATAACCTGCTCATTCGCAAGAACCGTCTGACACGAAGGACACCAGTTCACAGAGGCTTTTTTCTTATATGCCAAGCCTTTTTTGTAAAGTTGCAAAAATATCCACTGGGTCCATTTATAATAACCCGGCATGCAAGAAGTAATCTCTCTATCCCAGTCATATCTTACACCCCAAGAATCAAGCTGCCTTTTCATTGTTTGTATATTATTTAAGGTAGATATCTTGGGGTGGATTTTGCTTTTTATTGCTGCATTTTCAGCCGGCAGGCCAAAGGCGTCCCAGCCCATAGGCGTAAGGACATTGAATTTCCTCATGATCTTGTAGCGGGCCACGACATCTCCTATGATGTAGTTTCTTCCGTGGCCAACATGGAGGGCAGACGAGGGATATGGAAACATCATTAGGCAGTAATACTTTGGATTTAAAGAAGTGGGATCCATTCTAAGCAGACCCTGCTCCTTCCATTTATCCTGCCATTTCTTTTCTATCTGCTTAAACGGATAAACTTCCTGACTCATAGAATTTACCCATATCAGGGTTATGGTGGAGCTGACGGGAATTGAACCCGTGATGCGACAATGCCATTGTCGTGTGATCCCGCTTCACTACAGCCCCACGCTACCTAACTTTACAAATCAGTCAATGACAAAAGTTATTTGCCTCGTATATTATTTGGTAAATAATCCGCCTCTGGAGGGTTGTCCACCGAAGGTAGACGACTCAAGCTATTCGCTCGGCGCTCGCTCGTTTCGACTCCCATCAAACAAGTCTTCCTGAGTCTAACAAATCATGGTGCCGGAGGTGGGAGTCGAACCCACACGAGGGGTCACCTCACACGATTTTGAATCGTGCGCGTCAGCCAATTCCGCCACTCCGGCATATTTCAAATATCCCCCATCCTCCTGAACTTCTCATACCTCTTTTCTAATAACCTATTTGTGGAAATAGCCTTGAGTTCCTTTAACGCCCTTTTTATATATTTTTTTACTGACTGCGCTGTTTTTTCAGGGTCCCTATGAGCACCTCCCAATGGCTCTGGGATCTCGCCATCAATAATCTTCAGACCAATCAGGTCCTTTGCAGTGAGCTTCAAGACCTCTGATGCCTCAGGCGCCTTTAATCTGTCTTTCCACAAAATCGCAGCGCATCCTTCTGGGGATATCACTGAATAATAAGCATTCTCCATCACATAAACCCTATCTCCTATTCCTATTCCAAGAGCACCGCCGCTACCGCCTTCTCCTATTACTATAACAATAATAGGAACTTTTAACGTGATCATTTCCCTTAAATTATGCGCTATGGAATTTGCCTGCCCGCGTTCTTCAGCTCCTATACCAGGGTATGCGCCAGGCGTATCAATAAAAGTAATAATAGGCACGTTAAATTTCTCAGCAAGCTTCATCAATCTCATTGCCTTACGGTATCCCTCTGGATGAGCGCTACCAAAATTCCTCATGAGATTCTCTTTGGTATCCCTGCCTTTCTGATGTCCGATCACAAGAATCTTTTCTCCGTTTATCTTGGCAAAGCCCCCTACGATAGCTTTATCATCCTGAAACATTCTATCGCCATGCAGTTCAATAAAATCTACCATTACCATATGTATATAATCTATCGTGTATGGCCTTTTTGGATGCCGAGCAATCTGGACCTTTTGCCATGGGCCAAGAGACTCGAATATCTCTCTTCTTACTTTTTCAAGTCGCGCCTCTAATGTCTTTATCTCTTCCGAAAGGTCTATGCTGCCATCGGCCGCAAGAGATTTAAGCTCAGCGATTTTAAGTTCTAATTCCAATATAGGCTTTTCAAAATCTAACCCACCAGCCATTTTTAGCAACCTTTTCCCTTAATCCACTATTGTGACTTCAGTGCCAACCGGGATTATCGTGTAAAGCTCTTCCACGTCAGAATCGATCATCCTCACGCAACCTTTTGTAGCCTGGGTGCCTACGCTTTTCGGGTCCACTGTTCCATGTATGCCATAACCCCGCTCGGAAATCCCAAGCCAACGCGAACCTAAAATATTATCAGGGCTTTCTGATGGCACTATCGCGCCCTGATTGTACCAGACAGGGTCTTTGATCTTATTCACTATCTTAAAATTTCCTACCGGCGTAGAATTATTTTCGCCTGTCGAAACCCGATAGACCTTAAAAATGTCGCCTTTATCCAAAAGAATAGTCAGGAGATTTTGCGATTTGTCGACGAGTATTTCATATTTGGCCCTTGAAACCTTGAGCCTTGAATCGGCACGTATCGTATCGCTTCTAAGAGAATTTGAGACCTTTATAAGATCGACTGTAGTCCCAAATCTTTTAGCAATCTTTGAAAGCGTATCGCCCGGTTCAATCTTGTAAAGCAAATCCTTGACTGTGATAATGGGAGAAAAGAGTATTTGCACATTGAGCTTGCCTATTTTTTCTTGAACATCAAGTATATTATCTACATTCTGATGTCTAGTCAATATCACCCCATACACGTCTCTCGCCTTAACAATCTCTCCTTTTCTCTCATAGGAGTTCGCTATCTTAAAATAAATCTTTCCCAATGCGTCTGAATCAGGATGTTTGTCCGCTATCTCATCTATTTGCTTTTTTGCCTCATCCAGCTTATCTTTTGAAATTAAAGCTTCTACAGAACTAAAACCGGGCAATGCTGGTAAAACCTCTTTCTTATCCTCACCCTTATTACTAATTGCAATAAAGGTCAAAACTGCTATCAACGCCAACCCAATCCCTACGCCTAATAATCTACTATTCACTATTAGCCTCCTCAAATGAACCCCGCCGCGGCAGGGATGAATTTATCTATAATAAAAAATTGCCACAATAACGCCGATGGTAGCACCCATGAATACCTGTATAGGCGTGTGCCCTAATAACTCTATGAGTTTCTCCTGTCTAATGCCTTTATTTAAATAAATATCCTCTGTGATATTATTAAGTATCTCTGCCTGTCGACCGCTCTGTCGTCGAACGCCTTGCGCGTCAAACATTATGATAAACGCCACAAAAAAGATCATTGCAAAAAACGGAGACGAAAAGCCAAATTCAAACCCAACAGAAGCAGCGAGTGCTGATACAGTGGCAGCATGAGAACTTGGCATGCCACCTGTTCCCACAAACCATTTAAAGTTAAATCTTTTTTCGCGCACTACGCCGATCACCACTTTTATGGTCTGGGCCACTAACCACGCCAGGACCACTGTCAAAAACATCTTATTTTCTCCAAGATCCATAAAAAAATTCACACATTCTCCTCTTAAATTTACTGTCAGAGTCCCGACTATAAAGATTCATCCTGATATATGTTTATGTTATAGTATTATATATAATAGATAGGACCTATGGCAAGCAAAAAGAATTGAACGGGCATAGCCTAACTTGACACATGGAATAGAATAATCCGCCTTCGACGTGAATGGTAAGTGAGAGTGGATAACTTGACACGTGAGATTGCGCCACCCGCCAGAGGCTGGTTATCCGCTGAAAGTTGGACGAGGGTATTATCCGCCGAAATTAGAGCGAAGGCGAATAACTTTTGTCATTGACTGATTTGTCAAGCTAGGAGCGGTAGGGCTATTGTTTCAAAACCTCATTGTGCCGCCAAGAGTAAATGCAGTCTCGTTTACAAGCCTTATCTCAAAATTAAACAGGTACCAGCTTAAAAGAGAGGGCATTATATCACAGCCAAGTACAAAACCAAAGACGCTATCATCGCTCGCCTTGTATACAGAATAATCCAAGCCTGTTGAGGTTTGCTTGAAGCTAACATCAACATCTGTTACTGAAAAGGTTATGCCAGTATATGGAGCCATATAATAATCCTTCAATCCTATTGGAACTATGAATTTTTTACTGGCAAGCAAACTCGTCTCCCATTCCTCTATCTCAATTTTTTCATCTTGTAATCCAGAGGATGTACCTGCAAGGTCTATTTTGTCTACATCTAAATCAAGGTTTCTGTATTGAGTGTCTAATGTTAATTTAATCCCATAATCCTCGAATTCGTATATCTTGGCCTTAATACCTGCGCCCCAAATAAAACTTGGCGATGCTTCTACTCTAACGCTATTGCCATTTTGTGTCCATTTTACTTCAAGATCAGACGTCCCTATCTTTATATAAGGCTCAAAAATATTATTAAAATTATTTGAAACCTTTACCATGTAGTTCTGGCCCTCTATCTCGGCTCCTGTAGCTTCAGAAGATGTCTTAAGCTTCTTTTTGGTAATAAACTCTGCCTCAAAACTGCTTTTTATATTCACATCAAATTCCCAACGATTAAGGCTTCTGTTGACAGCGTATTTCTTTGCGCTGAACGACCCCTCTGGGATATCCATCTCAGGTCCACCTATGGTCGCTGCCAAGGAAAGTCTCGTGAAGTTCAAAATACCTAAAAGAAATAAAAACATTATTAATCTCTTCATTTTACTCACCTCTCTTTTGTTAGCGGTTAAAATTTCATGGCCCCGCCAAGTGTCAATGCATATTCATTTGCGAGTCTTGCTTCTATGCTATAAATAAAAGAGCTATTCATCGTCGGCATTATATCGCATCCCAAGAGAAAACCGCATGTAGAATCATTACCTGCATCAAAAATGGAATAATCTGTAGCAGGCAAGTTGGGATTATTAAACTTCACATCTACTGTTGAATCAGAGAAGGTTAAGCCTGTATATGGCACTATGTAAATATCCTGCATCTTTAAAGGGAGCTGATATTTTTTGCTCAAAACAAAGGCCAGCTGCCACTCTTCTACTTCAAAGTCTGCGCCTGTATCAGTTACGCTACTAGAATCTAATGATATCTCTTCCACGTCTGGTTCTGTAGTTCTATATTGAAAATCTCCTGTCAGGCGAATACCATAATCATCAAAATCCCATATAATTCCTTTTACACCGCCCCCCCAAGCAAAGCCATAATCAGCTTCGACTTCTATTGGCTGTGACCCAAAATGCGTCCATTTTACTTGTAGATTCGAAGTGCCTAATTTAATATATGGCTCTACTCTATTAAAAATTGTAGTTGCTAATTTTAGCATATACCACTGACCCTTCATCTCAGCATTACTAACTTCCCACGTAGTATCAAGGTCCTTATCAAAAACAAACTCCATATCCAATGAAGCCTTTATCTTCACTATCTGATCATGTTCATCCAATGTATTTTCTACGATCTCCTGACGCAATAAGGCAGACGTGGAAGGCACATCCAGGTCAAGCGGATTGCCTACTGTAGCGGCAAAACATAGGGCGCTAATCATAAATATAGCATAAGGAGTTAATAATAAGGAAAGATATAGCCTTTTCATTATATAATACCTTCTTTTTAGCTTTATAATAATAGAGTATAAAACTCCAGTGTAATTTATAATGAAGTATACATTATGATATTTATATTGTCAAGTCAAATAGCCCTATTCTTAATAGGGGCGGATAACTCTATTCCATGTGCCAAGTTAGGAAAAAAGTTTGAAAGAAAATAGACTTTTCTGTGTCTTAATATAAGTAGGTAAAATAAGATGCCGCAACATAGGCAAGAGCGAATAGGGTATGACTGGCAGTCATGAAAACTTACTCTGTGGGTCATATGACTGTGGGGCGGGAAATTGTGACTGGGGTGGGTTAAGATTTCTTCTTTCTTCTGAATAAGCCTAATAAACCGAAGCCTAAGAGAGCGCATGGATGTAATCCTAAGGTGCGCTTAAATACGCCTTACTTGCTTACTGCTATTCATTGCAAGACCATGCAACAATAAACATAAGAGCGCAAAATAGATTGTATCAAGGAAGTGTTCGAAATAGTGGGATGCAAGAAGGTATGAAATCCCCAGTTTACCGCCTTTAGCAAAGCCTGGCTTTTGTGCGAGACTTCCTATACCTTTTGTTAGAGGTATATACGATTGATAAAATAATCCTAAGGTAAAAATAAGACCTAGGAATACAATAAGATACTTAAAATTCCTATGCTGCTTATCTCTTCTAGAGCCGCTATCCTTTTTCTCGTTATTCAGGATAAAGTACATCAGGATAGGAAAATAAGTAAGCGGGAATGTCAATGCCTCTCTTACGCTATGCGCGAGGTATCTTGGATCCTTCCAGACTTCCAGAAATGCATCGCTGATATTTCTATTAAATAAAAAAGTGTATAAAAAAAATAGCGCTAAGGCTAAAAATATATAAAATACACCGCGCGAATTAAACTCGATATTTCTGTTAAATATCTTTCTGATAATATAAATATATACTGGTATTAAGAAGAAGAGCATAATGGTGCTGGGTAAGGATAATTTCCAGTTACCGCCTTCTTCATATCTTACAACACTCTGTTTTTTCTGGCCAATAAATGAGACTGTATCTTCATAGCCAAAGACATGCAGGCTAACATAAGCCGAAAAAACCAATAATAAGATAAGCAATATGGCTATCGACCAGATCTTTTTGCTGAAAGATAACTCAAGGTCGGTTTTTGTCAGGCATAGATATATTCCGACAAAGAAAAATGCCAGCACCGTACAAACAGGGATATGTCCGAGAAAATGTGAAGCATAAAACATAGTCTGAAGCAGCGTATATTTTCCCCCTTCATGTACGATTGTATTAAAAATAAAAAAATTCCCATGATAATACGCAAGATAAAAATAGGATATTATATAAGTAACTAAAGGCAGGAAAATAAGAAGCCTGGGATTAGGTTTAGTATTATTTAAATAATTCATCTTCCATCAAGAACGTTTTCTGGATCGAAAATAAAGTTTTGAAAGTAGCCAGAAAGGCGTAAGGATCGCGCTTAGAGTCCTGTCAACCCTAGGACCGAATTCATATAGCCAGCTACCAGAAAGAGCCCCGTCTACCTCTGTCTTATATTTCTCATTTCCTCGGATCCCTTCTTTTAGATGCGAAAATTCGGATAAATAAGCTTCCATTAAAGGAAGCTTATCATCAAAATATTGTACCATATCTTTTTCACAAAGAGGCTTTCCCATCAACCATAACGTGGAATAAACTCCGAGGGCGCAGCGGGGCTGGTTTGTGACACTCGATAAACCTATGTTTTTTCCTACATCAATACCGTAGTCTTTTAATAAATTTTCTTCTTTCTCTCTCGTCTCGATCTCATATGTATCGTTTGTATAAATAATATTATATTTCGCCATGAAGTCTGAAAAGCGTTTCACGTTACAGGGAAAACTGTGCGCTTTGTTCGCTTGAACTTTTGTATTTCCTATAGCCAGATTACCGATCTTATTCTGCAAGCAAAATTTAACAGACTCCATAAGCATCGCCATCCTACAAGAAAAACAGATAATCCCAGGAGCCCCTCCTTTACAATAAGTAAAGAAATCATCATAAAAATCATCAAAAAATAATTTTCGCGTCCCTGCTAAATCAATGATGTGGTGTGTAAGATGGCAATCTGGGTTGATCTTTTTCAGCTTCTTTATATTTTTAAAAACATTAGACAACCCGATAGTATAGGGAAGATCGTATGTAACCAAAAACACTCTCTGAAATTTTTTTACAAGGATTGCAGCTAAAAGGGTTGAATCCAATCCTCCTGAATACATGAGAAGTACGGATTCTCTGGGATTTACTTTTTGCGTGTTATTCATTTAGAAATATACTCCTTAATTATTGTATCGCCAAACCTCATCATGTCGTGAATCCAGCTGTATAAAAACCTTCCGTTTCTGCCAGAAATTTTCAGATTAGTAAAAACTTTTAAAAATTCATCGATCTTCTGCATCTTCTCTTCAACCCCTATCTCTAGTATAGGATAAGCATAATCTAATCTACTGACTGAAGTATCTATGACCTCTGCCTCTTTTATCAAGCCAACCTGTATAAGCTGTGTTTGCATCAACCGGACTAGCATATCGTCTTGCATATTCCAAAACTTATCATCCTGTTGGCAGGGGATTTCAACAACAAGCGAGGTCTTGCCTTCTGGAGCCATATGCATGCTCCTATTTTTCGGCTCGTATACCCTGGTAAACGGGAACTTGTGATCAGGAAAGTAAGTTGTAGCTGCCTTAGTAACCGATTCCCTGTTTAAGAAAAACGCTACCAAGATCACATCGCGGTAGTGAAGTCTTTTGGTCAAAAGTAAAATCTCTTCTGGTGGAGAAGGTTTCATCATTTGTAACAATAGATGGATAGGCAATGTGTTTACCATTTCATCTACAGCTATTTTTTTCTTCCCGTTAACCTCTATAGCATCAATACGTTTATGACTATGCAAGATCTTAGTAACTCTCGAATTTTCTAGAACATTCTCCTCCCCGCAGAATTCCTTTAGTTTTTTTGCAATAGTGCCAATTCCCATCTTAGGATAATAAAATGCACCCTCTACATGGTCGGATTTAGTTTTTTGTCCAAACATCGCTTCCATGAGGAAGGTCTTAAAGTTTAGCCCTTTCAATCGTTTGCCTGAGACACCCAAGGAAAGCCTGTTGCAAGGTAAGCCCCATAATTTTTCAGAGTAATTCAACAAGAAACTTTCAGCTATAGTGTTCCCATAAGTCTCTAACGCAAAGCTTTCAAAACTACTATCTTTTCTCTTGGTCCTCAATCTTGACTGCATCACTTCAATAGCAGCTTTTCCAAAGGTATGTAACCCTAAATTTTTCATTAAATTCAGTGGCGAGAATGGAAAGTCTATAAATTTTCCATTGTGATATATTTGGCTTGGGATATTGATTTTTTTTAGATCTTTTCCGAGTAGCTTTTTTAACTCTTTAGTCACTGCCGCATCTTTATCATGAAGGCGATGCGCCCCTGAATCAAAGAAAAAATCTCCTTTTTTCAGTGTAACGCAGTTTCCTCCCGTGCGATTACCCGCTTCATAAATCTTAAACGACATTCCTTTCTTCTTAGCGTAATACCCCACACCAAGTCCTGCCAGGCCTCCTCCCAATATTGTAATATGTATGGATTTTTTCATTTTATGTATTTACATTAAATTCGCGTTTTAAAAATAGGTAAAATACCCTTCTCCTCCAAATGTTGTAGTTAATTTGATACCAACAATAGCAGTTTTTAGGAAAAAATAAAATATAACACAGATAGACATACTCTTTAATAATCTTCTAAAAAATATTTCCCTGATTCGTCCCAAGGCATCCCAAAACCAGAAAAAAGACCTAGAAGCTAAGATTGTCAATGCAAAGATGGCGGACAATGCATAGCGAGATTGGTTGCCTTTCCATATTATACAAAATAAAAAAATCAATAAGACTGCTACCAATAAAAGTTTATCTCCTTCATTTCTGGAATTGAGAAAGAAAAGCCCAAGGTATGATAATATAAAAATGGGGCTCATCTTCAGGAAGTGTCCAATATAAAATGACCAAGGTTCGTTTATAAATGGGTTCGGATAGTCCTGGCTTATCGGAGGTAACTTATTTAACAGGATAGTTTCGATAAAACCCTGCTTAACGTCTTTTAATGAAAATATAAATATCAAAAATAGTACAACTGCCGCAACACTCAAAATCTCATTTCTTCTTATCCCTTGCTCAATCCTGGCTATATATCCCTTAAAGGCAACCCAATACATAGCCAATCCTGATAATAATAGAAAAATCATATAGTGGGGTTTTTCTATCAAGAGGGTTAATTTATCCATGAATAGGGCATCTTTATTAAGTATGTCAGTTGAAGTATCTTTATGGAACATAATGGTTGATAAAAAATTCCCATAGACCTTTATATTCCATATAATCCATGGCATAAATATTAAAAATGCGATTATGAATATCAGATAGAACTTTATATTCCTGAAAAGTTCTGGCTTATAAGTCGCTGCAAAGATTAATATTATTGGGGCCACTAATACCCCTGTATACTTCGTCAATAAACTAAACCCCAGAAATACCCCGCTTAGGATATAATATTTATCATTTTTCCATCCCAGAATAAAAAAGAGGATAGATAGATACATAAAAAGTGTTAGGGTGCAGCCCATCCATACCCTCAAAGAGCATAACCAATATACCGGCTCTATTGATAAAAATAGAAATGCAAAAAAAGCTGTCCTTTTATCAAATAGTTGCCACGCTATGAAAAAAGCAAGAAAAGGCAATAGAAGTGCGACATAAAACGAAAAATAATTGGCTTCTTTGGGTTTCTCGAAACCTAATCTCTTGGGGAGGGTAAGAATCAAACTATACATTGGAGGATGCTTAAAAAGAGGCTTTGTGAAATATCCCGGCAGGGTTAGATTAGGATTGCGTCTTTTTATATATTTATAAAAACTAAGTCCATTATAATCAGTTAAGTCGATCCTTATTTGATTCGCCATTTTATTGTATAATATTTCATCAAAAGACAATATCATTCTTGTCTCTAGACTTTTTGGCTTGATAAATATACTAAAGAGTAAAACTATAAACATTAGAGCAACTAGCAGTATATTGACCCTCGAGGCAACAATTCTCCTTGCTCTAATCATGATTTTTTTATCTCCTATACGGTTTCAGTTTTTCTATAAATTCGGTGGAGACGTCAAACCCAAGCTCAATTGCCCTGTCGCAATATTTAATAGCTAAAACATATTGTTTTTCCTGAAAATAAACTGCAGATAAATCAAAATGCGCCTTGGCGTAATCCGGATCTACTTCTATTGCTTTTTTTAATGATGCTATTGCCTCTTCATTTTTACCGATTTCATTATAGACTACGGCTAGATTATCATATGCCTTCGCGTATCCTGGATTTATTTGTATTGCTTTCTTATATGAAACTATTTCTTTTTCACTGTTGCCGATAGCAGAGTATGCCTGGCCAATATTATAATATGCCTCGGGAGAGTCTGGATCAATTTCTATAGACTTTTTGAATAAAGCCGTTGCCTT
The DNA here is from genome assembly GCA_042572045.1 of Candidatus Omnitrophota bacterium. Lineage (GTDB taxonomy): Bacteria > Omnitrophota > Gorgyraeia > Gorgyraeales > Gorgyraeaceae > JBHPFI01. The sequence goes on from JBHPFI010000031.1 coordinate 17,550, forward strand.
TTCTCTTTCGCCGAGGTTAGCATACAACACGCCAAGATTATTATAAGCCTCTATGTAATCCGAATCGATTTTAATAGCTTTTTTAAACAATGGTATTGCTTTTTCTTTCTCGCCAATATCATTGTACATGAAGGCAAGATTATAATATGCCCTGGCATGAGATGAATCGATTTCCAGGGCTTTTTTAAGTAACGTCATTGCTTTTTCTTTCTCACCAATATCATTGTACACAAAAGCAAGATTATAATATGCCTTGGCATGAGATGAATCGATTTCCAAGGCTTTTTTAAGAAAATGTATTGCTTCTTCTTTCTTGCCTATTTTATCATACGCAAAACCCAGGTTTGCATACAAGGTAGAATTATTCGGGGCGTATCTCAGGGTCATCTTATAAAAAGCAACAGGATCTCCCCAATATCTATTTTGCTTGATAGTCAGAAAAGAATAAAAAGCTAATAATCCTATACTGGATATAATCATAACAATCTTGGTTTTTTTTCTCCTGTATAAATAAGTCAAACTCTTTGCCAAAATAAGAAAAGCCCCTATTGAGGGAACATACAACCAGTGCTCTGCCATATAGGCATTTAGAGGATACAAGTTAGAGACCGGCAAAAGGGCGACAAAGAACCAGGATATCGAGAAAAAAATAAATTCGTTACTCTTTTTCTTTTTGAAGGCATAGATCAATAGAAAAACGACTATAAGAATTCCTATTATTGCCCTAGGATCGCTTAAGCTAAACAACTTAGTTCCATACGCCATATGCAGATTTAATGGCAACACTAAAAGTCTTACATAATTAGTTATGGCCACAAAAAAACCAGGAAGTCTTTCTAAAAAAGTGATGGAAAACGCTGGAGGCGTAAGAAAACCTTTTAAGATGATAGGCCTTAATAAAATATAGGACGATGTAATAACTAAGATAGGGGAAAAATACCTCGCTTTAACCTTCTCTCTAAAACTATAATGATATATTAATAATAATACCGGTAAAATAAAACTGGCTTCCCGAGACAGAAGAGAACATATATATCCGGATACCATGAGGACATAAAACATCATCTTTTCTGTACGGAGCGTTTTTATATAAAAGATAAACGCGAGAAGCATAAAAAGACCTGCCAGAGAATCTGAACGGCCTGATATGTAGGTAACTGCCCCAATATGGATGGGGTGAACTACAAAAAATATACTTACAAGAAAAGAAAGAAGCCTGTCAATATAGAGAAGATTGATCAGCCAATAAACAGCCAAGGCTACAAAAATATGCAAAATAATATTTGTAAGGTGATATCCTCTGACATCCAGCTTCCACAAGGAATAATCCAGCGTATAAGTCATCATCTGGAACGGACGGTAAAATTTAAAGTCCGCGCTAGTAGGGTCTGGCGATATATTTCCTGCAAGAAACTTTGTTGCATTAGACCAGCTTTTTATATAACGATTTTCTTTTACTAAAATACGATCATCCCAGATAAATTTATTATTTAGGCAATTTACATAAACTCCGAAACCCAAAATTATTATTAAAATTATGGCTACGATTCCGACTATCTTATTCTTTCTGTTCTCTATATTATTTGGAAGTGCGTATTCAGCCACCCTGGCATTCCTCCTAATTTTATAAGCTACTTACTTATAGTTACAGCGATACTATTATCCCACATTGTATTCTGGCGTTTAAATAACATCAATATGTATAATACCAGTCTATCTCGATAAAAACAAGTTTGGAAAACAATAACTGATAAATATGCGGCTACTTCAGGGTGTCCTGGACTATTGCGGACCTGGAAGGAAAAGCTGATACAGGGCCTTATCACCTGTCAGAGGCGATACAGCATAGAAGCTTATATAGGAGTGCGCGGATGTAGCTAAAGATAATGTATTGTAGAGGAGGATCAAGTCCATTCTACTTTTTTGGTTTTTTTAACAAAAAACGGATACCTCCTATTATAAAAAGACCACAAACTACAAAGGCGAGGATGGATTTTGGGCCGGTTATATCATTTACCGGCTTCCCGCTAATCGTATCAAAGGTGTAAACAAACAGGGCTCCTAAGACACCAAGCACGATTAATATTATACTTTTCTTTTTCATCTTCCCACCTCCTGATAATTCTTACTACTTCACTTGACTATATTATAAAACTAATCTGCCATATTGTAAAAAACTTTATTCTTTTTTATTACCCTTCTTTGGGATATTAAAAATAAAGGTCGAGCCTTTGTCGAAAGCGCTCTTCACTCTTATACGACCTTTATGAAGCTCTATTATGTCCTTTGCTATCGGAAGGCCCAGACCTGTACCTTCTTTTTTTTCAGCAAGTATCCTCACGAACTTGTCGAAAATTTTATCTATTTTTTCCTTGTCCATCCCTGACCCGCTATCCTGAATTTCTGCCTGTACTTCGTCTTGAAGTTCAATTATCCTTACAGTAATACTTCCTTTATCAGTAAACTTTACGGCATTCCCTATCAAATTCACAAAGACCTGCGTTAGCTTATCCCTATCCGCGTTTATTGTAACTGCAGATTTAAGGAACTCTCTTTTCATCTCTATGTTTTTGTCGGTAGCCAACTTATCAAAACCCTTCATGACATCTTCGGCCAATTCTACTATATCCAGATCTTCCTTGTTAAGCTGCATCTTTCCCGATTCTATCTTGGAAAGGTCCAACAGGTCGCTTACAAGCCTTTTAAGCCTATCTACTGTTCTAAAAAGATTGCTTAATATCTCTTTTTGTTTTGGCTGGACCTCACCTGCAAAACCCTTATCAATATTATCTAAATTGCCTTTTATCACGGTAAGGGGGGTCCTTATCTCATGAACTACATTTGCCACAAAATCTGATTTCATCCTGTCCAATCGCTGAAGTTGTTCGTTTGCCTTTTCCAATTCATCTTTCTTTGATGCAATCTCCCTTTGAAGTCGTTCGCGTTCAAGAACGGACCTGAATTCTGCTATTGTCTTTCTAATCATCAGAGGCACTGAATCTTCGTAACTTTCCCTTTTTGCCAGATAATCAAAAGCGCCTTCTTTAATAAGCTGGGCCGCCATTACCTCATCGTCTTGGCCTGTTATCATAACAACCGGTATCTTTATATCCCTTGCCTTAATCTCGCGCAGGGTCTCCAGGCCACTTTTTTTAGGAAGATTATAATCTAAAAGTGCTATATGGTACAATTCCTTCTCTAAAGTAGAAATAGCGCTCTCTCCTGAAACAACATGCATAATCTCATAATCAAATGTGCCGTCTCTTTCAAGCTTCTTTCTTACTATGAGGGCGTCTGTAGGATTATCCTCCACCAGTAAAACCCTAATCTTTTCCTTGGCCATCCAGCCCTCCTTGTTCAAGGCTTAGCCTTGAACATTGCCTGAAGGTCATCCTTTAGGCAATGTAAAATAAAACGTGCTACCCTTCTCGACTTCTGAAGACACCCAAATCTTGCCGCCATGGTTTTCAACAATCTTTTTGACAATAGTAAGGCCGGCGCCAGTGCCTTCGTATTCCCCTTTGGCGTGAAGCCGCTGAAATATTTGAAACACCTTATCATAATACTCTTTCTCTA
>JBHPFI010000032.1:0-20122 GCA_042572045.1 Candidatus Omnitrophota bacterium
ACCAGCCATTGTAGCACGTGTGTAGCCCAGGACGTAAGGGCCGTACTGACTTGACGTCATCTCCACCTTCCTCCAGCTTATCGCTGGCAGTCTCCCTAGAGTGCCCGGCCGAACCGCTGGCAACTAAGGACAATGGTTGCGCTCGTTGCGGGACTTAACCCAACATCTCACGACACGAGCTGACGACAGCCATGCAACACCTGTATGCATGTCCCGGAAAGGAGGTCCTGACTTTCATCAGGATTTCATGCACTTTTCAAGTCCTGGGCTACACACGTGCTACAATGGCTGGTACAATGGGCAGCAATACCGTAAGGTGGAGCTAATCCTAAAAGCCAGCCTCAGTTCGGATTGAGGGCTGCAACTCGCCCTCATGAAGCTGGAATCGCTAGTAATGGCACATCAGCCACGGTGCCGTGAATACGTTCCCGGGTCTTGTACACACCGCCCGTCAAGTCACCTGAGTTGACTGCACCCGAAGTCGCTGGCCTAACCCGCAAGGGAAGGAAGCGCCGAAGGTGTGGTTGGCGAGGAGGACTAAGTCGTAACAAGGTAGCCGTATCGGAAGGTGCGGCTGGATCACCTCCTTTCTAAGGAGTACGCTTTAGGCGTACATAAAAAGGTTTGACCTGACCTGGTTTCCTAAGTTTGCTTCGAAGAGAAGCAATGTTTGAACGTAGGAGACCGCAAAGAAGGTTAAAATCGTAACTTGTCCCGTTTAGTTTGGTTTTTTAAAAGTGCGCGGAGCTCTGCGGTTACCGCACAATGGGCCCATAGCTCAGTTGGTTAGAGCGCTGTGCTGATAACGCAGAGGTCAGTGGTTCGACTCCACTTGGGCCCACCAACCAGTTCGCTGCGCAAACCGGAAACCCTAAATCCGAAACACTAAGCTCTAAATTGATTTAGTTTAGGATTTAGGGTTTCCAGTTTAAGGTTTCCTTTGCGAAGCAAAGGTTGGGCCTGTAGCTCAGCTGGGAGAGCGCGTGCTTTGCAAGCATGAGGTCAGCGGTTCGATCCCGCTCAGGTCCACCAGATTAGTTTATAGCTTATAGCGCATAGTCACAAAATCTATGACCTATAAGCTATAAACTAACAATGTTCTTTGACAATAGAATAGGTAAGTACCAAAATAATTAAGTACCGAGAGAGTTAGACTATTAAACTAATATGTGGTCAAGCTACAAAGGGCTTATGATGGATGACTTGGCACTAGAAGGCGATGAAGGACGTGGTAAGCTGCGATAAGCTTCGGGGAGCCGCAAGCTAGCTTTGATCCGGAGATTTCCGAATGGGGCAACCCATTGTGGGTGATACTGCAATATCTTTATCTGAATACATAGGGTAGAGAAGCTAAACCAAGGGAAGTGAAACATCTCAGTACCTTGAGGAAAAGAAAGAGAAATTCGATTTCCAGAGTAGTGGCGAACGAAATGGAAACAGCCTAAATTCCTGTAACGTGATAGCCTGTATGCGTTGTTACAGGAAAGTTGAGGGACTAAATTGGATCAGGATACAGACTGGTCGCTTTTGGTATTCTTTATAGTCAAATTGCCTGGAAAGGTAAGCCATAGAGAGCGATAGCCTCGTAGATTAAATAAAGATACCAAGACTGGGTTTAGCTCCCAAGTACTACGGGACACGGGAAACCCTGTAGGAATCCAGCCCGACCATGGGCTAAGGCTAAATACTCACTAGTGACCGATAGCGCACAAGTAATGTGAATGAAAGTTGAAAAGTACCCCTGTAAGGGGAGTGAAATAGTACCTGAAATCATGAGTCTACAAGCGGTAGGAGGGCTATGTTCCGCCTTCGGTGGAAAATGCCCGACTGCGTGCCTATCGAATAATGATCCGGCGAGTTATTTGGAGTAGCAAGGTTAATCCTTTCTGGGGAGAAGCCGAAGCGAAAGCGAGTCCTAACTGGGCGCCCAGTTACTTTAAATAAACCCGAAGCTGAGCGATCTACCCACGGCCAGGATGAAGCGCATGTAAAAATGCGTGGAGGTCCGAACAGGTTAACGTTGAAAAGTTATCTGATGAGCTATGGGTCGGAGTGAAAGGCTAATCAAGCTCAGTGATAGCTGGTTCTCCTCGAAATAGCTTTAGGGCTAGCCTTATAAATTAGAGTTTGGGGGTAGAGTACTGAATGGGCTAGGGGACCTACCAGTCTTCCGAACCCAATCCAACTCCGAATACCAAACTTTTATATTATAGGAGTCAGACTACGGGGGATAAGCTTCGTGGTCGAAAGGGAAACAGCCCAGACCGTCAGCTAAGGTCCCTAAATATATGCTAAGTGGTAAAGGATGTGAAATCACTAAGACAACCAGGATGTTGGCTTAGAGGCAGCCATCATTTAAAGAGTGCGTAACAGCTCACTGGTCGAGTGGTTTTGCGCCGACAATGATCGGGGCTAAGCATATTACCGAAGCTACGGATTGATTTTACCTACGGGTAATTTCAGTGGTAGAGGAGCGTTCCATTTTAGGCTGAAGGCAGATCGTAAGGACTGCTGGACGAGATGGAAGTGATTATGCCGGAATAAGTAGCGAAAAGAACGGTGTAAAACCGTTCCGCCGAAAATCCAAGGTTTCCTGGGGAAGGTTAATCCGCCCAGGGTTAGTCGATCCTAAGCCGAGGCCGAAAGGCGTAGGTGATGGACAATCCGTTTAATATTCGGATACTACTCGATTTGCGTTTTAATGAATCAGAGTGACGCAGAAAGATAAACCATCGGCCGGTTGGATGTGGCCGTACAAACCTGTAGTCCCGCCCTTTTGACAGTGAAAAGCATAATGATCAATGTTCACTGCCAAAAGGGCGGGGTGAGGGGTGACGTGGAGCTTAATCTACGGAGCTAGCGAACTGGTTAATTCTATGCTGCCGAGAAATAGCTTTGATTCAAGTAAGTCGAGTAATCGTACCGTAAACCGACACAGGTGGATGAGGAGAATATCCTAAGGCGCTCGATAGTACTCTCGTTAAGGAACTAGGCAAAATTACCCCGTAACTTCGGAAGAAGGGGTGTCCCGAATGGTGAAGTCCTTCGCGGATGGAGCTTTTCGGGGTCTCAGTAAAGAGGCTTCTGTGACTGTTTAGCAAAAACACATGCCTCTGCTAAGTCGTACAAGACGACGTATAGGGGCTGACACCTGCCCGGTGCTGGAAGGTTAAGGGTAGAGGTTATCTCGCCCTTTTGACGGTGAACATATGTTAATTTTCTATTCACCGCCAAAAGGGCGAGAGAAGCTTTGAACCGAAGCCCCAGTAAACGGCGGCCGTAACTATAACGGTCCTAAGGTAGCGAAATTCCTTGTCGGGTAAGTTCCGACCCGCACGAATGGTGTAACGACAGAAGCGCTGTCTCAACGAGAGACTCGGTGAAATTGTAGTAGCGGTGAAGATGCCGCTTACGTGTAACGGGACGAAAAGACCCCGGAACCTTTACTGTACTCTGGTATTGGACTTTGATCCGAGCTGTGTAGCATAGTCGGGAGACTTTGAAGCGTGGGCGTTAGCCTATGTGGAGTCATCAGTGAAATACCGACCTTATTGTATTAGGGTTCTAACCTTTGGCTGTTATCCAGCCAAGGGACAGTTCCAGACGGGCAGTTTGACTGGGGCGGTGGCCTCCTAAAGAGTAACGGAGGCGTTCGAAGGTTCCCTCAGCGCGGTTGGCAATCGCGCATTGAGCGTAAAGGCATAAGGGAGCTTAACTGCGAGACCTACAAGTCAAGCAGATACGAAAGTAGGACTTAGTGATCCGGCGGTGGAGAATGGAATCGCCGTCGCTCAACGGATAAAAGGTACTCCGGGGATAACAGGCTAATCTTGCCCGAGAGTTCATATCGACGGCAAGGTTTGGCACCTCGATGTCGGCTCATCACATCCTGGGGGTGGAGAAGCTCCCAAGGGTCCGGCTGTTCGCCGGTTAAAGTGGTACGTGAGCTGGGTTCAGAACGTCGTAAGACAGTTCGGTCTCTATCTATTACACGCGTAGGATGTCTGAAGAGAGCTATTCCTAGTACGAGAGGACCGGAATAGACGAACCAATGGTGTTCCAGTTGTCACGCCAGTGGCAGTTGCTGGGTAGCTATGTTCGGAAAGGATAAGCGCTGAATGCATATAAGCGCCAAGCCCCCTCTAAGATTAGATATCCCTCCCCCTCGTGGGGATAAGGCACCTTGTAGATAACGAGGTTGATAGGCCGGAGGTGTAAGACCCGCAAGGGTTTTAGCTGACCGGTACTAATCTGCCGAACGGCTTGGCCACTTATTAGTTTATTAGTCTAACGGTAGTAGTTTAAAGGTATAAAAGTATAAAGGTTTAAAAGTTGGATTTTTTTACGAAGACTTTTATACTAAGAATTCCGGAGTGATCATACTGGAGGGGAAACACCCGTTCCCATTCCGAATACGGTAGTTAAGCCTTCTAAGGCCGATGGTACTACACCGGCAACGGTGGGGGAGAGTAGGTAGTTACTCCGGTTTAATATTAGGGGTAGTGAGTGAAAAACTTGCTACCCCTTTTTGTTTGTTTAAAAATTGGGAAGGCCAGAAAGATTTACCAATTCAATTAGGTGAACTGTTCCAGACTCGTACAGCAACCTGTGTATATTTGGATTTTTCGGCATTTGAAATAGGGTAGATTTTGTGGTAAACTTATATTAGAAGGGGTACAGGAGCAGGCTGAAAACGCCATATGGCAGAAAGGGGGTGAAAAGAGAAAATGGTAAAAATTAGAAGTAGACATGGTTTTACGCTCGTAGAAATAATGATAGTCGTCGCAATCATATCTCTATTAGCCGCAATAGCAATACCTAATTTATTACGAGCAAGGCATAACGCCAATGAGGCAGCATCGATAGCAGCTCTCAGAACAATCAGCACAGCCTGCGAGAGCTTTCGTTCTGCGCAAACACCCACAAACTATCCTGCTAGCTTAGCTGTTTTAGGAGCCGCAGCACCGCCTTACATTGATAACAGTCTAGCAGGTGCCACTGCAGCCGGAACCGCAAAACAGGGTTATTTTTATACTTACGCCCGTGTAAACAACAACCAGTTTACATGCTTAGCAACACCGGCAGTAGTCGGCACAACAGGCACGCGTATTTTCTTCGTTAATGAAACGGGTGTTATAAGATTGACTAATGCCGCAGGCGCGCCCATAGAATAATAGATTTTTATTTCGTGAGCGTAAAACGGAAAATAAGAGGCTATGCAGGATGCATGGCCTCTTATTTTATATAATGATATATGAAGGTTTTTTACGAAGTAGACCCCTTTAATCGTCTTATTGTTAAAAGGGTCAAGGGTAAATCGGCTGTCAAAAAATTCCGCCAAGTTATCCGGGGACGTTTTAAGACAGATAACAAGAATAGACTTCGCTACGAAGTTTTTAAATCCTCTGGAATTCAAATCCCGCAAAAAATAAAATTCTCTGGAAAATATTCGCTGGATAAAAAGCACAATCTTATACTTACTCTCCATAAATGGAATAATCAGATTCAAGGGAATCGACTCAGATTAAGGACAAAGCTTATCAGCGCAAAGGGGGACGAAGTAACTTTTTTGCTCAATTCCAGAATGTTAAGGGAAAAGAGGTCTTCTTATACAGTGAAACTCCACGGTTTATGGCATGCAGACAAGTGTAACCGTCTTACCTTCGGCGTAAGAAAAGAAATGGATAAAAAATATAGCCTTACTTTATTCAACGCGTGGAATATAAACAAAAACAATGAGATAGTATATACTTACGGTGGGGATCCGCAGGTTGTTACACTAAAAGGCCGCTGGCATATAAAGGATAGATACAGGCTCAGTTACACTCTAGATAAAGCCGTTGATTCAGGTTTTAATTTTCGAACATCCCTCAGTCAGATAGCCCCAAGAAACAAAAATACATATATAAAATTTGATGTGATGATAGGCGTATCAAAAAGAAAAACAGTAAGGAGAAAAATTGTTTTTATATGTAAGTATAAACTGAATAAGGGTAAAAATCTTATATTAGAAGTTTCGCCTCTTAAGGGAGCCATAGCTTTAAAATTGACAAAGGAGATTTTAACCAAGAATGCTATGGTTTACATGGAATCTTTTCTTAAAGACAGGGAGAGGTATCTTGGAGGAGGAGTGGCTTTTCGGTGGTAATCAAGGCTTTGTCCGAGACTATTCGTTAAATATACGACTTGGGCATTATAGGCAGATATGTATTTTAAACCTTCTTACAATTTGAATGAAAATTTTGTCAGGGCAGCAGAGCGTTTTCAGGATAGGATTGCCATTGAGACAAAAAGGTTTGATACATGGCAAGGCCTAACTTACAGCCAGCTGGTTAAGAAGGCAGAAAGCCTTGCATGCCTTATGTCCTCGTTGGGCGTCAAGAAATCAGACAGAATAGCAATTATTTTGGAAAACAGACCGGAATGGGCGCTAGTCTTTTTTGCATTATCTTATATAGGGGCCGTAGCGGTTCCGATAGATTCTCAGCTGCCAGAGAAAGACATAAAGAATATACTTTCTGATTCTGGCGCCAGAATTTCTTTTATTTCCAGAGAAAATCAAAGATTATATGAATTTTTTGAAGGGCTTGATATCCTCGAGCAAGTGGTCGTTGTCGGACTCCAGGAGAGAGAAGGAAAGTTTATACCATTCTTCCCTAAGGAATCAATCCCGCGTGAAGGCCTTAAAAGGGTTGATGCGGACCCGGATGATTTAATGCTTATCTTATACACATCAGGGACCACTGATATTCCAAAAGGTGTTATGCTTACGCACAAAAACTTATGCTCGAATTTTTATTCAGTAAGTCAGCTTAATATCTTTTCGCATAAAGATGCAATACTCTCGGTTTTGCCGCTTTATCATTCCTACCCCTTGATGACTACGTTGATCGTGCCGCTTTTATCAGGCGCGAGGATCGTTTATGTACCTTCTGATTGGCCGGAGAAATTGATTGACTATTTAAAGGAAGCAAGGATAAGCGTTTTTATAGGCGTGCCCCAGATATTTCACATTATGCATGGCCGGATAACAAAAAAACTTGAAGAAACAAGGGGCCTGGCCGGGTTATACGTAAAAATGGTTATAATGCTCGGCCTGGTAAGGATATTTTTACCCAAACTTAGAAATGCGTTCGGGAAGAATTTGCGCTTTTTTGCCTCTGGAGGGGCCAAGCTCGACAAGATTGTTGCAAAAGATTTTTTAAGGTTTGGATTTAAGATATTAGAAGGTTATGGCTTGACAGAGACATCGCCTGTTGTAAGTTTTAATCCGTTGAGGAAGCCAAAGGTCGGTTCTGTTGGCAAGGCTGTGGCTGATGTAAGACTAAAGATCGCAAATAAAGACATAAATGGCATTGGAGAGATTGCGATACAAGGACCCAATGTTATGAAAGGTTATTATAAGGATGAGGCAAAGACAAAAGTGGTGATCAAGGATGGTTGGTTTTTATCAGGCGATCTGGGATATCTGGATAACGACAGGTATCTTTATATTACAGGGAGATCAAAAGAGGTCATTGTGTTGAGCTCTGGAAAGAATATATATCCTGAAGAGATAGAGCGACACTATTCTCTAACGCCATACGTGAAAGAGATGTGTGTATTGGGAGTTTTAAAAGAAAAAGGCAGGGGCAAGATAGAATATCTACATGCTATTGTGGTACCGGATCTTGAGTTCTTCAAGAAGCGCGGCGAGATGAATGTGAGGAAGGTGATAAAAGATAATTTCGATAATCTTTCAAAGGCCCTTCCGGGCTATAAGCATGTCATGGGGTTTAGCATAACCCAGGAAGGCCTCCCAAGGACAGTTTTGGGAAAGATAAGAAGGTACGAGATTGAAAATAAATTTTTGCCAGTTATTTTAAGCGAAGGCCGCGAGGAGCGGGGCATAGGAGATGAGGATAAGGTTTTGTTAGAATCTGATGTAGCCAAAAAACTCATTGCATGCATAAAAGAAACACTTGGCATTAAGACAACTATGCACTTACAGGATAGCATAGAGCTTGATTTGGGGTTAGATTCGCTAGGAAGGGTAGAGTTGGTGTGCGCTATTGAAAAATATTTTAATATAGAGATACCAGAAGAAATGATAGCAGGAGATATATTTACTATAAAGGATCTGCTTTTGAGAATAGAAAATCTACTCAGAGAAAGGCGCCAGGAAAGCAGTATGTCGATTGAGTTAGACAAGGAACAGCCCGCGCATAGGTCTATTTCCTGGCCTGAAATATTAAAAGAGATTTTACCGCCTGAATTCCAAAAAAATATATCATTACGGGCAGGACTAGTTGACTATGTGCTTACATTTTTGGTAAAAGGTATTTTTAAGCTATTTTTCAGGATTTTTTACAATCTCAGAGTGGAAGGTTTGCACAGGATACCAAAAAAAGGCCCCTATGTTTTATGCGTGAATCATGCGAGTTTTTTTGATGGCTTTATTGTTGCAGCTATCGTGCCGTTCAGGACTGAGCTGGATTTGTTTTTTATCGGATTCAGGAGATATTTTATAGCGCCAATTGTGAAAAATCTTGTAAAGAGAGCAAGGATTATCCCTGTAGATGCAACTCAGATAATAGAAGCAATGCAGTCCTCGTGTTTTGTCTTAGAGCATAAAAAAGCCCTTTGCGTATTTCCTGAAGGAGTCCGCTCTATAGACGGCAAAGTAAAAGAGTTTAAGAAAGGCATAGGCATTATTGCGAAGGAGCTAGACGTACCCATTGTCCCGGTCTTTATCAAAGGGGCCTTTGAGGCATGGCCAAGAACCAGGCGTTTTCCAACACTCTGTAGCGTAAAGATAGTTTTTGGTAGTCCTATATCTCCTAAGGTGCTGATTCAGAAAGGGATGTTGCTTGGGGCAAAAGACGAATACGAAGCTATTTCTTTAGGCATCAGAGATGAAGTAATTAAACTAGAAAGCAGTTTATCTTAGTCCTGCGATTGCTTTCGGCTGATTTTAAAACATAAAATAGCCCAAGTTTAGGTTTGAAAGTTACACAATATTATGATACACTTATTTTGGGGCATGCGAAGCCTATGAAGCATTTCTATAAATTATACGAGCAGAATGACGAATTATTAAAGATAGCAGCGCTTTTCTTTAAAGAAGGCCTTGAGAAGGGTGAATTCTGTTTTTGGGCAATACCTGACAGCATGGATAAACATGAGAGCCTGAAATCCTTGGGCGGTTATATAGAGTTGTTGTCTTATTATATAAAGAAAGATCAAATCATGCTCGTCAAGGCCAGAGAATGGTATCATAATTCAGGGTCTTTTGATATGGATTTAGTGCTTGAAAAATGGGAGTCACTTTATAAAGATATTACCGCAAGAGGATTTACAGGCTTAAGGGTAGTAGGAAATGCTGAGAATATTGAAGAAAAGGACTGGAAGAAATTAATGGAGTACGAAGCTATAGTCCATGATAAGATAAAAAATTATAATATGACAGCGGTCTGCGCCTTCAATATTAAAAACCTCAAAAGTGTTATTCATATATCCGACATTATAAATATACATGAAGACTGTTTTGTAACTGATTAACCCCCAGCGTAAAACAGTGGGCGCTTGCAAGATCCTTGTAAAAGCCAGATCTTGTTTTTTTAAAGGTCTGGTTTTTGTTTGTATAAAATAAACGAAAGGAGCTTTTTTATGGCAAGGGTAAAGGTTGAAAAACCTACAAAGGAGAACTTGGAAAAGCTAGGAGTGGACAAATGGGGCACGTGGGAGTGCGATGTAAAAAAGTTTGACTGGGAATATGACGAAAACGAAACATTTTATGTGATTGAGGGAAGGGTAAACGTGGTGACGGATGACGGTGAAGAGATCATGTTTGAAAAAGGAGATCTTGTAACATTTCCTAAGGGTGTAAAGTGCAGGTGGGATGTAAAAGAGAGAATAAAAAAATTCTATAAGTTTGGATAATTGGACAAGATAAGGAGCTATATATGGGTGAGGACGCCCTGATTAAACCGGATTTACAGTTTTCTGTTGTATGCGACAGCATAAGAAGAGAAGACAATGGAAAAATGATGTTTATCGGTATATTTGAGGTTATAGGCGCAAAAAAATTCCCTGCAAGGCATCATCAGCTTTTCATCGCAAACAGATGGATTAAAGGCACAGGGCTCTTTAATGAAAAGACAAGGATTATCAATCTAAAGGACAGCAAGTCTATTGTCGAGACAAAAGAGGTTAAATTCGAACTCAAGGGTATGGGGTCAACTCATACAGTGATTTCAAAATTTGTCAACATGGTCTTTCCTGAGCCGGGAAAATATCAGGTAGAGGTGCTTCTTAACGGGGAGGTTTTGCGATATTATCCTATAGTGGTTACCCATGAGCGTCGCGTGTAACTTGACGCATGAGATTGAGTCATCCGCCTTCGGCGGACAACCCTCCAGAGACGGATTATTCGCCAAATAATATACGAGGGCGAATAACTTTTTGTCGTTGAGGATTTATCAAGTTAAGAAAAAAGCTGGGAGGTAGGCATGTTTTTTAAGATTATAAGTCTTTTGTGGATAGCTTTAGGCATTTGGTGGATCATGAGACCACAGGGTCTTAAAAGGCGCTTTACAAAAAAGGTTAAGAAAACCAGGCGAAAGATACTGTTTTTGATAGCTATTATAATTGCGGGCCTATTTTTGTCTGCAGCAAAGTATGCACAGGGCATATTGGCGAATGTATTTCTGATAGCAGGCATCTTGGGCATCATAAAGGGTCTATTTTTTCTTACATCAAAGGCCGCAGATAAGATGATTGACTGGTGGGCAGAGCGACCTCTCTGGATGTGGCGGCTCTGGGCACTGTGCTTTGTGATTATAGGGATTTTGTTCCATAGGATAAGATAGTTGCTGCAGCCTACCCCTTTTCACTACGCTAACTTGACACATGAAATTGAGCCATCCGCCTGCGGCGGATTATCCACTGAAATTAGGGCGAGGGTGGATAACTTTTGTCACTTAAGGTTTATCAAGTTAGGGGTATATTTTTGCTTTATTTTTGCTTGACAGGGGCGTACTTTGTGGTATAATTAGACTTTTCTTAGATAGGGTGTATTATGAAGACAGTGGTAATAAATAAAAAAGATGTGAATAGAAAACATTATCTTGTAGATGCCGAAGGCAAGATCTTGGGTAGGCTTGCGACTATAGTAGCATTGCTTTTGAGCGGCAAGCGCAAGAGGGATTGGACTCCGAATGTGGATGGCGGAGATTTTGTCATTTTAGTAAATGCCCTCAAGATAGCCGTGACAGGCAGAAAGTTGAAGCAGAAGCAGTACACTCATTATTCAGGGTATCCTGGCGGTTTAAAAATAAAGAATCTGGAAACGCTTTTAAGGACAAAACCTACAGAGGTTATACGTCATGCCGTAAAAGGTATGTTGCCTAAGAATAAACTGGGTTCAAGGATGATTGTTAGGTTAAAGATTTACGCAGGACCAGAGCATCCACATGGAGCTCAAAATCCTGAAAAGGTGACTATAAGCGAGGAATAAAAATGTCAGAGCAAAATATCATTTGGACAACAGGGAGGCGCAGGGAAGCTGTTGCGCGCGTACGTCTTATGCCAGGCAGTGGCGAGATACGGGTCAACAAGAAACCTCTCGATAAATACTTTGATAGGCCGACTTCAATATTGCTTGTTATGCAGCCGCTAAAGACGACCAATCTTGCGGACAAGTTTAATATAATTGCTACTGTTAAGGGTGGCGGTAAGTCAGGTCAGGCAGGAGCGTTACGACATGGCGTATCAAGGGCCCTTGCGCTTACTAACGAGGAAACAAAGGTTTTATTAAGGAGAAAGGGTTTTCTAACAAGGGATCCCCGAAAGAAAGAAAGAAAGAAATACGGCCAGAAGGGCGCCCGAAAGAGATTCCAGTGGACAAAGAGGTAACTTGGAGTTTAAAATCCTAAAGGTTTAAAATCCTAAAGGTTTAAACTAATATTCGCCTATCCTGTCATTTTCCGACGAGAAATAGATTGACAGTATAGGCGTTTTTATTTAAAATGAGAACATACTTTATAGAGCGAATCGACGTAAAGTATCGTCCGAATTTTATCCGCCCAAGGCGGATTCGTTGAAGGAGGCACTGATGTTAAAGGTTGGGATTATGGGCTCAAGCGGTTATGCCGGTGAGGAACTCATAAGGATTTTGTTGAATCATCCTGAGGTCCAGATTAAAGCGCTTGCGGCAAAGATAGATAAAATAGCTATATATGATTTATACCCCTGGTTAAAGGGAAGGCTTAGCTTAGAATGCAGTGATATGGACGCAGGCGAGATTTCTAAAAAGTGTGACTTAGTGTTTTTAGCGCTCCCTCACAAGGTTTCGATGCAGTTTGCGCCTTTATTTTTAAAGGCAGGAAAGAAGGTTATAGACCTGAGCGCTGATTTTAGAATAAACGATGTCAATGTATACGAGAAATGGTATGAAGTAAAGCACGAATGCCCTGAATGCATAAAGAACGCGGTCTATGGTCTTCCTGAATTTTACAGGGACAAGATAAAAAAGGCCGATTTAGTAGCGAACCCAGGGTGTTATCCGACGAGCATAATTTTGGGATGCGCGCCTCTTTTAAAAGAAAAAATAGCAGATACCAAAGCTATCATATGTGATTCAAAATCAGGCTCGAGCGGCGCCGGGAGGGTGCCCACCCAGGCGCTTATGTTTACAGAGATTCAAAATAGCATAAGGCCGTACAAAGTCAATGTGCATAGGCACATGTCAGAGATTGACCAGGAATTGAGCTCCATCAGCGGCTCTAAGGTAGAGATCAATTTTGTTCCTCATCTTGTGCCGATGGAAAGGGGTATACTCAGCGTCATTTATTTGAGGCTGAAAAAGGATATAGATACAAAGAAGGCTCTTGAATTTTACAGGGATTTTTACAAAGACGAATATTACGTGAGGGTTTTAAAAGAGGGCGTTTTGCCTGACACCAAGAATGTGGTAAGGACGAATTTTTGTGATATTAGTTTAAAGGTCTTTCCTGAAAAATCATTGGCTATAGTGATGACTGCTATTGATAATCTTGTAAAGGGCGCTAGTGGCCAGGCAGTGCAGAATATGAATATTATGTGCGGATTCGACGAAAAAGAAGGCTTATGAAAGTGATAAAAGGCGGCCTGATTGCGCCAAAAGGATTCAAGGTAGCTGCAGTGAGCTGCGGAATAAAAAAAAGCGGCCGCAACGACCTGGCATTATTATTTTCTGAAAGACCTGCTATATGCGCGGGGACCTTTACTACGAATAAGATGAAGTCGGGGTCTTTGGTTTTGACTGAAAGGCGCATAAAAAAAGGCGTTGCGCAAGCAGTGATCGTGAATAGCGGCAATGCGAATTGTTGCGTTGGGGCAAAAGAGCTAAAGGATGCAGGAGAAATAACGGCCTTGGTAGCTAAAAAATTAAGCCTGAACAAGGATTTGGTTTTGATTGCATCGACCGGGATAATCGGTAGGCCCTTGCCAAGCCCTAAGATCAAAAAAAGCATAGATTTCTTGATAAAAGATCTAAACAGGCTAAATTCCGTCAAATTCTCAAAGGCAATAATGACAACCGATAAAGTGCACAAGGAAATAGCGGTCAGGACAAAGATAAAAGGTAAATGGGTCAGAATCGCTGGCGTAGCAAAGGGTTCAGGCATGATTTGTCCGAATATGGCAACCATGCTCGCATTTTTTACAACAGATGTATTAATTGACAAAGACGCGTTGAAAGCAGTTTTTAAAGAGAGCGTATCCGAGTCATTCAACAGGATTACAGTCGATGGCGACATGAGCACGAATGATTCTGCTATTATATTTGCCAATGGCATGGCCGCAAATAGCATTATAAAGAAAGGCGCCAAGGGCTATCTTAGGTTTTTCAATGCCGTTAAGTTTGTTTCAAGTCAGCTTGCCAAGAAGATAGTCTTGGACGGCGAGGGCGCTACAAAATTTGTGGAGATTTTAGTAAAGGGCGTAAGGCATGCTGTAAAGGCGGATGCGATTGCCAGGCATATCGCAGATTCAAGCCTTATAAAGACGATGATAGCGGGAGAGGACCCTAACTGGGGAAGGGTTGCGGCGAGTATTGGTTCCAGCGGCGTTGGAGTGAACAGGAGCAGGGTAGATATTTATTTCGGCAAGAGATTGGTAATGAAGAATGGTTCCGGCGTCAATGTTTCCAGAAAAAGTTTGCTAGCTACTTTTAAGAAAAAAGAAATAATGATAACCGTTGACCTTAAATCCGGCAGGAAATCTAGCAGGATTTGGACTTGTGACCTTACAAAAGAGTATGTGAGGATAAACGCTGAATACGAGACATAGATGCAAGAGGCTATAAAAAAATCAGATGTGCTTATAGAGGCTCTGCCTTATATAAAATCATATAGCGGCAAGATCTTTGTAATAAAATATGGCGGCAGCGCCCTTGTGGACCCTGAGATAAAAAGAAGGGTATTGCAGGATATTGTTTTTATGAGTTATGTGGGCATAAGGCCTGTCCTTGTACATGGCGGAGGACCTTTTATCAATAATGAATTTAAAAGATTAGGTAGAAAAACAGAATTCAAAAACGGTTTAAGGATCACGACAAAAGAAGATATAGAGGTAGTCGACAAAGTGCTGAATAAGGTTAATCATGGAATCGTATCGGATATCAAGGAATTAGGCGGCAGGGCAGTGAGCTTAAATACGTCCAAAAAAGATATAATAAAAATCAAGTCTAATGAAGAAGAGAGCGACCTGGGTTTTGTAGGAAAGGTTGATGAGATAAAAGTCGGTATTATAAAAAAGACAATCAGGCCAAGGTCGATTCCTGTAATAGCGCCTACTGGCATTGGCCCGGATGAACAAGTTTATAATGTGAACGCAGACGATGTAAGTTCAGAGATAGCCGTGGCATTAAAGGCGGCAAAGCTGGTCTTGTTAACAGATGTAAAAGGCATAATGAAGGAAAAAGGAAACGAAAAAAGTCTGATTCCCACTCTCAACATGGAGGAGGCAGACCAATTTATAAACAAGGATATTATCCAGAGCGGAATGATACCAAAGGTAAGGGCTTGCGTAAGGGCCTTGAAGGGTGATGTTTTAAAAACGCATATAATTGATGGCAGGATTCCGCATAGCTTGCTTCTGGAGATTTTTACAGACAAGGGCATTGGTACGGAGATTATCCATGTCCAGAACTAAGTCTTTTTAAACATCGGGCAGGGTTGAATTATGAATACAAAAGATATGATTGCGCAATACGAGAAGTTCGTAATCAAGACATATACGAGGACGCCTGTTGTTATAGTGAAGGGCAAGGGCCTTAAGGTCTGGGATCTGGACAACAATGAGTATCTGGATTTTTTCCCTGGGTGGGCAGTGAGTGGATTGGGGCACTCTCATCCGATAGTTGTGAATGCTATAAGAAATTGCATCAAAAAGATTCTACACGTGCCTAATAATTATTACAACATGCTTCAGGGAAAGCTGGCTCAGAAGATAATCGAACATTCATTTGAAGGCAAGGCATTTTTCTGTAACAGCGGCGCCGAGGCGAATGAAGCAGCCATAAAGCTTATAAGGGCCTATGGCGTTCCAAAAGGAAAATACGAAATCATTACCATGAAGAATTCTTTTCATGGCAGGACGCTTGCGACCATAACAGCGACAGGTCAGGTAAAGTATCAAAAAGGTTTTGAGCCTCTTCCAAGCGGATTTAAGACAGTGCCTTTTAATGATATAAAGGTAGTGGAGCAAGCAATAACAGATACCACTGCTGCTATAATGATTGAACTTATACAAGGAGAGGGCGGGATAAATGTGGCGCAGGAAGAATATATATTAGCCCTCAGGAAGATTTGCGACGAAAAAGACCTGGTCTTGATTTTTGATGAGGTGCAGACGGGAATGGGCAGGACCGGTAAGATGTTTTGTTTTGAACATTATGGGGCTGCGCCTGATGTTATGACTCTTGCAAAATCTCTTGGAGGTGGGATCCCTATAGGCGCGATGGCCGCTTCTAAGAAATTTGAGGATGTGTTAAAACCCGGCATGCACGCTTCTACTTTTGGCGGAAGCCCTGTTGCCTGCAGCGCGGCGCTTGCTGTTTTTGAGGCGATTAAAAAGGAAGGGCTTCTTTTGAATACACACAAGATGGGCGCGTATCTTGTCCAGAGGCTTAACGACTTAAAGGCTAAAAAGTCTATTATAAAGGAAATAAGAGGCAAAGGCCTTATGATAGGCATAGAGCTTAGTATTGAAGGCAAGGATATCGTGGATGGTTGTTTTAAAAGAAGACTTTTGATTAACTGCGCGCATGGCAATGCATTGAGACTCATGCCTGGCATGATAGTAAATAAGAAACAGATAGATCAGGCTATTGATATTTTAGATGAGGTCATGGGATAAGCGAGGGTAGGATTTATGAATAAAGATTTAATAACAATAAAAGATTTGACCAACGCTGAGATTAACGAACTTTTTAATCTGGCATCGAGACTTAAGCTTAACAGAAAAACGCACGAGATGCCGCTCGAGAACAAGACGTTGGGGCTTGTGTTTGAAAAGCCGTCCAACAGGACAAGGGTGTCGTTTGAGGTCGGTATGTCTGAGCTTGGCGGCAGCACGATTTATCTTGGCACAGGTGAGGTCGAACTTGGAAAAAGAGAGGCTGTTAAAGACGCCTCAATGGTACTTTCCAGATATCTTGATTGTATTGTAGTCAGGACATTTTTGCATGCTAGGCTTTGTGAGATGGCGCAATATTCTTCTGTTCCTGTAATAAACGGCCTGACAGATCTATTGCATCCCTGTCAGGCATTGAGCGATTTGTTTACCATAAAAGAGAAAAGAGGGTTAAAAGGCATTACCCTGACTTTTATAGGTGATGGCAACAATGTGCTTAATTCTCTTTTGTATGGATGCAGTAAGCTAGGAGTCAAGGTCAACGTAGCGTGCCCTAAGGGTTATGAGCCTGATAAAAAGGTATTGAAAGACGCGGCCGATATTGTAACGCTGTTCAGCTCAGCTGAAGATGCTGTAAAAAACACAGATATTATTTATACTGATGTGTGGGCAAGCATGGGACATGAAAAAGAACACAAGAAGAGGTTAAAGATCTTTAAGAAATTTCAGGTAAACTCTAAAATATTGGCTCTGGCAAAAAAGGATACAGTAGTAATGCATTGTTTGCCTGCTCACAGGGGAGAAGAGATTACGGATAAGGTCTTGGATAGTGAGCAGTCTATAGTAATTGACCAGGCAGAAAACAGGCTGCATCTACAGAAGGCGATATTAGTTAAGCTGTTGGGAGAAAAGGGATAAGTTATGAAAAAAGATAAAAAAGTAGTACTTGCGTATTCAGGCGGGTTAGATACTTCGGTTGCAGTGAGGTGGCTTAGCGACAAGGGGTATGATGTTATTGCCTATATGGCTGACGTAGGCCAAGGCGGTAATTTTGACAGATTAAAAAAGAGGGCGCTTTCTGCAGGAGCCTCAAAGGTCATTGTCCAGGATTTAAAAAAGGAATTCGCCACAGATTTTGTTTTCCTGTCATTGAAAGCAGGCGCGGTGTATGAATCAAAGTATCTTTTGGCAACAGCCCTATCAAGGCCTATCATAGCCAAGGCCCTTGTAGAAGTTGCCAGAAGAGAAAATGCTGGTTTTGTGGCGCACGGCTGCACAGGAAAAGGAAACGACCAGGTAAGATTTGAAGTAACTGTGATGGCGCTTGCGCCTTGGCTGAAAATAATCGCGCCTCTAAGGGAATGGAATATGTCCTCAAGAGAGGAAGAGATAGAATATGCCAAGAACAATGGCATAGATATAGATGTGACAAAGAAAAGCCCTTATAGCCTGGACCAGAACATATGGGGAATAAGCATAGAGTGCGGCATGCTTGAAGACCCGTGGAATGAACCGCCTAAGGACGCGTACAAGATGAGCGTGGAGGTAAAAAAGGCCCCGAACAAGCCGACGTACGTAGATATCGAGTTTAAAAACGGATGCCCTGTAAAGATCAATGGTAAGAAACATTCTCCAGTGGAACTCATAACGAGGCTGAATACGCTCGGGGGCAAGAACTCTATAGGAAGGACTGACCTTGTGGAGAACAGGCTTGTCGGGATTAAGTCAAGAGAGATATATGAGGCGCCCGGTGCGTGGATTTTGCACAATGCCCATAAAGGCCTTGAGAACCTGGTGCTCGATAGAGAACTTCTGCATTTTAAAGAGGTTATCTCGTTAAAATACGCAGAGCTTATTTATTATGGATTATGGTTTACGCAATTGAAGAAATCCATGGACGCCTTTATAAACGAAACGCAGAAGAACGTAACAGGCGTTGTGAAGGTAAAGCTATTAAAAGGCGCGGCAACTGTTGTAGGAAGAAAATCCCATCATTCTCTTTATAAAAAGGAGATGGCAACGTATGAAGCAGGCGACAAGTTTGACAGGTCTGTAGCAGAGGGATTCATCAAGGTATGGGGAATGCCTTATAAGAAGTAAGGAGTTTTTATGAAAAATAAATTATGGGGCGGGAGATTTAAGAAAAAAACTGATCTATTGGTAGAGGACTTTACCAAATCAATTCACTTTGACTATAAAATTGCCAAATACGATATACTAGGTTCAATGATCCATGTAGGCATATTGAAAAAAAGTGGCTATTTGACCTCTGGAGAGGCATTTGAACTAAATGAGGCATTAGACTCTATTTATGGTATGTTTGAAAATCCTGATTTCAAACCATCGGAAAAATATGAAGACATACATACGTATATTCAAAATGAATTACAGAAGAAGGTAAGTGATTTGGCATTAAAATTGCATACAGCAAGAAGTAGAAACGACCAGGTGGTCTTTGCAACGAAGATGTATTGCAAGATGACTATACTTAAATTAAAAGTAGATATTGCGGAATTAAAAAGAGCAATAGCGGGGTTAATCCAAAAAAATAAAGATATTATTATACCTGGTTTTACGCACCTGCAGCATGCGCAACCGGTTTATCTGAAAGATTATCTTCAAGCCTATGTAGATATGCTTACGAGAGACAATAAAAGATTGGATTATATTAATGAAAATTTGAAGATAACTCTGGGTGCTGGTGCTTTAGCCGGAACGCCGATATCTATAAGTAACTATAGTGCTAAAGCAAAGGAACACATAAAGGAACTAAAAGATTTTGACAAGACATTTAACGTTGAAGCAACAACCAATTCCATTGATTCAGTAAGCAGTAGAGACTTTGTGATTGAGATTATTAGTGCGCTGTCTATCGTTGGCATGCATTTATCCAGATTAGCGGAAGATTTGATTATATGGTCAACTAAAGAATTTGATTTTGTGGAAATAGATGAGTCTTTTTGTACGGGTAGTTCTCTTATGCCCCAGAAGAAAAATCCTGATGTATTAGAATTGATAAGAGGCAATGCAGGCAGGTTGTATGGTAATCTAATGAGTGTTTTAACAATGATGAAAGGTCTTCCTTTAACTTATAATAGAGACATGCAACTCGATAAAGAGCCATTGTTTGATTCTTTTGAAATAGTTGCTAAGGAATTGAAGGTATTAAAGGGTCCGATAGAGACACTTGAATTTAACGAGCCTAAAATAAAGGAACATCTAAAAGATGAATCATTATATGCTACGGATTTGATTTATTATCTTGTTGACAAAAAAGTACCTTTTGCAAAGGCGCATACTATCGTAGGAGAACTGGTTCAATACTCTCTGGATAACAAAATCGAAATAAAGAGTTTACCTGAGGATAGATTAAAACAATTCTGTGATAAGTTTATAAAAAAAGAGATAGTTAAGTTATTTGATCCCAAAGTTTCTGTAGAATCCAAGAGATCAATTAACAGGCCTTGAAAGGATAGAACATAAAATGCACGACTTTAAATACAGGCGCAGTGAATTATATTGCGAGTCAGTAAGTATAGCCAAGCTTGCCAAAAAATACGGCACGCCTCTTTACGTATATAGCCGCAAGACATTCCTGGACCACTATAGAAAACTGCAGGATGCCTTTAGAAGCGTAAAACCTCTTATTTGCTATTCAGTAAAGGCGAATTCAAGCCTTTCGATATTAAAGGCGCTTGTTAAAAAAGGCGCAGGTTTGGATATTGTCTCAGGCGGCGAGCTATAC
>JBHPFI010000033.1:0-19524 GCA_042572045.1 Candidatus Omnitrophota bacterium
CATAAATATTGTTGCAGGCAAGGATGTTGCGGGTCCTGTGACTATAAGACTGACAGACGTGCCGTGGAACAAGGCATTGGACGTCATACTGAGGACTTACGGGTATTCATATGAGCGAGATGGAAATATTATCCGTGTTACCACCACTGAGAATTTGGCAAAAGAAGAACTCATTACCGAAGTTTTTTCTCTTAATTATGCGGATGCAAAGGAAGTCCCAACAGCTATACAAGAGATGCTGAGCGACAGAGGAAGTATTAAATATGACGATAGAGCGAATCTGGTAATTGTAACTGATATCCCGACTAATATATATAAGATAAAAAATGTTATAGATAAGATTGATACAAGGACTCAGCAGGTGAACATAGAGGCCAAGATAATAGAGACAACGCTTGACGATGACGATAAGATCGGAGTCAACTGGACAACGCAGGTAACTGCTTCGATGGCAAGGAGGCCTACCACATTTCCTTTTGACAAAAAAAGTACAGGCGGCCAGTGGTTTCCTAACGGCGATTCTGAAGCCGGTGCGAGTGGTGATCCACCAGTAGGCACGCTTAGTACAGCTGGGTTTCCCACGGCCATCCCTGCCAATTTTACTTTGGGCACCCTTGATTTTAGTTCTTTTCAGGCAGTGCTTGAGATATTGAAGTCAAGGACAGATACAAAGATAATCTCTAACCCGAGAATTACGACCTTGGATAATAAAGAGGCAAGGATAGTGGTGGCGACCACTTTTAATATTCCGCTTTATGAGAGAAATGATACTACCGGCCAGATGGAAGTAACAGGTTACCAGGAAAAAGAACTGGGTATTACGCTTTTAGTAACGCCACAGATAAATCCAGAGGGGTATATTGCGGTTAAGTTAGAGCCTGAAGTTTCGTCTTTTTTGACATGGGACACTATCTCAAATCTCCAGGTGCCCAGGTTTAGTACGCGCAAGGCATCAACAGAGGTAATGGTAAAAGACGGAGAGACCATAGTCATAGGAGGCCTTATCAAAGAGAATATAATAGATACGATAGTTAAGGTGCCTCTGTTGGGAGAAATACCGATTCTGGGTTTATTGTTCAAGAAAAAAGAGAAGACAGTCGACACTACAGATTTGATGTTTTTTGTAACTGTCAATATTGTTAAGTCAGGATCCATGATTACGACTACCGCAAAGCAGTAAGAATGACTATATGTTGCAAAACATAACCGCAGCATCTTGCCTGTCCTGAGAAAAGTCGAAGGGCCTGTCCTGAGCAAAGTCAAGTAGTGTGGTCTGTCAGAACTGCAAGGCGCTGCGTTTACATTTTTGATAGCAGGGATGCACAAGACAAGATTAGAAACAACATTTTGCAAGAAAGGGATATTGAGATATATTTCGCATCTAGATATCGTGAGGCTTTTTCAAAGGGCTATAAGAAGGTCTCATGTTCCAGTTGCGCTGAGCGAAGGGTACACGCCTCATTACAAGATAAGTTATAAAAGGGCGCTGAAGTTAGGCATGGAGAGTGAAAGTGAAGAAGCAGTCTTTACAATGAATCAGGAGATCACTCCCGAAGAATTTAAACAGAGGATAAACGAAAAACTGCCAGAAGGAATCAGGGTGTTAGAATGCAAAAAGAGATTTTGATAAACGTTGAATCGCAGGAAAAAAGGGTCGCGGTTTTGGAAGGCGGCGTCCTACAAGAATATTACATAGAAAGGCCATCCGAGGCGACCCTTGTCGGTAATATTTGCAAGGGTGTAGTTAAGTCGGTCATAACTGGCATAGGCGCGGCATTTGTAGACATAGGTTACCCAAAGAACGGATTTTTATACGTTTCTGATATGTTGCTGCCTTCAAGTGATTTTGATTTGCTGGAAAATGGGAACAAACCGCCTGCAAGACGGACATTTAGACCAAGGCCTTCTGATATAAATAAGCTTGTGCGAGATAAACAAGAGGTCTTGGTCCAGGTAATAAAAGAACCTATGGGGAACAAGGGCCCGCGCCTTACTACGCATATAGGCCTACCGGGCAGATTTATTGTTTTTATGCCTTTTGACAACCATATCGGGGTTTCTAAGAAGATTACTGACCGGAAAGAACGCGATAGATTACATAAGATTCTGAAAAAGGTAGCACCCACTTTTAAGATGGGGCTTATTGTGCGGACGGCAGGCGTAGGCAAGAGCGAAAGAGATTTTAGGCGTGAGGCTAAGTATCTGCTCGCACTCTGGCATAAGATAAGGCGGGATAGCGCTAAAGCCAAGCCGCCTTGCCTTATACATGAGGAACGTGGCCTTACGTTCAGGATTTTACGGGACATATTCAGCGAAGATATAAATAGAGTATTGGTGGACAATAGAGAGGAATACAAAAAATTACGGCACTTTGCAAATGCCCTTATGCCTACGATGAAGGGAAAACTTATGCTCTACAGAGAGAGGACATCTCTTTTTGATTCTCGGGGGATCGAGAAAGGAATAGAGAGTCTTTACAGAAAGAAGATAGGGCTTAAGTGCGGAGGGTATATTTTTATAGAGGAGACAGAAGGCCTTATTGCCATAGATGTAAATAGCGGTTCTTTTAGCAGAAAACACATGGAAGATACAGCGCTTAAAGTGAATTCAGAGGCTGCGGTCGAGATTGCCATGCAAATACGCCTGAGGGATGTCGGGGGTATTGTCGTAATAGATTTTATTGACATGGTTCGCGAAAGGCATAGACGTGAAATTTACAATATATTGTTGACATCAGTAAGAAGAGATAAGGCAAAGATTAGTATACTCAAGATGTCAGAATTTGGCATAGTTGAGATGACAAGGCAACGCGTACGAAAAGGCGTTAAAAAGGTCTCTTATCAAGATTGTCCGTATTGTAGTGGAAGGGGTTCGGTAAAGTCAGTTACCACGATGGCCATAGAAGTATTGCGAGCCATAAAAAAAGAGATGGAGCGGACTCGAATAAAAGAGATTTGTTCGTATGTCCACCCTAATGTAGCGAACTATCTCTTGAACGAAGGCAGGCCTTCAATAACCAGGCTTGAATCTGAACACCACAGAGCCAAGATTGTTATTATAGCAGAACCGGATATGCATGTTGAAAGGTTTCGCATTCAGAAGTAGCGAAGCAGTAATGTGTTTTCTTGACATGATTATCTCGACAAATCAGTCAATGACAAAAGTTATTCGCCGCAGGCGAATAATCCGCCTCTGGCGGATGGATCAATTTCATGTGTCAAGTTAGGGCTGGGATTTGGATTGATATATTGACATAATAGGGGCGCTAGTATAAAATACTATCTTTCGTTTCAAAAACATAAAAAGAGGAGGTTTGAGGTGTACGCAATAGTTGAAACAGGGGCAAAGCAATACAAGGTGTCAAAAGGGGATCTTTTGGAAGTCGAAACTCTTGGCCTAAAAGAGGGGAAAGAAACAAAGCTGAGTAAGGTGCTTTTCGTTTCTGATAAAAAAGAAACATCGATAGGCAAGCCCTATTTAAAAGGGGCGTCTATTGTTTGTGAGGTTATAGGTGAAAAGCGTGGCCCAAAGACAATCTCTTTTAAGTACAGAAGAAGACACGGAAGCTCCAAAAAGAAAATCGGGCACAGGCAGAATTATACGGTTCTGAAAGTGAAAGAGATAGTCGCATAGGATAGTTATTAACGGAGGTATATTATATGGCACATACTAAATCACAGGGAAGTTCTAAAAACGGCAAGGACAGTAATTCGCAACGTCTTGGCGTTAAGCGCTTTGGAGGCCAGTTCGTCAAAGCTGGCAGCATCATTGTCAGGCAAAAGGGTACTAAGTTTTTCCCGGGAGCTGGCGTAGGCATGGGTAGAGACAGGACTTTGTTTGCGCTAAAAGAAGGCGTGGTAAAATTTGTAAACTCCCGAAAAATTAGCATAGTGTAGATCTCAAGACCTTATAGCGGGCCAAATGTTCATAGACCATGCACAAATCTTTGTTAAGGCAGGGGACGGCGGAGACGGATGTCATAGTTTTTCCAAAGGCAGGTTTCAGCGGTACAAAAGGCCGGACGGAGGCGATGGAGGAAAAGGCGGAAATATAATCCTGAAGGCGGATAGTAATACTCAAACGCTTGTAGATTTTTATTTTCGTAAGCATTTTAAAGCAGAGTCTGGATCCAATGCCAGCAGTAACAACAAAAAGGGGCATGACGGCAGGGATTGCGTGATAAAGGTCCCGGTTGGCACTTTGGTAAAGGATAGATGCGAAGATATTACGTATTGTGACCTGAATGAGAAAGCCCGTTCAGTAGTAATTGTAAAGGGTGGCCCAGGAGGAAAAGGTAATTCGCGACGGAGAGACGCTACTCCTGGGAAGGACGGCGAAGAAAAGGAAATTGTCTTAGAGTTAAAATTAGTCGCAGATGTAGGTATCATTGGTTACCCAAATGTGGGGAAATCCAGTTTAATTTCCCGTATCTCAAATGCAAAGCCGAAGATAGCAAATTACCCCTTTACCACAAAGACCCCTATATTGGGGCTAGTGAGACTGAGTGATGAGAGAAGCTTTGTCATATGTGATATACCTGGGTTAATAGAGGGCGCTCATTCAGGCAAAGGATTGGGGGATGAGTTTTTAAGGCACATCGAAAGGACTAGGGTCTTTATACATATGGTAGATATGGCTGCTACAGAGGAAAGGAACCCTCTTGAAGATTTAAGATCCATAAATAATGAAATAGGCCTCTATAATCCTGCGCTTTTAAAAAGACCACAAGTCCTTGCGGCAAATAAAATGGACATTCCGGACGCGTCTGAAAACCTAACCCGCTTTAGAAAAAGATGCAAGAAAACTATTTACCCTATTTCCTGTCTTACAGGTGAGGGCATAAAGAAACTGTTGGAAGCAGTTTACAGAAAACTTTAAGGCCATATTTACACATGCTCAAGGCCAAGACTTGAACATTTTGACATGAGGCGATTGTGATGCACAGAGAAGATTTAAGAAGAGTTAAGCGGATAGTTGTGAAGGTGGGCACTAGCGTGTTAATCTCAAAAGGCTTTGCTCTGGATAAGGATTGGATAAAAAGTTTTGTTAAGCAGATATCCGTTCTTTTTGAGCAAGGGCGCGAGGTAATAGTGGTTTCTTCAGGTGCAATTGCGGCTGGGATGCATTTGTTGAACCTTAAAAAAAGGCCACGTAGTCTGCCGGAACAACAAGCATGCGCTGCATTGGGTCAAGGCTACCTCATGAATATGTACGAAGAGTTTTTTAAAAAGAGAGGTTTACATGCTGCTCAGATTCTTTTGACATGGGAAGACATGCGCGAAAGACGCAGGTACCTGAATGCCGAGAATACCCTTCATACTCTCTTGGCCAAGAAGGCGGTCCCTGTCATCAATGAAAACGATACAGTGGCAGTGGATGAGATAAAGTTTGGGGACAATGACATGCTTTCAGCCCTTGTGGCAAATCTTACAGGGGCAGACGCCTTGATCATGCTTACGGATGTCGACGGTTTATGCCTAGATAGCAAAAAATCATGCGTTGATATGGTAAGAGAAATCGATTCTCGGGTGGAAAGGGCAGCCTGCGGTACAGACAAAGAATGCTCGCGTGGTGGAATGAAAACAAAATTAGAATCCTGTAAGATTGCCATGTCTTCTGGCGTATATTGTGTGATTGCAAACGGTCGCAGAAAAGACGTTATTTTAAATATCCTTAAAGGAGAAAATGTAGGCACGATTTTTGTGCCGAAGAAGAACAAGATGCATGCGCGCAAGAGATGGATCGCGTATAATGCCAAGGACCAGGGTAAGCTTATTGTAGATGATGGCGCAAAAGATGCATTGGTGAAAAAGAACAAGAGCTTGCTTGCCTGCGGCGTAAAAGCTGTGGAAGGCAGATTTTCATATGGGGATGTTGTCCTGATCGCTACTGCCAATGGGGTTGAATTTGCCAGAGGCCTTTCTAATTATAGCGCAAAGGATTTAAACAAAATAAAAGGCATGAAGACAAGGGACGCAGAAAATATTATAGAATCGGGTTTTTATCAGGAAGTGGTGCATAGAGACAATCTGGCGATTTTATAGAGAGCAGGGTATGTCATGACATTAAAGGATAAAATTTTAAAGATTTTAAAGGACGCTAAGGATTCTTCCAGAGTTATTGCAAGTGTTTCTAGCAGAGATAAAAACAAGGCGCTTATTGCAATGTCGCGTTCGCTTTTGAAAAATTTGAGATATATACTTTTACAGAACGCAAAGGATGTCACGCTTAGTAGAGAAAAAGGCCTTTCAATCGCCATGATAGAACGGCTTAAGCTTACAGACAAGCGCATCAAGGATATGGCAGATGGATTAGTGAAGGTTGCAGCCCTTAAGGACCCGGCAGGGTGTATAATAAACCAATGGAAAAGGCCGAATGGCCTTTTGATAAAAAAGGTACGTACGCCCATAGG
This sequence comes from Candidatus Omnitrophota bacterium, assembly GCA_042572045.1. GTDB lineage: Bacteria > Omnitrophota > Gorgyraeia > Gorgyraeales > Gorgyraeaceae > JBHPFI01. The sequence continues at coordinate 6,413 of JBHPFI010000033.1, forward strand.
CGTTGTTGGAATTATATATGAGTCCAGGCCCAATGTAACAGCTGATTGCGCCGGGCTATGCCTTAAATCCGGAAACGCATGCGTGTTGCGTGGTGGCAGCGAGGCTATTAATTCTAATCTGGCAATACATGAGGTGATTATCCGGGATCTTGAAAAGTTTGGAATTCCACGGGCAGCAGTCAGCATGATTAATGTGACCGAAAGAACAGCGATAGAGTTTTTGTTAAAGGCCCCTGAGTATGTAGATTTAGTTATCCCGAGGGGAGGGGAGGGGCTAATAAAATATGTTGCGAGCATCTCTCTTATTCCGGTTATAAAGCATTATAAAGGCGTATGTCACCTGTACGTTGACAAAGATGCGGATCTAAAAAAGGCTGTTCAGATTGCTTTAAATGCAAAGGTAGAAAGACCCGCTGTCTGCAACGCCATAGAGACATTACTGGTGCATAAGGCTGTGGCATCCAAGTTTTTGCCAAAGGTGGGACATGCTTTAAGAGGCAAAGGAGTGGAGCTGCGCGGCTGTCCAAAGACGCGCAGGATATTAAAAGGAATAAAACTTGCCAAGGAAGAGGACTGGTATGCAGAATATCTGGATTTAATCTTGGCAGTAAAGGTGGTTAATAATGCGGATGAGGCTATTGGATTTATAAATAAATATGGATCAAGGCATTCAGACGCGATAGTTACGAAAAATAAAAAAACAGCTAAGCAGTTTTTAAACATGGTAGATTCGTCATGTGTATACATGAACGCCTCTACCAGATTTACAGATGGCTATCAATTTGGCTTTGGCGCAGAGATAGGCATCTCTACGGATAAGATACACGCCCGAGGCCCAATGGCCCTTGAGGAGCTTTGCACTTACAAGTATATTGTTTTAGGCTCCGGTCAGATCAGAAATTAAGGGGTGGATATGAAGAAGCGTAAGGTAAGAATACAGAGAAAAACAAAGGAAACAAGCATAGCGCTAGAACTATCTATAGACGGAAAAGGCGATTCTGAGATTAAAACAGGCATCCCTTTCTTAGATCATATGCTCACGCTTTTTTCTAAGCATGGTCTTTTTGATTTAAAGATTAAGGCGAAAGGAGACCTCGACGTAGATATCCACCACACAAACGAAGATATCGGAATTTGTCTTGGTCAGGCATTTGAAAAGGCTTTGGGTGATAAGAAAGGAATTAGGCGTTTCGGCGAAAAGACTGTCCCTATGGACGAAGCGCTTGTTCGCGTTGTAATAGATATAAGCGGTCGCCCGTTCATAAATTCTAATTGGTCAAATAAGCCGCATGAGACGAGAGATGTCGAAGGCTATAATCTAGAATATGCGCGTCAGTTTTTCGAAGCCATTAAGAATAGATTTCCTATAACAATGAACATTTCCATTTTATCCTCTGGCCCTGATACACATCATCTCTTGGAGGCAATCTTTAAGGCTACGGCTAAGGCCTTGGATGAAGCGACTCAGGTCGACCCGCGAGTAAAAGGCATTCCTTCCACCAAGGGGCGCTTATGATTACAATTATTGATTACGGCATGGGCAATCTCAGGAGCGTCCAAAAGGCCTTTGAATTGTTTTATCCAAATGTCAGGATAAGCTCATCTTTTAAAGATGTCCTGGCATCGGATAAAGTTATCCTGCCGGGAGTGGGAGCGTTTAGTAAGGCAATGGAGGAGTTAGAAAAAAGGGATTTGGCGGGTAGTATTATAGAGTTCATTAAAAGCGGCAAGCCGTTTTTAGGCATATGCCTTGGGCTTCAGCTTTTGTTTTCAGAAAGCGAAGAGGGCGGAAACATAAAGGGCTTGAATGTTTTAAAAGGAAGGGTCAGAAGGTTTAAGGAATCCAATGGAATAAAGATTCCGCATATGGGGTGGAATAAGATAAAGATCAACTCTCAAAAATTAAAGGCTGGAGTCTTAACGGGCATCCCAGATGAGAGTTATATGTATTTTGTGCACTCCTATTATGTAGAGCCTGAAGATAGGCAGGTAGTTCTTTGTAAAACAGAACATAATCATGTCTTTACCTCTGGAATACACAAAGATAATATGTCTGCCTTTCAGTTTCATCCAGAAAAAAGCCAGAGTATTGGTCTGAAGATAGTTAAAAATTTCGTAGATTTATAAGAACCCGGCGCTATTCAGCGTTTATGTCCCGGTCGGATTCCAGTTTATGATAGTTATGCCTGCTATTGATATAATTCAGGGAAGGGTTGTAAGGCTCTATCAGGGAGATTTTAATAAAGAAACATCTTATTCAGATGACCCTCTTGAGACAGCTATAAGGTGGAAGGAAAAAGGGGCTTCTTTTCTACATATAGTAGACCTGGATGGCGCAAGATACGGTGAAGTAAAAAATAAAGAGCTTATAACCCGCATTATAAACGAAGTTGACATAGCGTGCGAGGTCGGAGGCGGGTTGCGGGATAATAAGGACATAGAATATTTTGTAGAACAGGGGGCGGAGCGCCTTGTGCTTGGGACAAAGGCCTTTGAAGATACTAAGTCTGCGGAAGGTTTGATTGCAAGGTTTGGAAAAAAAATAGCCATCGGTATAGATTTCGCAAGAAAGAACAGGGATGTTTATATAACGAAAACAGGCGGTTGGATAGAAAGTTGTGACCTATCGCCTGATGTTGCAGCGAAAAAGATGCAAGAAATAGGAGTGAAGACCATTGTGCTTACTGATATTAGCAAGGATGGCATGTTGGAAGGCCCAAATATAGAAAAAATAAAAGAAATACTCGATGACGTAGATGTTTCTGTAATAGCTTCTGGCGGAATTTCAACCTTGGAAGATATAAGGCGATTAAAGGAGATTGGAAGTAAGAATTTAGAAGGTATTATAATCGGCCGCGCGCTTTATGAAGGCAAGATAGGCCTGGAAGAGGCGATAAAGGCAGCAGCGTAGGGATTGGATGTTATGTTGACCAAGCGTATTATACCTTGTCTTGATGTTAAAAATGGCAGGGTCGTAAAAGGCATTAAATTTTTAAACCTTAAGGATGCAGGAGATCCTGTAGAGGTTGCTCAGGCTTATGATAAGGAATGCGCAGATGAGGTTGTCTTTTTGGATATTACAGCCAGTTTTGAGAAAAGACAGACTATGCTGGATGTTGTAAGAAGGACTGCTGAGACTGTGTTTATGCCTTTGACAGTCGGAGGAGGCATAAGGAATCTTGATGACATAAGAGATCTCTTAAATGCAGGGACAGACAAGGTCTCTATTAATACAGCTGCAGTAAAAGATCCAGGTATTGTGAAAAAGGCAGCAGAGAAATTTGGTAGTCAGTGCATAGTTGTAGCTATAGATGCCAAGCGTTGCGGATCAAGCGAGAAGCTTAAATGGGAGGTATATATCAATGGCGGCAGGACGCCTACAGGGATTGATGCGCTTGAGTGGGGCAAGGATGTCGAAGGCCTTGGCGCAGGCGAGATATTGCTTACAAGTATGGATATGGATGGCACAAAGGACGGGTATGACATAGAGCTCACAAGGGCCTTTTCAGAAAATCTAAGTATCCCTATCATAGCTTCTGGCGGCGCAGGAAAACCGGAACATTTATATGCAGTCTTGACGCAGGGAAAGGCAGATGCGGCGCTCGCTGCGTCTATCTTTCATTTCAGGGAATACCCGGTAAAAAAGACAAAAGAGTATCTGAGGGGCAAAGGAGTAGAGGTGAGATTGTGAAAAGTAAAAGACGCAAAACACAAAACATCAAGTTTGAGATTAAAAACTTGATGTTTGATAAAAAAGGTCTGATCCCGGTTATAGTTCAGGATTATAAAACCGAGGAAGTTTTAATGCTGGCTTATATGAATAGCATGTCTATTAGAAGGACCTTGGCATCAGGTAAGACTTGTTTTTGGTCGCGCTCCAGGAAGAAATACTGGATAAAAGGCGAGACATCAGGAAATTTTCAGTTTGTAAAAGAGATTTATTATGATTGCGACATGGATGCGATTCTTATAAAGGTTAGGCAGAAGGGCGTTGCGTGTCATACAGGGAACAGAAGCTGTTTTTATAGAAAAATAACACCTTAACTTGATAAATCTTCGATGACTAAAGTGTCAAGTTAGGATGAGCGTATATGCATTATCCGTCCAAAAAAGAATTCGTTCGCCTGGCAAAGAGATTCAATGTTATACCTGTGTACCGGGAAATACTCGCGGATCTGCTAACCCCTGTCTCTAGCTACCTCAAGGTAAAGAGTAATCATTCTTATTTGTTGGAATCTGTAGAAGGCGAGGAAAAGATGGCCAGGTTCTCTTTTATAGGGATAGAGCCGTCAATCATTTTTAGAGCCAAATGCAATAGCGTTGAGCTAATAAAAAGCGGCAAAAGGAAGATATTTTTTACAGATTCACCGTTGAAAGAGATCGCGAAGATCATGGATGGTTTTAAGGCGGCCCGCGTAAGGGGGTTGCCTAGATTTTCAGGAGGACTGGTAGGCTATATGGGATATGATATGGTCAGGGCCTTTGAAGACTTGCCCGACGAGAATACAGATGATTTGAAAGTAGCGGATTGTATTTTTATGATGGCGGATAGCCATATAATTTTTGACCATTCAACGCACAAGATAAAGGTCGTGGTAAATGCTTATGTAGATAGTCGCCAAGGGGTGCATGAAGAGGCAATAAAGAAGATAGACAGTATAATAGAAAGTTTGAATAAGCCGCCTAAAAGGCAGCTAACTGGAGCAAAGAAAAAAAAGGCGCATAAAATAGAATCGAATTTTACAAGACGTGGATTTGAGAATTCTGTAAAGAAGGCAAAGAAATATATAAGATCAGGCGATATTATACAGGCAGTGCTTTCGCAGAGGTTCAGCACGACATTAAACTGTGACCCATTGGATGTATATCGGGCATTGAGGTCGTTGAATCCTTCGCCGTATATGTATTATTTAAATTTTGGAAACATAAAAATGATCGGATCTTCGCCAGAGCTTCTTGTGCGGTGCGAAAACGATAAGGTCGAGACAAGGCCTATAGCAGGAACAAGGCCAAGGGGCAAAGACGAGAAGGAGGATAAAATACTTGAAAAAGAGCTCTTGCAAGATGTAAAAGAAAGGGCAGAACATGTGATGCTGGTGGATCTGGGGAGAAATGATATCGGCAGGGTTTCTAAGCCAGGCAGCGTGAAGGTGTCCGACTTTATGTTTATAGAAAAATATTCCCATGTTATGCATATTGTAAGTAATTGCGTGGGGCGTTTGGCTAAAGACAAGAACGCGTACGATGTTTTAAAGGCAGCGTTCCCTGCAGGCACAGTCGCAGGCGCTCCCAAGATACGCGCCATGGAGATAATAGACGAATTAGAAAATACAAAACGCGGGCCTTATGCTGGCGCAGTAGGCTATTTTAGTTTCTCCGGCAACATGGATACATGCATTAACATAAGGACTATACTTGTAAAGGGCGACAAGGCGTTTATACAGGCAGGGGCTGGCATTGTAGCTGATTCGATTCCTTCAAGAGAATATCAGGAGACCGTTAATAAGGCAAAGGCAATGATAAAGGCTATTGAGGTTGCCGAGGAAGGTTTTTTATGATTCTCATGATTGATAATTACGACTCTTTTACGTATAACCTTGTTCAATATTTGTCTGAATTAGGCGAGCAATTAGTCGTGCACAGGAATAATAAAATAACCTTGGGTGATATAGAAAAGCTGAAACCCACCCATATTGTTATATCTCCCGGGCCAGGCAGACCTCAAGACGCAGGGATTTCCAACGAAGCAGTAAAGAGGTTTAGCGGCGAGATCCCTATCCTTGGCGTGTGTTTAGGGCACCAATGTATAGCAGAGGTATTTGGCGGCAAGATAATATCCGCCTCTAAATTAATGCATGGCAAAACCTCCGTGATTTATCATGCAAAGCGTGGTATTTTTAAAGGTATTCTCATGCCTTTTGAGGCGACCAGATATCATTCTCTGATAGTGGAGAGAAAGTCGTTGCCCGGTGCGCTTCAAATTTCAGCATGGACAAAAGACAATGAAATCATGGCATTGAAGCATAAGAAATTTTCTGTATGGGGCGTGCAGTTTCATCCCGAGTCTATACTGACTCAGCAGGGAAAAAACTTGTTAAAGAATTTTATTGATTTGTGAGGCAGTAATAGTGGGGTTATTATGATTAAGGAATCTATCGGCAGGGTAGTAGAAGGTTTTGCGTTGAAGAGGGAAGAAATGGTCGCATGCATGGACGAGATAATGACAGGCAACGCAACGGCCGCTCAGATAGGGAGCTTTATTACAGCATTGAGATTAAAGGGCGAGACAGTGGAGGAGATTACTGGCGCTGCAATGGTTATGCGTGAAAAGGCAGTAAATATAGGCATGGAGCGTGAAACCATAATAGATACATGCGGCACAGGAGGAAGCGGCACAAACACCTTTAATGTCTCAACAGCATCGGCTTTTGTTGTTAGCGGAGCTGGCCTGAAAGTAGCCAAACACGGCAACAAGGGCGTTTCAAGCCAGTGCGGGAGCGCAGATGTTATAAAGGCGCTTGGCGTAAACATCGAGGTCTCACCCGATAAGGTTAAGGAATGCATTGAAGAAATAGGAATAGGCTTCCTGTTTGCCCCTCTTTTTCACGGGGCGATGAAACATGCAATAGGTCCTCGGAGAGAAATAGGCATCAGGACCATATTTAACATATTGGGGCCGCTTACTAATCCAGCGAACGCCACATGTCAGGTGCTGGGGGTTTATCGTGAGGACCTGACAGAGCTGATCGCAAATGTGTTGAATAATCTTGGGACAAAAATGGCGTTTGTGGTTCATGGCCTTGATGGCCTTGATGAAATCACCATTACAGGCAAGACTAAAATATCAGAGTTAAAAAACAAAAAGGTTAGAACCTTTTATGTGGAGCCCAGCGATTTTGGAATAAAAAATGCAGAGCTTAAGGATGTAAAAGGCGGCTCTAGCGGAGAGAATGTCAAGATTATCAGGAGTGTGCTTAAAGACGCAAAAGGGCCAAGGCAGGATATCGTATTGATAAATGCCTCTAGCGCGCTCGTTGCAGGCGGCATGGCTTCAGATTTTAAAGAAGGCGTAAAAAAAGCAAAGGAATCCATAGAATCAGGGAAAGCCATGGGGAAATTAGAGAGATTAATAGAGTTTACTAATAAATAAAATGACCTGGTTTGACCTCCGGAAGGCTGAAGGATGAAGAATTTTTTAAAAAGAATGGTTAACTTGAAGAAGAAAGAGGTCGAGGGCTTAAAGCTTAAAAGGCCAATAACGCATTTTGTTGATTCAAGGCGTCTTCTTAAGGGCGCAAGGTCTTTTAGCGAGGCTATTTCAGCAAGGGGCCGCATAAACCTTATTGCCGAAATAAAAAAGAAATCCCCCTCGCAAAAGGAAGATTTTTTCACAAAACTTGATGTTGCTCATCTCGCTGAGCTATATGCAAAAAATGGCGCCAGGGCGATATCGATTCTTACAGACAAGAAATTTTTTGGAGGAGATATATCGCATATAAGCGAGGTGAGGCGTACTGTAAATCTCCCTGTTCTTAGAAAGGATTTTATTATAGACGAATACCAGGTCTATGAGTCTCGCTATTTTGGCGCAGACGCAATCCTTTTGATTGCCAGGATCCTAAGTAAAGAGAAGATAAAGGGCTTTATACATCTGGCCAGAAGGATAGGCATGGATTCCCTGGTGGAGATTCATGACGAAAAGGATTTAGAGAATGCCCTGCTCGCTGATGCAAAAATAATAGGCATCAACAATAGAGATCTCGATACATTCGCGGTAGACCTTGCCAAGACGTTCAAGCTGATTTCTAAAATACCGGATCAAATAATAACGGTGAGCGAAAGCGGTATAAAAAATAATAAAGACATCTCAAGGCTTAGAAAGATAGGCGTGAACGCGGTCTTGATAGGAGGTGCGTTTTTAACGGCAGAGGATATTGGCGAAAAAGTAAAAGAGATAACAGGGGAGAGTAAGTGATGATAAGGGTTAGGGTAAAATTTTGCGGCATTGCTTCATCAGTGGATGCTGAAAAGGCGATTTTAGCAGAGCCTGATGCGCTTGGCTTTGTGTTTTTTAAAGAAAGCCCCCGGTATATTAGTGTAGAAAACGCCGAGAGTATAATAAAAACCATACCTCCTTTTATAGCATCAGTAGGTATTTTTGTTAATGAGGACTTGAGGTTCATTGAGGAATGCGTGGAGAGATGCGGTCTAAATGTCGTCCAGCTACATGGGGATGAAGATGTTAAGTATTGTTTAAGGTTCAAAGGTTTAAGGTTTAAAGGCGTTAAGCTCGTAAAGGCCATCAGGATTAAGGACAAGGAAAGCCTTCGCTCGATCGAGGAATGCCCTGCAGATGCCATCCTGCTGGATACATACATCAGTAATGTATATGGCGGGACAGGCAAAGGTTTTGACAGGAGCCTCGCGCTTTTGGCAAAGGAGTATGGCAGGCGCCTTATAATATCCGGAGGCATTAACCCCGACAACGTTTACGATATAATAAAAGAAGTAAAGCCTTATGGCGTAGACGTTTCAAGTGGTATAGAATCAAGCCCGGGGAAAAAGAACATGGAATTAATGGAGGAATTCATAAAGGAGGTCCGAAGGACAGAAAGGGAGTAATGTTCAAGGCCAAGCCTTGAACATTGATAATGACCACGGCGCTACTTTATCACCCAATTTATTTAAAGCATGATACAGGGTCCCACCATCCAGAACGCGCTTCCAGATTACAGTCAATCCTGAGAAAATTACAAAAGACAGGTCTTATTAATAAGCTTAAATTTATACAACCAGATGCAGCTTCCATAGAGGATATCGCGCTTGTGCATCCCAGGAGTTATGTTTTAGGCATAAACGAGACATGTAAAAAAGGCGGTTTTAATCTGGACCCTGACACTGTCGTCTCTATAAATTCTTTTGAAGCAGCTCTTTTTGCTGTTGGGGCGGTCATAAAGGGAATAGATCTCATATTTAAGGGTGACCTTGATAATGCGTTTTGTATGGTTAGGCCTCCAGGCCATCACGCAAGGCCTTCACAGGCAATGGGCTTTTGCTTATTTAACAACATAGCCATAGGCGCGAGATATATACAAAAGAGACACAAGCTAAGACGCATATTAATTATTGATTGGGATGTTCATCACGGAAACGGGACAGAAGAGGTCTTTTATGAAGAGGCCGATGTTTTTTATATTAGCCTACATCAATATCCGCATTATCCAGGCACAGGGTCAGGGGAATCGACAGGCAAAGGCAAGGCCAAAGGTTTCAACTTAAACGTTCCTATGCAAGCCGGTAGTAGCGATAGTGACCATATAAAGGCGTTTCACGAAATTATTATGCCAAGAGTTGAAGATTTTAAGCCAGAGTTTGTATTGATATCTGCTGGATTTGACGGGCACAAAGATGACCCCTTATCTTCCTTAAACCTTACGGAACAGGGGTATTATGAAATGACCAATATCTTAAAAGATATAGCAGCGCGCTATTCTAAAAACAGGATCCTCTCAGTCCTTGAGGGCGGTTATAATCTATTCGCCCTTGCAAACTCAACGCATTCTCATCTCGAAGCATTATTAGCATAGAACCCCCTATATAGACATAATAGATACTGCCCTTAGCCTTCCTTGACAAATCAATTAAAATCATTATACTTCCTTATGCTTCTACTTAACAGTGTATAAGGAAGTATATCGTGGCTAAATCAAGAGCTGTCTTAACAATTAAAGATATTGCCGAATACCTGAATCTGCATCCCATGACTGTATATAAACATGTCAAAAACGGCAAGATCCCAGCCTTTAAAATAGGCGTAAGCTGGAGGATAAGAAAAGACTCCATAAAAAAATGGATAAGAGAAAACGAAGAGAAAGGGAGGAGATAAGATGTATAAAACATCTCTAGTCACCCTAGTTTCATTTTTTATTTTGGCTATGCTTTGTTGTGAACCAGCGCTTGGGATTGGCGCAGGAGGTTTTAGGAATGAAGTGGTAAGCGCCAAAGGTATGGGTAGAGGTAGTGCTAATGTGGCGCAGACAGACGATCCTGCCGCAGTCCATCTTAATCCTGCTGCCATTGCCTATTTGGATGGTTCGTATGTTACGCTGGGGTATACACTAGAATCTCCCAAGGCGAAATGTACGACAACAGGCGGGGTAGAGGTAGATATGCAAGGACAGAGTTTTTTTATACCTCATTTTTTCCTTGTTGATGATTTCGGTTTGAAAAAGTTTTCTTTTGGCTTAGGAGCGACTGTTCCTTATGGGCTTGGCACTGATTGGGCAGATGATAGCTTTGCAAGATATGTTTCCACGGAATCAGATGTGGAATTTAATAATATAAACCCTGTTGTCGCATATAAGGTAAGCGATAGCCTGTCAGTCGGTTTCGGAATAAACTATATGATGAGCGATATAAATAAATATAAAAAAGTAAATGTTACTGCTACCAATGCTTCATTAGGTTTTCCAGGAGTTACAGAATCCGATGGCGATTTTAATTTAAAAGGCGATGATGAGGGATGGGGCTATGACCTAGGAATAATATATAAGTACTCAGAGCAACATACTTTTGGTGTTTCATATAAAAGCGAGACAGACCTTACTTACAAAGGTACGCTTTCTATGACTGGCTTAGGGGTAGGACCCACCGCAGGCCTTTTCGGCTCATCTTATGCCACTAATGTTAAATCTGATTTGACTGTACCGCAGAGCGTTGCTGCGGGATATGCATATAAGGCCAATGATAAATTGACCTTAGAGTTGGATGTGGAATGGACAGGTTGGTCAAGCGTAGTGCAGGACTTTGTGGAATTTGAGGACGAGGCCAATGCTACAAGGCTTGCGGTTTTGAATGCAGATAATCCCAGCTCAAAGGACTGGGAAGATGTACTTAGCTATGCAATTGGGGTAGATTATAAAGCAACCGATAAGTTAACGTTGAGATGCGGGTACCTTTTTGAAGAGACCCCTGTCCCCACGTCAACTTTTGATACTGCGCTACCTGATGCAGACAGACATGGCATTACATTTGGCCTGGGATATGGTCTAAAAGACATGACAATGGATGTCTCGTACATTGCGTTATTTTTCGAAGATAGAACGGTTTCTAATAATGTAGGTTCTGTTAGCGGAGCAAATATAGACGGCAAATATGAACAATTTGTTAATATTCTTTCAATAGGGTTTACGTATAAGTATTGATATTAGAAGAGGAGTCCAAAATATGAATAACTTTGTACCCGAAAGAAGAGAATCGTTCAGAGTAGGAGCGGTTCTCCCTATAGAGGTACCATTTATTAATGCACTAGGAGAAACAGTGGATATAAGCGAAAAAGGGGCGAGCTTGAAATTTAAACAGCCTTTAGCGTCGGATCCTGTCAGTATCCTTTTAAATTCAACCACGTCTATGTTGTTAAATATTAAGACCCAAGTTATAAGGAAACAAGCTCTAGAAAATGGCGTTTATTGTGCAGTCCGATTTTTAGATTTTAGCGAAAGTGATAGAAATATTCTGAGAGATGGCCTGTCAAGGTATAAGTTAATAGATTCTGATTTTGTCAACCTTATAGTAGATATAAGGCATTTTCTTCAGGAAACCAAGCTAGGATTCGATATATTTGACAGCAAAAATATAGACGGGACCCAGTATATTGGTTTTATCAAAAACAATAAAAAAGAGATCTTTAGTAGATTGAACAAATATTTTAATAAAATAGGAGAAATCACAAAAGACCTGGATAAGAAAAGCTATGATATTTACCAGCATTACTTCTACCAAGCCCTCGAGCCTTTGCTTGGACGCGGAATGGAGATCAATACACATATCCATCAAAAGCCGCTGGGGTATCCGGGCGATTACGAGGTTCAGAATTATATTTTAGATTACTATAGCGACAGGTATCTTGGAAAGACTTCTTATCAGAAACTAATCAATTGTTACACCTGCAATATCCCCATCTCTAAATCCAATGTCAAGCGTAAAGATTTTTTTAAGGTTAAAATATTAGATACGCTAAAAGGAAAAGAAAAGGCTCGGATTTTAAGCGTTGGATCCGGACCTTTAAGAGAATTAATAGAGCTAACAGAGGAAGGGCTTATAGATAGGCCATTGTTATTCAAATGTGTAGACTTTGAAGAAAGGACGCTGCGCTACATCAAAGATAAATTACAAGAGGTAGCAGATGAGAAAAAAAAATTTCTTAAGATGGACTATATTCACAAGAGCGTTCCGCGCCTCATAAGAAACGGCGCATTTAAAGAATGGGCAGGAAAACAGGACTTGGTGTATTCTTCAGGTCTTTTTGATTATTTTACTGATAGGTTGGCATCAATCTTTGTTCGCAGATTATTCAGTTTATTAGGCCCCGGCGGCGTATTGATTGTATGCAATGCCTCCTTAAAAGATACGAGCGTTAGGCCGTACTATGAAATGCTCGGCGATTGGGTTTTTTATCATAGAACTAAAGAGGAACTATTGGAGTGGGCGAAGGATATAAGGACTTTACATGAAATAAAATTTGAAGGACCGCCAGACGGAAAGTGTTATTTATATATGCACCTAACGCGAAAGCGATAGCTATGTATTATTTTTAAATATCCAAGATGGGATTTTATAAATCTATTTTTATTTTTGTATTTTCCTGCGCTGCTATTGAAAGGATAATTTCTACTTTCAAAGAGAAAAAGACAAGAGGAGAAATAAAATATCGATGGACAACATGTTTACTGGTAGCTAGTTATTTATTCTGTATCCTGTTCGCTTTGCTCGAATTTATTGGAAAAGAATCTATGAATTATGCAGTTTCCATTGTTGGGATTTTTGTAGCAGGAATAGGCATAGTCTTGAGGAAAGCATCGATTAAGGCGCTAGGAGATTTTTGGAGTATTCATATTAAAGTCTTTGATGAGCAGTATTTAATAAAGACTGGGCCCTACAAATTCTTCCGGCATCCTTATTCGGTTGCTGTGATATTAGAATTAATAGGAGTTTCTTTATTTTTTAATGCTTTTTTTGCGCCTAAATGTCCCGACTAATGAAATGATAAAATGTAAATAAGTAGCAGGGATTAAACTCGCACCGACATGGGACAACTTCCCCCAAAACATAGC
>JBHPFI010000034.1:0-18471 GCA_042572045.1 Candidatus Omnitrophota bacterium
TATCTATCAGCAAGGACTATTGTTATATTTTGGCTTAAGTTCCCTTCATGGAGGGCCTGTGAGCGGTTTAAGGCGTCAATGAGAATCTGTGGGTTCTCTTGGAGGAAGTTTAATAGTTGTTTTCTTTCAGTAGGGCCTCTTATGGTGAATGTTACATTAATGCTTGGGTGTTCGGGTGTTATAACTCCTATCTCTTTTAATTCAGATTCTATAGCTTGCATCTCATCGACATCATACTCTTTGCCAGCTACAGAGAAACGCTCTGTTGTTGGGGTACCTTGTTTTGTTAAGCTATTAGACTTGGAACGCAGGGAGAAGTGGGCAGCCCCTCCTGATATTCTTATAAACTGATCATAAGGCCCCTGTTCAAGCGTTACTCTAATATCAAGACCTGAGTCAGGCATATTAGCCAACATATTAGCTATAGTATCTCTATCTACAGGTTCAATTAATACAGTGGTTGGCACATCCCCTGGATTTGGTTGTATCCATGTTGTATTTATATAGAATCTCCTTACGCCACTGGCTTTATTAGTCGCGAGTATAACGTCAATTAGACTCTGTTTATCATTTACTACTATTTCTTCATACATGCTTAGCGAGAATTCCTCTTGTTGTGCCATAGGCGTTATAGTTGGGGCTGGTGTAGCACTAGGAATAGGTGTATCTGTTACCCATACAGGCTGCTCGCTTGTAGTAGAGGGCTCTGCAAAATGTGAAAGAGGATAGTTTACAAGAAGAATAGCTATGCTTATCAATGTAACTATAGTACCTATTGTTGCAACTCCCACGCTAGCAATATTAACTGTCTTGTCTCGAATAGCTAGGTAAGCAAAAGAAGCTGCTCCTGCTCCTACCAATAATAGAAGCGCACCTATCACAACACTTATATCCTTTAAAAGCATAGGCACAAAGGTCGGATCTGGAGAGCACGCTGAAAGTAAAAGTGCGGCCAGCGTGATAGTAAATAATTTCCCAGGAAATTGTAACTGCTTTGGTCCTCTGGTATCCACATCACCTACATGCTCTATTAACTCAACTAGCATCTTTGACTTAGTCGCTCTCGGGTGAATAAAGGCTATTTTATCTCCCATAGAATTCTCTCGCGGCTCCTTATCTATTATAAGAGTGGAAGGCACAATATTATTAAGAGATGCCAGGGTCGTGTTTATTTCTTTTGTTTTAAGTGTAATGCTATGAATAACAAAATCTTTTTGTTGTTTTTCCGAAAACCTCACTATGTCTTGAGACCCAGGATGGTCCTTGATAGGTTGAACTATCTCTATCCCGAAATCTGTCCTAACAACAAGTACGCCTTGTTCAGCTTCTTCCTGTACTTTTATCCCAAAACGTAATGCAATATCCTCAATGCCATCATTAACCGCTATTGTTATATGGTCAATTTCACCAATATTTCCTGAAGCTGTGCTTGTTAAGCCAAAATACTCTCTAAAAGGAATAAGTCTTTTTTCAGAAAAAACTTTCAATGCGTGACTAAGTTCTTTTCTTTCAACATCGCTTTCAGATCTTACGAATGACCTAATAAGCAAATCTTCCAAGGAAATCTTTCTGGCGTCAAGATATGCTTGTGGAGGTTTAGTTCCTTCTATCATCCATTCAACCAAGTTAGTGTCAATTTCTCCGCTTTCAGTAATAGGAAATATCGGTAAATTCCAGAAAGGAAGACCTGATATATCAAGCTGTTCGTCGAATAATCTATAGGTAAGCCTTGTGTCATCTTCATGAAGCGCAATAGCAAACCAGCTGTTAACTTGGGCTACTAAATACTTAACTCTTTGTTCTTTCTTCTTCTTCTTATTTTCCGCCCATCCGCGAGGTAGCCTGACAGCATTCCTTTTGCACCACCCTTCAATCCTGGCCTCAACTTCTTTCATACCTGTTACATAGGGAGTTTTTCCTCTACGCATCCCTGCCCTAAGTGACCTTTTTCTATTAGCTATATCTCTTTCTACATTTTCATTAGTTTTTCCTACGTATTCATAGAGATGCTTCGCTTTATTTTGTGGCGTACGCCATCTATCCACTGTCAAATCTAATATTCCTTGATCGTATGCCCAGCGAATAACCTTTTGCCCAAATATAAAATTTTGTCCTTGGACATTACCAACCTCTATTGCCCTACCGTTTCTAAGATGGAGAGTGACGTTACCTTTATCACCCTCTACAGAAACTCTATCTTTAAGTGAAGCAGTTTTAGATTGAGATTCATAAGCCTTGGCCAGAGGACCTTCAAATTCCCCTAAAAGCCTCTCGTATATATCCCAGAGGCCTTTTGCTTTAATCTGTCCCAAATCCGGTATGTGCTCTCCAAAATCCGGTATCCTCTCTCCATAAAGAAGGTCAGATCTAGATAGAAACTCACTTATTAAAAATACCCTCCCTCGGGCCTGAGGATATTGTTTTAAAATAGTATCCCTTATCTCAGAGTTAGCTACTAAAATAAGGCTCGCTTTATTGACATCCTGTCCGTCTAGCAGTTCAGGTTGATGTTTGGATGTAAGAGTATAAGGTATCCTTGTAGCTTGTAACTCTTCTACCTCCTCTAAAGAAGCACGGATGCTCTTCCTCAGAGAATCAAAATGGTCAGCATCAAGCATTAATTTCAAAGACATACCTCTAGAATCAACACTAAATAAATCATCATAACCCATTTGTTTAATAAGGTTCGATAATCTATACGCTAAGATGGGGCTTCGAAATACATTTGATTGACATACAGTAACAATATGATATTTTTCCTGTCCAGCAAGCTTTTTAGGTAAATGCGTGGATGCTACAGTTAGTCCATGCGGCCCAATTTTCTCAAGCCACTCAAGGCCATGTATTAGGTTTTGGTTATCTTCATCTAACACTGCTCTAGTGGCTTTTCCTATATCTGGTCTTGTTCCAAAATATTCTAATGTAGCTTGTTGGGCTTTTGTTTCTGAATGGGCTGGATTTAAGAAATGAAAGCCTTCGTGCCATATGACGCCGTCTACGAAGAGCTGATGTTCTTCTGGGGTGTGTTTTATGCCTAGTGCAACACGTTCTATTACCTCCTCAGGAGGTGCTCTTAGAAGGGCCCTATTAATCTCTATTATCCCGGGTTTATGCTCTGCGACCTGGTCAAGATCATAGGAGACAAATATTGGGATTTCTTCAGGAGGTGCATGTTCTAAAGTTGCTATCCAGTTCATTAGAGAATGTCTTAATATATCCTGTTCTTCTATACCTAGGGCGCGGAGTTCGTCGGCGTCAGGATCATCATAGTCACTCAATTCTATTGTATATCCTGTTTCACTATCTCCTTTTATTGACACCTTTACGTTTACGTCAGGGGTTTCTTCTTCACGTCCGACTCGCTCGAATTGGGCTGGGTAAGGTCTCTTGGAATCGGCGGTTAGCCTATCTAATTCTCTAAGCGCTGTAGAAACTATTAATCCATGAGGAGAGGTGGGTTTTGTAGACCTCATGAAATATTCGAACAATTCCCTTGTCTGCTCTTCTCCAATAACATTCAAAAAACCCTGAACTAAAATATCTCTTATATTATCTATGTTCTCTTGATTTACCTTGGGTTTGCCCCCTGTCATATCTATAAGATTTAAACCTGTCTTTTGAGGGTAAGAATCTCCTAGATACATTAAAAGATTAGACATGAACTGTTTAAATGTGTATCTATCTGCCTGATCCAAATCTACAAAGAAGACTCTATCAAATCTATAGCTATAAATAAAGTTAGTTGGTTTTAGGTCTCCTATACAATAACCTTTTCCTTCTTTCAAATCATTTCTTCTATCCCATGTCGTAAACCATCCTTTTAATAAAAGTTCTACATTCTCGCGGTATACTTGTACCTTCTCTTCGCTAGGTATTTTGTCCAAAGTAAAACCATGCATAAATTCTCCGAATGTAACTCCTACTATACCCAACTCACCTCTCAGGTGTCTTAAATTAGCTTTATGTTCTTCAGGGGCTTGTTTTTCAAGACCTGTTAAGCTATAGTATTTTCTTATATGAAGTACAATAGTTGGATCTAGGGAATAAAAAGAATTAAACAAACTGACTTCTCTCTTTGCCATAGCTTCATTTCGAATATCGTCTGCTTTTATGAGCCTTATTCCTAAAGCATAAAAACCTTTATTTGTATCAAGGGCAACTCTATAAACAGTCTTCAATGCGCCTTCACCGACATAGTTGATTTCTCTTATTCTATTTATAGTTACACCAACGCCCAGCATTTCACTAAGATAAGTCTCTAAAATGGCTTTATGATCTTTAAATATAATACCTATTAATTCTTCAGCCTCTTTGCTAGGTTTTGTATACGAAGCTATTTGGTAATATTCATCGATAAAACCAGCTATCTCTTCGTCCAATAGGCTTCCTTCTACAACAGTACTTGTCCCTGCTATGGTCTCTTCAATTCTTTGTGCCTCGCTATGTATTTCTTTTGCAAGCGAAGAATTTATATCTCTAAATTTAGATATGTTACCTCTAAAACCTTGCTTTTTAGCTTTTTCATAGGCCTCAAACCATCTCTTGACCTCATAAGCATCATGGGCCACAGCACTAGCTAAAAGCATCGGATTGGATTTTATTCTTTTGTATAAGCCTTTGGGGAGATATACAGCATGTCTAGTAAGTCCTGCATGAATCGCCTGCAGATGACTTCTGTCATGGAAAGTCAATAAGAAAGAAACGCTGCTTACTGGAGTGATTGCTATTATATTTAAATGTTCTTTTATAAAATCGGCTAAGCCTGGAGGACCGCGAGCTTCTATTATACTTAACGCCGCATCTATGTTTTGCGCCTCATCATCCAGTATTATATAATCCTTTTCTTCATCAAAAACTTTTACTTGAGGAATATTGCCATAAATTTTTTCCATTGTGCCTTTTCTAATAGCCATATTAACAATTGTATGGCTGACATTCTCTCCTTTGGTAATATTAACAGAGCCTTGCTCTGAAGGATGATACCAAATCAAGGCTTTTTCTTCTTTAGGATCCACTAATTGACCTAAAATACTTCGAGCCCTACCGCCCGTGTTAGCTAGATATAATAAAGGCATTCTAATAAATTGTTCTACAGGAAAGATATTAGAGAGATTCGTCCCCCCTGTTAATACCCAGGCCACAACTTCTTCTTCAGGATTTTCAGTAAGTATAAGCTCATGAAGAGGTTCGCTGACATCGCTAGGATCAACGCCTCGAGTACGCGAACCATTTGAAATTATCGATACTTCCCTCCCTTTATATTGATACAAACGACTACTTACCAGTCTTTCTCTTCCATAAATTTCACGTATTTTCTCGTTTGCTTTTGTATCCGTGACCCTACAAACAACAAGCTGAAGATTTTCATATCGATTTTTTTTAGGAGTCCATGTAAGCTGAAAAGCATGTTCCTGATTAGGCCCTATTATAATATCTTCGGTTTGAGCCAAGACGTTATCCCCGTCCCGCAATTGTAAAAAAATCTCCCAAGATTCAGAATCATTATTTGCTATAACATCTTCTAAGGTTAGCGATTGCTCTTTTACAATATCCTGTTGCACACTGCTAATTTTTAAATCCTCAACATAACCAAAAATATCCTCTACATCTCTTACATCCAAATCGTGCCCTATAGGTCTATCATTAGCTACAATGGTAACAAGAAAACCGGAATCAACAAGAACTTCTGTAAGAATCATATGAGTTGCTGCTTCCCACCCAGAATCATTAACGCTTAATAATACACGTTTTTTCTTATCTGAAATATCTTGGGCGCGTAATAAATCTTCAACAAACTGGTTTAACTCTTCTAAAGTCTCGCTGAAGCATTCCCTTGTTATAGGGTTCTCCAATGCCTGCTCTAAGCCATCTCTCATAACAAGTTCGATAAAATTTCTAAAGATGCCTGCCCTATCTCCACCAAATCTTCCAAAATAATTACCTAGGGCAGCGAGCTTAAAGGCACAAATTAAACGCACCTTTCTATCTTTTATCCTAAATAATTCATCTCTGAAAAAGGAATATTGAGCTACTCCTACAGACACATTGGTACTTTCACAAAAAAATGCTTTGTTATATCTTTCTTTATCTCTTTGCATCGGAGAAATAGCAACGCCTTCTGCCAAGATGTCAAATACAAAGCTCTCTCTTAAAGATTGAGGTAGCTCTTTAATAGAAAAAATCTGATCTATGGAACGTGTGATATTCTTTCCTTTTTTCTCTTCAATAGGCCTTTCTTTTGAGCGAGCTAATGCCTCAGCCCGTTTCTTAACTTGATGAACTAATTCTTTTCTCAATTTTAAAGAATAATCGTCTCTAGGTTCGCTTAACCGATAATAATCTAGTTGCGAAATATCTCTGGGCAAGATTCTCCATCTATACATTCTAAAACTTGCGGCCACATTATTACCCTCGTCATCGCAAATAATACGATATGGTAACTCTTGCATATCTTCAGATTGCATTTCTAACTGCTGCACAGCATGATCAAAAGCTAACAACTGTTCATGACGTAAATTTTCTAAAATAATATTAATCCCGCTGGCAACATAACACCCATCTAAACTAGAATACATAACCTCTGCATTTGGCTCTAAGGTCGTGTCTATTATTCGTGTACCATATCCCAAAACACATCTACTGCCAATTTGGGTAATATCATCTATAGTTTGGTCTATCACTAGGCCGGGAAGTAATACTATATCATTTCCAAATTGTTCAATCTTTATAGAAGGATGAATATAAATCAACCACGGAGCAATAATCACTATGCCTTTAGCTTGCAATTGTCTAAGAAATTCTTTTCGTGAAGATAGCGGTGGAATATCAGAATGATCTATAGAAGCAGCATAATCTTCAAACTTTAAACCTCTGGACAAAATTCCTCTTTTATTTACTAATCTACTAATAACGCTATTGTCTTCTGTTTTAGCATATATAAGCATAGATGAATTTATAACGGAGTTAATTCCTATATGACTATTAACTATTATAGAATTTGGCCCGATATAAGCACCGTTTTCGATATAAGTTTCGTTGCTGCCGCCAAGGATTATGAACCACTCTCTTTCGCCCACCCCTGATTCTGCCATAAGTCGGAGCTGAGTCTCGTTAGGACCAATGTGAACACCGCTTCCAAATATTCTTTCTACTGATTGCTGCACTGTTGTTTCAATCTCTAATCTATCTCCCTTTCTCAGTACTTTTTCAGGAACAAATAGACCGATTTGGATAAATATATTAGAAGAGCCTACAATCCCTATCCCATGCTTAATCATAGCGTCACGTATAAGCACAACTATATCATTATCAGAATTTAGTGGTCTTAGATCTCCGGATAGTGCCCTTAAATTTTCTTCTGCTTCTCTTGTTTCTTCAACATTGCTAGGAGGTGTAAACAATATAAGCCTAGATCTGTCTCCAAAGAAGGCCAATCTTACCCCAAGCCTAGAAGCATATTTAAGCATAAGTATATGATAAAATGGGATCTTCCACCTAACAGGCCATAAACCTTCTAAATTCCCTTGACCTTTGGCAATAACCATAGTAGCGTTTGAAATCTTTTCTTTGCATTCATTTGTCATCTGTGTCGGTGGTGTACTATAAAGACGAGACCCGCTAGATATGGCTTCACATCTTTCTCTGATATCGCCAAAAATACTGAGGCTAGCTCTTAATTCTGACAATTCAGATTTGGCTGTTGGATTTTCTATACCTAAAGATATTTGTGCTTCAACTATATTTCTCTGGATTTCTATCATGTCGTCTGTATCTTTAGCGTGTGATGGGCTCACTAGAGTCTTAAGAAGCCAATCTAATTCATACCAAGTCGCATCGTTTAAAACTGGAATATCCCTACCAACCATAGTTACATTAAAGCCATGCCTTAGATAGAGTTTCAATCTAAGTAAATCCAGAATATCTTCCCCTGCATTATCATTTAAGACTACCAAACTAGGTCGATCTTCATTGGAAAACTTAGAAAATCTTAATATCTTACTAACGCGCGTACTCTGTAATGTCCATTTGCCCCTTACTATCTCAGCCAATAAATTATTTAGATTATTCGGTGAGTTTAAACCTTCTTTAAAGACAGAAAGTATATCTTCCAAAATCTGATTTTCTAATCCAGCTTCGCCTGCCTCCTCATATTTATCAATATATTTCTGATCAGAAAAATCCATTATGTTGCCTGCTATAGTCAGTAATTCGATTGTTTCTACTTCAGCTCTTAATATAAATAATCCTTTAATAAATCGCCTTCTTCCAAACAATCCAAAAACACCTAACCGTTCATTTCGTTCTTTCACTAACTGGCTAATAACTGGATTCATTGTCTCTTTGTCTTTATTATGAGCATGTATATATCTCTCATACGCTTCTTCTGAGTCCTGTCTTTTTTGTTTAATTAAATCTCTAATGCTAGCAAGAACTTCTGTTCCTTCTGGAATTGAAACCGGCTTTCCTTTATGATAGACTTCTTCTATACTTTGACGGAAATAACCTAATACACATAATGCATTTTCTCTCGACGTAGACTTAATATCTGAATACGTGTCTTCATATTCTCCATCTTCAGCGTAATGGTGCTCAGTAAAAGCCACATTAACTGTTTCTTGCAACGCTAAGTAGAGATTCTGTATAGGCTTATTGTTATACTGTGGATCTTCGACCGGCAGGTAATGCTCAACCATGAAGGAAATCGCCCTCCCCCAGAAAGGATGGTTAGCAACAGCTTCTGGCGTAACTTCCATCAAATCGCCAACAATTTCCCCCATTCTGTTTTTAAGTTCACGAGCGATATCTTCATGCCGTTTCCCTGTATTAAAACCTAATGCTACATGGGAGTACTCTAAATAAAGCTGCTGTAGGTTATTGCGCAACTCTAATGCCTGCGCATCTTCTCGTTTACTAATTGCTATTATCCGTCCTATAATCTCGTTTACCTTGTCATGAGAAGGTTCGCGCCATGTAATCTCTACATACAGCTCTCCTAGAATTTCAAAAAGCTCTTTCTCTTGCGGGAGTAAGCTCATATATTCATATTTTAAATAACGTTTCTTAAGATTTCCCAACTGGAAAGCAAATTGGTTCGAAATATCCCATAAATCTTCAAATGCCTCATCCATCCCCCAAATAAGTCCCGTCCCCCACGAATAGGCATCAAATCTTGAAGCCACCTCTCTTGTCTCTGATTCGTGTAATTTTTCAAGCCACTCAAGGCCATGTATCAGGTTTTGGTTCTCCTCATCCAATACATTTATACTGGCCTGTCGTATATCTGGTCTTGTTTCGAAATATTCTAATGTAGCTTGTTGGGCTTTTGTTTCTGAATGGGCTGGGTTTAATAAGTGATAGCCTTCGTGCCATATGACGCCATCTACGAAGAGCTGATGTTCTTCTGGGGTGTGTCTTATGCCTAGCTTAGCGCGTCCTGCTAGGTCTTGAGGAGGTGCTCTAAGTAAGGCCCTATTAACCTCTATTATCCCAGGCTTATGCTCTGCGATCTGGTCGAGATCATAGGAGACAAATATTGGGATCTCTTCAGGAGGCGCATGCTCTAAAGTCGCTATCCAGTTCATTAGAGAATGTCTCAGGATGTCTTTCTCTTCTCTACCTAGAGTGGATTCGATGTCATCGTCGAATTTTATGGTATATCCTTCTGTCTTATCTCCAGCTATTAATACCTTCCCTTCTATATCAGGGGTTTCTTCTTCGCGACCGACTCGTTCGACTTGGGCCGGGTATTGGGATTTGGCATCGCTTTTGCCTACAGGCGCAACAGCCACGGTCTTGGCTTTGACCTGTTTTTCTAACAACTGCCTAGAGTCACGTTTGGCAATTAAACTATCTCTTTCTTGTCCCCACTGCGTTACATTAAAAGCTAGCTCGATTCCTGCGATAGGAACATTTTCAACGGTCTCAATCCTTCCATCCTTAACCACAAGTTTCACATCACCATATGAAACATACCACTCCCCTCCTATTCTCTTAAGCTCTATGCTTTCATCTTCTCTTATCCCTTCTCTGAATCTTTTAACAAACATGTGATTTATTCTTCGTTCATCCATCTTTAAACCACGTTCTAAACGTAAAAGCAAACTCAAGGCCACCTCTAAAGCCATGAATCTATCTGTAAGGATATTTATGTCTATCGGTGAAATATCACCAGCATCAAGCCAACCTTCCCTTGCGCCTCTTTCGATCAGATCATTAAAAGAGGCTTTAAATCTTCCGTGACTAAAACCCATGATAAGCCTTAGTTTTTCGTTTAACTGTTCAATTAGTTCTGAAAGAGGTTTTCTGTTTCCCGAGAGCAGAAAACGGTAGTTCTCCTCATCTATATCTTCGGAAGAATACGGAGAAATGACTACATATGAATATCCTTTGCCCTTTAGAAGCTCTGTAATGCCGCGGGTATGGAAGCCACCTGATATCAAGGCCGCAACTTTAACCTTGCGTTTTTCTATCTCATTTATGGTATTAGCAACCATCTTTATGTCGCGCTTGTGAGCTATTTCATAAAAATGCTCGAGCTCTGATAGGTTTTTATCAACCAGATCAGGATTAAAATCTATGTAATTCACTGAGCTTGCTGAAGACGGATGTCCAGCTAGAGTAGTTAAAGTAGATTTAAACCAACCTACCTTGAATCCTTCTTTATTATTCAAATAATAATCCAGCTCTTCATTGGATACTTTTAGATTAAAGAGATCCTCGAGGAATGTTATGTGCTTTATAGATTTGGTGAGAAGTTTCTGGTTTTGGTTTGTGGAAAGAGAGCCCTTTATTTTATAGGCAAATGCTTCTATCTCCTGGAAGAGCTTTGCAGAATCAAGTAGGTTTATTTTTTCTAAATATTCTACAAAGCGGGTAAGGTTCGGGTATTTATTCAAATCATCCTTTAGGTGTCTTCTGGCAAGCTCGTTTAAATAACTATAGAATGAAAAAGGCGCTATCTTCTGATCTTTGAAAAGGGTTGCCTTTTCTAATAAAACCCTTATTTCTTTTTCATTGTCTTTTTGTAATAAGACAGCTTGTAAGTTCGCAAGTAAGTCTTGAGATTCCTGAATTATCCTTTTCTGATCTATCTCTTTTTCAAACTTGAGGCTTTCTTGTAACAAGGCAATATTCTTAAAGTCATTAAGTTTAACACTGTGTTCCAAATCTATTAGATAATCGAGGTATTCAGTCATATCTATTTTACCTTCTTCATATTCTGTCTCCTTGGCGTCTATCTCCATAAGGTCTTTTGAATAAATCTTTGGTTTTAACGCTTTTAAAGCCTCTTTTGCTTGATGAATAAAAACCTGAGCATTTGGTGAAAATTTCATTATCTTATTAAATTTTATGATATTTTGAAAATATATATCTTTATCTTCTATGCCCCAGATGGGTAGGTCCGGATATTTTGTTATAGAAAGATATTCCTCTCCTGTAAGCTCACCTGAATTGATAAAAAGTCTGGCTGTCTTTTCCCGCACCTCCTTATCCGGAAAACTCGAAACGCTTGAAGTGTCTACCTTGCCTTCTGCTCCTTCTGAACAAACTAGACCTAATTTATAATCTTTTATGAGGAGCTCTAAAATTCCGGCAAGATTGAGTTGCGCTTCGGGATTTGTGTGCAGGTCTTGGATGTGAACGACAAGTTTATTGTTTTCGCTATGTTCGTATACTTCTATTACTCTACCTAATGTCTCAGGTATATATATGCTAGATAGGTCTTTTAAGCTAGAAAGCTTAATACGATTGGCCAATGCTGGCTTATATGGGGCTTTTTTAGTCTGTTTTCTTCCAGAAAGAACATTTCTTTTTTTCTCTAAAGCACTTTCTCTTTGCTTCTGTATAGCTTTATGATTAGGACGTTTATTTTTAAATAGACTCTTTATGGACGGGGCAGGATAGACCGTGCTTGTAACGAAAAAGACATGCGCCATAACAAGCGCAACCGTCTTTAGGAATATTCTAGTTTTTCCTCTCTGCCAACTTAACATGTTCTCATACCTTATATGCTCAATGCTAACAATATCCCGGGCATGCCTCTTTAAAATCCATATAGGTGAACCTCTGCCATGGGAGCGAGGGTCCTATTAGAAATAAGAGACAATGCCCGAGAAATCAACATTAATTGCTCCTGACTTGGCACATGAAATTGAGCCATCCGCCTTTGGCGGGTTGTCATTGACTGATTATTTAATAAAAAAGCCAGGTCTCAGTTACCTGGCTACATAAACTTAGAGACCCATGGCAATTTTCTCTAAATATACTTATAATGCTTTTACAAACTCTGTAATAAGTATACCCCATATATAGCTATAAGTCAAGGTAAAAGCTATATGTTATAGTATATATATGATTATTTAGGTAGGGTTATTTCTTTTTGGGCTTGATATCGGCCTTTACGGTCAGAATAAGCAACATCACATACTTCGGATGATTCAAAGAAAACCAGCTGAGCAATACCTTCATTTGCATAAAGCCTTACAGGACATGGAGATGCGTTGCTTATCTCTATGGTAAGGTATCCTTCCCACGATGGTTCCAATGGCGTAACGTTTACTATTACGCCTATTCTGGCATAGGTGCTTTTTCCAGTGCAGAGCGCTAGAACATTTCTGGGTATCTTAAAATACTCTAAAGACCTTGCAAGTATAAACGAATTTGGAGGTATAATACATGTATCCCCCTGAAAGCCTTCAAATAAAGCAGGATCTATTCTCTTGGGGTCGATTATATGCTGATTGCTGGAGCCTTTGAATATCTTAAATTCATCAGCGATTCTTATATCATAGCCATAGCTGGAAAGGCCGTAGGAAATATTGCCTTCCTTGATCTGTCGAGGCTCAAATGGCTTTATCATATCGCACTCTAAAGCCATTTTTTTAATCCAGCTATCGGGTCTTATTGACATGATCTTCTCAGCATTTAGAATAGCCGCAAGAACGACACACCACACATCCTTCTTCGTGTCTTAAAGCAGCCCCGCAATCAGGACACACGCCTACGACATTTCCAAGTTTTTCCTCTATCATGGTATGTGGGGAACGTTGTTCTAATTCTTCTCCTTTATGATGCATCTTGCCGTTGCCTAATCTCAGCTCTAAAACCCTTGCGATAGCATCTGCGCAGGAAAAAATCCTTCCGCCCTTTTCCCATGACGGAGACGGGCAGCGGATCCCTCTCAACTGCTCTACAATCTTTCTGTTCTCTATTCCGGAACGAAGGGCTAGAGAGACAAGCCTCCCGACTGCTTCAAGCTGACTCGCAGCGCAGCCACCTGCCTTTCCCATCTGAATAAATACTTCGAATGGCATGCCCTTATCATCAACATTTATTGTAATATAAAGATTGCCGCATCCCGTGTTAACCTTTGTCGTAGTCCCTGCTGTAACAACCGGCCTGGGCCTAGGGGCGACCCTTTCTTCATCCCTAACTACAAAATCAGCGTTCGAACTAGTGCCTTTATCCAATTTTATATTCAACACCTGCTCCTCTCTACTTTTGTCTCTATAAATAGTCACGCCTTTGCATCCCATTTTGTATGCAAGCATATAAACCTCGCTTACATTTTCCTTGGTAGCGTCATGGTAAAAATTTACTGTTTTTGATACAGCGTTATCTGTGGTCTTCTGAAAGGCAGCTTGCATTCTTATATGCCAAATAGGCGCTATATCGTGTGAGGTCACAAAAATTTTCTTGTATCTTTCAGGCACTTCATCTATATCCTTTATAGAACCCTTATCTGCTATAGTCTCCATTAATTTCCTCGAATAAAAACCCTCTTTTTTCGCAGTCTCTTCAAATAATGGATTAACCTCTACAAGCTTGTCATTGTCCATTACATTCCTGTAATACGAGAGCGCAAATATAGGTTCAATGCCGCTTGAGGTATTAGATATAATTGAAATGGTTCCGGTGGGGGCTATAGTTGTTAATGTTGCGTTTCTTCTTATTGCCGCGCCTTCTCTAGAAAATATACTGTCATTATATAAAGGAAATGCCCCGCGAGTCTCCGCCATCTCTCGGGACTTATTCTTGGCTTCTTCATCTATAAAACTCATCACCTTCTCACCCAGCTCCACTGCCTCATCGCTATTATAAGGGATCTCTAACTCTATTAACATGTCTGCCCAGCCCATTATACCGAGCCCTATCTTTCTATTTTTCTTTGTTATCTCTTCTATTTCTTGTAATGGAAATTTATTCATATCTATTACATTATCGAGAAAATGCACTCCTGTATGAACCAATTTCTTTAGGCCTTCCCAATTCACCTGTTTTTTTCCATTTTCGCTGCTGACCAGCTTGGAAAGATTAATCGAACCTAAATTACAGCTTTCGAAAGGCAAGAGCGGCTGCTCTCCGCATGGATTGGTAGATTCAATATCCCCTGCCTTTGGAGTGGGGTTATCCTTGTTTATCCTGTCTATAAAAATAATGCCTGGCTCTCCGTTCTTCCAGGACATCTCAACTATCAACTCAAAGACCTCTTTTGCCTTAAGCCTGTTGGTCGCCTTCTTCGTATGCGGGTCTATTAAATTATATTCTTTATCCTGTATGACCTTATCCATAAAATCTTCTGTAAGCGCAATAGATATATTAAAATTCGTTATATCTTTATCATTCTCTTTACATTTAATAAATTCCAGGATGTCAGGATGGTCTATGCGCAATATCCCCATATTTGCGCCACGACGCGTGCCGCCCTGCTTTACTGCCTGAGTCGCAGAATTAAACACCTTCATAAAAGAAACCGGGCCGCTTGAAACGCCGCCTGTGGAACGAACGACGCTATTCTTCGAACGTAATCTCGAAAAACTAAAGCCGGTTCCTCCGCCACTTTTATGTATCATAGCTGTATTCTTTATTGCGTCAAAAATAGATTCCATGGAATCCTCTATAGGAAGGACAAAGCACGCTGATAGCTGTCCCAGGTCTTTACCGGCATTCATAAGCGTAGGGCTATTTGGCATGAAGTGAAAATTGCTCAAACAATCATAAAATTTATCTTCTGTTTCTTTTATCTCCTCATCGCTGGCGCCGTATAATCTATCGGCTTTGGCTATGTGCCGGGCAACCCTTTGAAACATCTCTTCAGGTGTCTCTATAACCTTTCCATCTCTATCCTTCATCAGATATCTTTTTTCAAGAACCTTTAAGCAATTCTTAGAGATGTTTATTTTTTTCGTCCCATCCGTTCCTACGCGCATCCTTCCCCCCTTGTTCTTAAAAACTTTGGAAGTTTTATTATTTTTTATTATTTTTTATTTTGGAATGTTTTGACATAAAACAAGTATATCATTGTAAAATACGATGTCAAGGCAAAAATACAACATATTGGTATTTTTTATTAGCCAATGCCTATATGTTGTGGTTTTGGCAGGTTCATCAATAAACTCAAGGCTTAAAATCAAAGGACAGCTATATAATCTCGACACTATCCTTGGGAAGCCATCCTCTAAGGTCTTTTGAAAGATCGATCTCGTACCAGAGCTGTCTTTCTTCCATCACACGAACCTTTGTGCCTTCGTGCAGCGAAAACTGCAAAAGATAATCTTCCTTTGGTCCGCTTCTGACATCTACCTTTTTAGATATTATAACAGCACTAGTTGCAAAATTTTCTATACGAATCTTTGAAGCCAAAAATATCGCAAAGACGCTTAATAAAACTGCCAGCGCTCCAGTAGTATAAAAAAAACCTTTTCTATTTGCAACAAAAAATATAGAAAACACAAGTAGCGTGATAATAGCGAGATAGAGAATTGAAACAACAACGCTCAGTTCATTTACATTCATTCTCTCGTATAAAAAAAGAATTGCGCTCAAAATAAACCCTTTTTCTGCAACCTCTATTTTATCAATCGTCATCGATCTTGCGAGTTTCAGATTGAGTTTCACGTCTCTGTCCCTAGGGGCCAATTTTATCGCCTTTTCATAATTCACAATGGCCTTGCCAAGTTTTTTTAATTTAAAATAACTATTACCTAGATTATAAAACACCTCTGGGCTGATCCTATCCATCTTTACAAGCATTTCATAAAGAGATGCGGCCTCTTCGTAATCTTCGTTCTCATAACTAAGGTTTGCATTGCGATAGATTTCTTGTGGGGACTGAGCCAAAAGATTCGTAGAGAATATAAAAACGCCTAATGCCACGCACAAAATAATCTTTTTCATCGCGCCCTTTCAAGTTCTGAAACAATATCAATAGCCTCTTTAAGCGTCTTATGCATATCCTGCCCTGTAAACCTTCCTGATGCAAACCTTGCCATGTCACAGACATCAAAGAGACTTTTTAGCTTCTCTATGGTCTCTCCGGAAAAACCTTTTTCCGCTAATCTTCTTTCTAATACATCCTTTGTAATTGAAGCGTGCGGGATATTCAGCTTATCAGCTATATATTCTATCGCTGCCTTGTAGATCTCCGCATAAAACCCTTTTATATTTTTTTTGAGCATAATCTTTTTTGCTGTCTTCAACCTTTTTGAAACAAGACCTTTTGCCCGACGGGAACGGGCATAGCCCAAATCAGTCCTTACCCTCTCTCTATGGCGCTCATATATATAAAGAAATG
Organism: Candidatus Omnitrophota bacterium; assembly: GCA_042572045.1. Classification (GTDB taxonomy): domain Bacteria; phylum Omnitrophota; class Gorgyraeia; order Gorgyraeales; family Gorgyraeaceae; genus JBHPFI01. The sequence continues at coordinate 16,574 of JBHPFI010000034.1, forward strand.
CCAGAAGAAAAATAGGTAATATATTTATCACTAAAAATATCTTATTTCTATATAAAAAAGCGTTGCTATGCTTCAAGCCCGGAAGGGAAGTCTTTATATAGGCTATGTCCCTTTTAAAAAGCCTTACATCCTCTTTTGTAAGGCCTGGGAGCAAAAGCGCCCCCTTTTCGTCAATAGGTTCTTCCTTTGATTTTGTAACATTTATCACTATAGGTTCTACTGCTCTCTCAATATATTTCTTTGTTGCCGGGTCAAAATAGGAATATTCTATAGGCCCGATTTTAAAACTGCCCTCCTTTTTAGGTATAACAACTTTTTCAAATATCTTTTCCCCCTGAACCATATAATCTTTCTTGGAAATATTCTCAGAACTTCCTGAATCATAAAATTTCATATCGCCTGTTTCAGGAATAGTCGGAGATGATATTGTCTTTATATTTCCCGCGCCTTTTATCTTTATCTTCAAAGTTATAGGCTGGTTTTTTTCAACTGTAGTCTTATCTATATCCGCGCTAATATCAAACCTGCCAACGTCTCCTTTGAAATTCAGAGGTTTGCCTTCGTCTGGCAAGGGCAATATCTCCAGCCTGATCGGATCCGTTGTAAGGATTATAGGCTTACCCCTTCTGAACATGCTAAACGACTTCCTATCAAAAAAATCAAAAGGCTTCTTTGAGAAAAATCTTTCTAAGTCTTCCACGCTTGCCTCAAGCCTCGCAGGTCCTATGGTAAACTCTCCAGGGCTTGTAGCAAAAAGAGCTGTCTTTATCTCAGTCACAAGATACTTTGTCCCGTTTATTGTCTTGTAGTACTTGTTTTGAGGGGGCATATCCTCTGTCCAGAAGCCTGTGGTTGATGGCGGCCTATATACAGGGTTTTCAAATAGATTCACTGATTGATAGAACAAGAATGTAAGGGTTACCTGTTCATTCACATAGGGCCTGAGTTTATCAACATATGTCTCTATAAAGAGCTCATCTTGCTGTTTGCTAGCTACGCTATCCCGATACTCTGATCTTCCTAGGCTTTGAGGATGGACGTATGAGGGTGGGCTTGTCTGTTTACGCGCCTTTGGCGTTACAGTTACGCTTATCGGATCGGTTGAATAGGTCTTACCTTTATAATCGATACTAAATGGGCCCAAAGTGTACTCACCTGTGTCATTGGGCACAAGCACATACGCAAAAGCCACCGAACTTTTAACCTGACCATTTATTATAGAAATATTCTGTGATCTGCCAGAAGAATATGCGTTAAATCCGTCTAAAGAAGGGATCTTGGGCTTTGGAATATTAGAAACATTGCCATTTACTGTTACAATAAGGTTGAGCTGTTCATCCAAGGCTATCTCTTGTTTATCAACATCAGCGGATATAGCGATATCCTGCGCGTAGGAAACTCCCGTTAGAAATAAAAATAAAATTGCCAATAAAATCTTCTTCATCCTGTAACAGCCCTACCAATCCTTATCTACCTTATATCTAGCATCTCCTGGCTGCATCCTTAATTCCTTCTGCAAATCCCTTTCATCATCCCTTAGGGCATCGAACAACCTCTTGGCATCCTCTTCTGACATCCGGCCTTCTCTATTTTCTCCGGATTGTTCTTTTTTTTCAACGTCTTTTTGCGCCTCTTTTCCTTTGCCTGATTCCTCCCTGCCTCCAGCGGTTTTCTCCTTCTCGGTCTCAGATTTTTGCCTCTCTGATTGTTTTTCCTCTTCCGATAGTCGGTCTTGCTGGGCTTGCTGCTGTTGCGCTTGGGATTCTTGAGCCTGGCTTTGTTTCGTATCCTGCTCCGGCGTTTCTTGTTTTTGCGAATCCTCCTTTATCTTCTCTCTTATAAACTCTATATTATATTTTGCATCCTCATCATCAGGATCTATATCAAGACATCTTTTG
>JBHPFI010000035.1:0-15542 GCA_042572045.1 Candidatus Omnitrophota bacterium
GTAAAATATTTTAAAAGAGAAAAACTTCTCAGGCAAAAACTATTTTACGGAAATGGTCATGCGTCAGAAAAGATAGTTGATGTAATTCAAGCTTTTTATAAAAGAAACCGCAAAATATGAAAAAAAATGTTTTAATAACAGGTGTAGCTGGTCTTATTGGTTCACATTTATTAGATAGATTGCTTTTTAAATCTAAGTATAAGGTTTATGGAATTGACAATCTATCCGTTGGGTCATTGGATAATATCAAGTACAATTTAAAAAATAAAAATTTTAAATTTCATAAGATAGATATATTAGATTTAAAAAAGATGCAGAAGGTTTTACGGCGTATTGATATTATAATCCATTTAGCCGCAGCTAAGAAAGTAGGCGAAGTTCAATCTGCTATCACTACATTGATTACTAATACTAAAGGGACAGAAAATATTTTACATTTAGCTGAAAAGAATAAAGCAAAAGTTATCATTGCTTCTACCTCGGATGTTTACGGTCTATCAGAAGATTTACCTTTTCAGGAAGACAATAACCTAGTTGTAGGCCCTCCCACTGCCAAGAGATGGGCTTATGCTGCTTCTAAGATGTATGACGAGCAATTAGCGATGGCCTATTATAAAGAAAAAAAGCTTAAGGTCGTTATTCTGAGGTATTTTGGAGGATTTAGTGCCCGTTCGAATAAAAGCTGGAGTGGTGGTCATATCCCTATTTTTATAGATAAGGTTTTAAACGATGAAATCATCCCTATTCATGGTGATGGAAGGCAGACACGCTCAATGGCATACATAGATGATATAGTCAGAGGTACCGTATTGGCTATGGAAAAAGAGAAAGCTGTGGGCGAGATAATAAACCTGGGCAATGACGAAGAAATGGCTATTTTAGATTATGTTCGTCTTATCCATAAGCTTGCCAAGACCGGGAAAAAGCTAAGAATAAAATTTATTCCTATGAAAAATATATTCGGCGATTACAAAGAAATTAAGAGGCGTATTCCTGATTTAACAAAAGCAAAGAGACTGCTTAAATATTACCCTAAGGTATCAATCGAAGATGGCATAAAGATAACTATTGATGAGATGAAAAGGAAAACAGATGGAAAAAACGTCTAATCTTTATATAGCAATACCTGTATTTAATGAAAGAGAGAATATAAAAGATTTATTTAACTCTTTGGATCGTCTGAGAGAAAAGCTTTCTTCAGCGTACAGCAGTATAGAGATAGTGATCGTTGATGACGGTAGCAATGATAATACGGTAAGATTGATCGAGGCAAATAAATCTTTAAAACTTACTTTATTAAGACATGAAAAAAATATCGGTCCCGGGGCGTCTTTTGGTACTGCCTTTGAATACCTGTCCTCTAGAATTAATTCTGAGGATTGGGTAGTTACTATGGAAGGAGACAATACGTCTAGATTGAACGTTCTTGAACATATGCTTATGAGAAAGAACGAAGGATATGACGTTGTTCTTGCAAGCCCGTTTATATACGGCGGGTCTTTTGAGAATATTCCATGGTTCAGGATTTTTGTAAGCAATGTTTTAGTAGTCTTAATAAAAATTATAATGGATTTACATGGGATCCTTGTTTTTAGTTCGTTTTTCAGGATTTATGGCGGAGGAATCGTATTGAAAATGCAGCGGAGATTTGGGAAAAGAATCATAGAGTCTTCGGGCTTTGAGCATGCGCTTGAACTTATTGCAAAGCTAGTTATTGTGGGAGCCAGGATATCCGAGGTTGAGATGAACCTTAATTGGGAGAATCGAAAAGGAAAATCAAAAATGCGGTTTTTTAAAACTATTTTAGGATATTTAAAAATTATGTTGAAGTTTAACTGCAAGAAATTAAAGCGCGACAAGTTGGCATTTAAGCATAATCAATGATTAAGATATTGAGGATTATAGCGTGGCTTAATATTAGGTGGGCCGGCGAAGAGCGTGGTGTTGTTGGTGGATGATTATGGATTATGAAAAAGGCGGGAGACAGAAGGATATTTACAAGATAGATGAGGTAGTAGAAAGAATATGCCCTCTATGTAATAGCAGTAGTTGTTCAAAGATTTATAGCGAAAGGGGCGCCATAGGGATCGTGAGATGTAAAGATTGCGGGATTATTTATACGAACCCTATAGTCAAGGAGCCTGAAAAAAATTACTGGGGCGATGAAAAGAAATATTTTGAGGAAGCAAGACTGATATTCGAAGGCAAGGCGCAAAGCCACAGGGATATAAATTATTTAGAGGACTTAAGGGTAATAGAAAGAATAAAGCCGGATGGGAATTTTTTGGATATAGGGACGAATATGGGAATGTTTTTAAGGAATGCACGCGGGAGAAAATGGAACGTAGTCGGTGTGGAACCGTCACCTGCCGTATCTCAAATGGCGCGTAAATATTTTGGCTTAAATGTGAAAACAACCTATTTAGATAAAGCTGGGTTTGAGGATGAATATTTTGATATTGTTGCCATGACGGATGTTTTTGAGCATATTGCAGAGTCGAAGAAGATGCTGGGGGATGTGAGGAAGGTGCTTAAAAAAGATGGTATATTATTTATTAAAGTGCCGAACGGGAAGTATGGTATATTGAAGCTGTTTCTGGCGAGAATTACAAAAAAGACCGGAAGCTACGATATATTCGATTCGTATGAGCACCTTACGCATTATTCTCATGAAACATTAAAAAGAATGCTTGAGGAGAGTGGATTTAGGATTAAGAAAAGTTTTATTGGCAGGCCGATACAGATACCCGCGTGGCATAAGCATGTGGGGCATTATTATCAGTATCCGAGTCCGTGGTTTTTGGATTGGAAGAATCATATTTTAAGGCAGGTGTTTTACTGGATTTCTAAGGTAGAGCGGATGTTGAGGTTTGGGAATATAGGTTATTTCGCGCCGAATATTACTGTGATAGCGGAAAAAGAATGAAAATTTTGAGAATTATTGCGAGGTTGAATATTGGCGGGCCGGCAAGGAACGCGGTGTTGTTGTCAGAGGGCATGCAGACAGTATTGGTGTGTGGAGAAGTAGGTGAGGGTGAAGGGGATATGGGGTATTTGGCAAAGAAAAATGGCGTTGAGCCTGTAATCGTGGAAGAATTAGGCAGGGAGCTGTCTTTTAGGAATGACTGGCGGGCGTTTTGGAAGATATACAGTATTATTTGCAGGGAGAGGCCTGATATTGTGCATACGCATACGGCAAAGGCAGGGACGCTGGGGAGAATGGCGGGAGTGCTGTATAATGCTATAGGTTCTCGACTTCGCTCGAACCGTAAGATATTGTTGGTGCATACGTTTCATGGGCATGTATTTCACAGTTACTTTGGCAGAATTAAGACGTTATTTTTCTTATGGATTGAAAGGATTCTGGCCATTTTTACAAATAGAATAATTACAGTGAGTGAATCCTTGAAAAAAGAACTTGTTGAAAGATTTAGAGTAGCCCCGGAGAAAAAATTTTCGGTTATAGAATTAGGATTTGAATTAGATGAGTTGCTGAAGTTGCCCGCGAAAGATAAGAGCGATGCTGTAAATGTGGGGATTGCGGGGAGGTTAACGGCCATAAAGAATCATAAGATGCTATTTAGGATTTTGAAAAAATCCGAAATCCGAAATCCGAAATCCGAAACAAAAATAAAACTTTCTATTATCGGGGATGGGGAGCTCAGGCAGGAGCTGGAGGATTATGCGAAGGAGTTGAGCATAGAGGATCTAGTTGAGTTCAGAGGGTGGATAAAGGACTTGAAGGAGATATATAGAGAACTGGATATAGTGGTTTTGACATCTTTAAATGAAGGGACACCCGTGTCTATAATTGAAGCAATGGCTGCGGGTAGAGCGGTGGTCGCGACTAATGTAGGGGGTGTGTCCGACGTTATCCAGGACGGTAAAAGCGGATATTTAACAAGGACTAATGACGAAGAAAATTTTTCAGAGAGATTATTGGATTTAGTCGGTGATTCGAATAAGAGAAAAAAATTCGGTGAATACGGAAGAGAATTAGTAAAAAATAGATTTTTAAAGGAAAGATTGATCCTGGATATGAATAGATTGTATAAAACTCTATTAGGAAAGAATGGAGACATGATATGAGGATATTAATTACGGGCGGGGCAGGTTTTATTGGGTCGCATTTAGCGGATGAACTGGTTGCCGCGGGAAACGAAATTACTGTACTTGATAATCTTTCAACCGGTAGATTCGAAAATATCGAGCATTTAGATAAAAATAAAAGGTTTCATTTTGTAGAGGGTAACATATTAAATGAGGCATTGGTGGACAAGCTGGCAGAGAAGAACGATTTGATTTATCATTTGGCTGCAGCAGTCGGGGTGGACTTAATAGTAAAAAAACCCCTGGAGTCATTAGTTACGAATATAAAAGGAAGTGAAATAGTTTTGGAAATGGTGCATCGATATCATAAGAAGGTGCTAATAACTTCTACATCCGAGATATATGGAAAAAATGTAAATGGACCTTTAAAAGAAGATCACGATAGGATTTTAGGATCACCTTTAAAATCAAGATGGAGTTATTCTACTGCCAAGGCTGTAGACGAAATACTTGCTTATATATATTGGAAGGAGAAAAAAGTGCCTAGCGTCATAGTGAGGCTTTTTAATACAGTAGGCCCAAGGCAGACAGGGGCATATGGTATGGTAGTCCCGAGATTTGTAGCCCAAGCCCTTAGAAACAAAGACATAACCGTATATGGCAACGGGAAACAATCCAGATGCTTTCTGCACGTTAGAGATGCAGTTGGTGCACTGATAAAGTTGATGGACAGTAAAGATGCGGTTGGCGAGGTGTTTAATATAGGCAGCCAGGAGGAGATAACCATAGAAGACCTTGCTAAAAACATTATAGAGGTTACAAAAAGTAAATCCAGGATTGTTTATATACCGTATGATAAGGCCTATGAGCAAGGTTTTGAGGATATGCAAAGGAGGGTACCTGATACCTCGAAGGCAAGAGAAGCAGTAGAATTCCGACCTACAGTAGGCCTTGAAGGTATCATAAAAAATGTTGTAGAATACTATAATAAAGGGGATAAAGTTCAGGAAACAGCGAAATGACATTCAACGAGACTATTTATAACAATAAAGCTTTTCATGTTGTTAAAGAACGCCCTGTTACTGATAAGCACTATCAGGATAGCCGGACGCGATGGGAGAAGTATACCTCATCCCTTGAAGTTGCAGACAGCCCTCCTCACGTTGATATCGAACTGACCAATCTCTGCAATCTATCGTGCGTATTTTGTCAGACAACGAGTATGAAGCGGCAAAAAGGCATGATGTCCATGGAAACCTTCAAAAAGGTTATTGAACAATGCCGGAAGATTGGAGTTGATTCAGCCAAGCTTAGCTTTTGGGGAGAGTCTACCCTGCATAAGCAGTTTGTTGATATGCTCCGTTATGCCAAAGAGCACTCCTCCTTAATTTTGTACCTTAACACCAATGCTAACCGAATGACACCTGCTATTTCGCGTGCATTAGTCGAGGTCGGATTAGATAGATTAACAATTTCAATGGATGGCATAACTAAAGAGACATACGAAACGCTAAGGAAAGGCGGAAATTTTGAAGAAGTCATGGAGAACATTAACGTATTATTGGAAACAAAGAAAGAGCGCAACTCAATATTGCCATATATTACCTTGCAAATTATAAAGACTACTAAAAATATACATGAAGTGCCACGCTTTATTGATTATTGGAAGGAGCGTGTAGATAGAATTTCTGTTACGAACATAGGCATAACTACAAGAGAAGAGATCCTTAGTTTTTCCACACGAGGAGAGAATAAAGTCGTACGGAAACCATGTGAACAGCTTTGGCAAAGACTTTGCGTTTTTTGGGATGGCAGGATTACAATATGCTGTGGTGACTACGAAGGTTATTTTGTTATAGGACATATAGACAAAGATTCTCTAAAAGATTTATGGCATGGCAAGGAATTGGCCAACTTACGCAAGCGCCATAAGATGCTTGATTTTCATGGGTTAGTATGCGAAAAATGCACTGACAGCTACGATTTTGCTCATTAAGATAAAGGAAGTTTATATGATTAATTATTTTATTGCATTTTTTACAGCATTTGTTATTTCTATTTTATTGACACCTATTGTTAGGAAAATAGCTGTAAAATTCGGCTATGTGGATAGGCCTAAAGAAGATAGATGGCACAAGAAGGAAACCGCTCTTTTTGGCGGCGTAGCTATTTTCACTTCTTTTATTATTTCTTATATTATTTTCGCTAAACCCGGCACTGAGAGCCTGGGTATTATTTTTTGTGTATTCCTTATTTTTGCTTTAGGACTTTTAGATGATTTCAGGCACATTAAACCTTATACTAAACTCATGGGGCAGATTGTAGTGGCGTCTTTGCTTGTCACATTCGGCACAAGGATAAAACTGATCCCTTACGAGATAATAAACATACCCCTTACGGTTCTCTGGATAGTAGCGATTGTGAATGCCTTTAATCTCCTCGATAATATGGACGGGCTTTCAGGTGGCATTGCGGCTATTGTGAGCGGTGTTTTATTTTTATACGCGTTACTGACAGGAAATCCTGTAATAGCATTTCCGGCATTAATACTCACGGGGAGCCTCCTGGGATTTTTAAGGTATAATTTTAATCCAGCGCAGATATTTATGGGGGATAGCGGGAGTATGTTTATAGGATTTATACTGGCCACAATGACACTGCAGGGGAGTTGGAGGGAATCCACGCATCTGGTAATGGTACTTGCCATACCTCTTTTGGTGCTGGTAGTGCCTATATTCGATACCGTATTTGTGACGCTCATGAGGGGATTTTCTTCACGCAGGGTATTTCAGGGAGGCAAAGACCATATATCTCACAGAATGGTAGTGCTGGGCCTTTCGGAAAAAAAGACCGTAATTACATTATATTTTATAAGCATAATTTTCGGGGCCATAAGCGTGCTTTCGATGTATGTAGCTCCCTCGGTGACTGTTATGCTGGTCTTGGTTGTATCCGTAAGCCTTATATATTTTGCGGTTTTTCTGGGTAAGGTAAAAGTTTACAAGGATGGAGAGATAAAGCGTTTTAAGATGAAAAACGGTAATGTCGTATTGAACAATGTCCTGATGCACAAAAGAAGGATTCTGGAAGTCGGGGTTGATTTTATACTTATATGCGTTGCCTATATTTCGGCGTATCTGTTGAGGTTTGAAGGGGTTTTATCCGCGCGAAATCAAGACATTATCATGAAATCGCTCCCTATCGTGGTAATTATAAAATACACGGTGTTTTTTAAATTCGGGCTCTATAGAGGTATCTGGAAATACGTAGGCGTGGCGGATCTTATAAACATGTTTAAATCAATATCTTTTGCCTCAGTTGCTTCTAGCGTGGCTCTTCTTTTTATGTGGCGCTTTGAAGGATTTTCAAGGGCGGTTTTTATTATTGATTGGCTTTTATTATTTATGTTGATTTCAGGGGCCAGGGTGCTCGAGAGAATTTACAAGGAGATGTTCGATCAGGTTAGTTTAAGCGGAAGAAAGGTCTTGATATACGGAGCAGGTGATGCAGGTGAGCTTGCCCTAAGGGAGATAAAAAACAATAAACTTTTACAGTATAATCCTATTGGTTTTCTGGATGATGACGATGAGAAGAAAGGTAGACGTATACACGGAGTTCCTGTTTTAGGTTCAAGGGTTGATATTTCGCGTATAGTAAAGCATAAAGAAGTAGATGAATTGATAATAGCCATGCCTAAGCTTCAGCAACATATCTTTGAGGAGATAGTAAATTTTTGCAAGAGTCTGAATATAGGCTGTAAAAGGATATCGGATATTTTGCCTAAATAAGAGCATGATGCTCCTATTCTTTGATAACATTCTATGAAAAGAAAGCCTCGGTGGATTAGCCGAGGCTTTCTTTTTAAAATCTTGCCCAACTAAAAGGCACAATAGTATCATGATAAAAAAAAGTACGTCAATTCATAATATTAATGCTGACAGGAAATTAAATAATATTCAAAAGGTATTGTACCTACTTTTTAACTATATTAATAGCTTATTTCCATATGCTAATCTTGATAATAAACTTCGCATTTTAGATTTTTCGTGCGATGACTTACGAATGTATTGGGCTCGGACGCCCTCTGCGAGCTCGCCAAGCAGAAAGTTGTGCGACTTATTCTGGCTATCGTTACCCTGGGGCAGAATTCGAGAAGAACTGGGCGAGATTAATATTTTAGATATCGGCTGTGGCTCGGGAGAGTATGGACGGAGGTTGACGGAATGGAGCGATAATAAATTGAGTAGCTATACAGGTATGGATGTTTATAAAAATGAAAATTGGATAAAATTAAAAAAAGAGTACCCCGTTTTTAACTTTTGTCAGCATAACGCCGCTGATATCCTGAATCATATACCGGAAGGGTCTAATTTTTTTATGTCACAATCGACCATTGAGCATCTTGACGAGGATTTGCTTTATTTTGAACAAGTCAGGGATTATATACTTCGTTACCAGAGGAGCGTTATGCAGGTTCATTTATTTCCTTCCAGCGCTTGTCTCCCGCTTTATTATTCTCACGGAGTGAGGCAATATACGCCTAGGACAATTTCGAAGATAAGCAGATTGTTCAAAGATTTTTCTTATACAGTTCTTTTCAGGCTAGGCGGAAGAGAATGCAATCATTTGCATTACAACTTTATTACTAAACCTCTATTGAGACGGAAGGTTGAGACTCCGCGCGGCATAGAAACAAAAGAGTATGATAGAAGATTATTTATGGCAATAAAGGATGACATGAGTCGGCCGCAGAAATACCCGGCTTTTTATGCGCTTGTGATATGCTCTAATATGGGAGAAAAAATATTTTAAACAAGAGATTATGATAGTAAAGACAACATTTTTAATATTATTAATATTATTGATTTTTAGTTACGTTGGGGCTTTTATAAATTTTCCGGCTCCGTTTATAATTTTTTTAGCTCTTCTGCAGCTTTTTATAGCATGGCTAATTGCAACAAAAATAATATGGAAACTGATACCTAAAAAGATACGGAAAAATTACGAAGCATATAAAGGACGGGTTATTTTTATACTATTCGCTTTTTTTATCTGCGGTTATGCCGTTAATCGTTATATTTTTCCCTCCAAATTTCATCCTATAAGCTTGATAGGCAATTTAGGAATCCTGGTTTTTGTAATATTTTTACTAAAGGGTATACGCAAGCCTAAGACCAAAAAGAGATTATTTATAAGCACCGCTATATTTGCCTTGTTTATTTTTTTACTTTTACTTTTTCAGTCAAATGTATACACGAATATCGATTTTTCTTCAACCGATGCAATTAAAACACTACCCTATTTAACATGGGTTCCGATCAAGGAGACCGCAACAAAGACATATGTTACAAAATACGATAAAAATCTTTCTTTTAAAGGCCTAAATCTATATTGTCCCCGCAATCTGCCCGTAGCTTATATTATAGATATGTCCGGAAAACCGCTTCATTCATGGTCAGCAAAAATAGATGAGGATGATAGTTGGTTACATGTGGATATGTATAAAAATGGCGATCTGCTCGCTATTTTAAAAGACAAAGCCCTTGTCAAACTTGATTGGGATTCCAACGTAAAATGGATAAAAAAGATGAAGTTTCACCATGATATATCCATTGCCGAGAACGGGGATATCTATATTTTAACCAGAAAGGGAGAGATTGTTTTCCATTATGGTCTGCCGATACCGGTGGTTAATGATTATCTTGTCATTATGTCGCCGGAAGCAAAGGTTAAGAAAGAAATTTCGCTTTTTAAGGTATTAAAGAAAGAGGTCTCTCTTAAAAAGCTTCTTATATATATGAGAAGAGATGCGTTGATAAGAATTTTGGAAATAGCAAGAGGAGGCTTTGCTTTAGATAAGTGTTATTTTGACATTCTTCATAATAATACAATTAAAATGGCAGATAGAGATATTAGTGGAGTGTGCAAAAAGGGGGATGTTTTGATTTCCGCCTGCCGCCTGAATCTTATCGGGATTTTAAATATTGAAGATGAGAGACTGATATGGCACTGGGGGTCTGGAGACTTAGATGCCCAGCATCACCCTACCTTTCTGAAAAACGGTAATATTTTAATTTTTGATAATGGCATGCGCAGAAAATATTCTCGGGTGATCGAACTTAATCCGCTCACTAAAGACATTATATGGAAATACGAAGCCTATCCCAGGGAGGATTTTTACTCTCTTTCGCGAGGTTCCTCTCAAAGATTGCCGAACGGCAACACGCTTATAACAGAAAGCGATAACGGCCGCGTTTTCGAGATTACCAAAGACGGGAAAATCGTATGGGAGTTCTATAATCCTGAGATAACAGATGATAGTAAGAAAAGATCAGCTATATATCGTATGATGCGCATTATCAATCTAGAAGATTATTCCGAGCTTAAAAGGATTCTTTTAAATAGAACTAATCCCAATAGTATAACATGAAATACAATTTTACACTCAGGTGGTAAACTATAATATCTATAGATTAAGCACAAAGTGGTAGCGAACATGAAAAACCATAAAAGCCATATTTTGAAGGTTAAAGCTATATCAGTTATAGCTATAGTTCTATTGCTAGTTATTGGTTTGATAGCAGCAAATATGGTTTTGGCGAGAAAAGAAACAGACTTTGAATATAACAAATTTACAGGCTGGTACCCTTTGAAAAATATGGATAAAGAGGTTTTTCAAGGCAACGATAACCAATATGTTATTTCAACCGACGAATTCGGGCATAGAAACCATCTAAAATATCCTCCAGATGGAAAACTAGAATATGTCGTGCAAGGAGATTCTAATATTTTCGGATTTGGCTTAAGGTACAAAGATACTTTTTGTTATAAGTTGAATCAACTGACGAAAAACGCCTTTTATAATTTTGGAATAAAAGGTTTCGATATTAATAATTACTATTTCCAATATAAGTATTTCGCAAATAAATTCATGATAAAAAACAGAGTCATTGTTTTTAACATAGGGAATGACTTTACCCTTGCAATGTATTCAACGCCTTATTTAATAGGAAGGCCTTATTTGTATGTTGATAAGGGCACCGTTAAAGAGGTCAGTGATAATACAAATCGAATAAAAAAACAAATCTACGGTTATAAATTTATAGAGAAATATAAAGAATATAACCATCTTGTGGAATTTTTGTCTATAGGAAGAGACTGGGGAGATAGATGTCCTAAATGGATAGAGAAGATCCCGTTAGTTTTTTTTATTACGGATAAATTCTATAGTAGGATATATGAAACAATTGCTTGCTGGATGTACCCAAAGGACAAGAAGGTAAAGGCAAAGCTTCTTTCGCCCTATTATCCGTCGTGGCTTTTATTAAAGCAGGAATTATGGCCCGAGCCTTACAAATATTATACAGGTGATTTTGAGAGAATTTTGCGACATATAAAAAACCAGAATGAAAATATTTGCATTGTTTTGTTGCCTATGAGGTCTCAAATTGTAGATGAAAGTTTTGAAGAGGCGAAAAGCAAATTAATAAAAAATGGATATAGAAAAGAGGACATCGATAGATTGAGTTTTAATAGATATATGTCGAATATTTGCTTGCGAAATAATATCAAACTTATAGACTGTACGGCTAATTTACATAGCTACCAGATACCCAAGGATCTCTATCAAATAGATAATGCTCATTTATCTATCAAGGGTATTGAAATTTGTGCCAGGGCATTAGCAAAGGAGCTACGTCTTTTTGAGTCCCAAGGGAGATAAGAGACCCTATTTTTTACTACACAGGAATGGATTTAGGGTAGGACCGTAATAGAATTTGTGTTAGCTGATATTTTAATTGACAAGTAGTTATTTTTTGTTATAATATTTCATACAATTAAAGATGATCTTCGGGAGAGGGTGGAATTCCCCACCGGCGGTATAGTCCGCGAGCCCGCTGCAAAACAGGGCAGGCAGATTCGGTGAAACTCCGAAACCGATAGTAAAAGGCTAGATGGGAGAAGATAGATGATTTTTATACCCGAAGATTTTGTCTTCGGGTTTTTTTATGGGTAGATATCATGTCATTTAATTCAATAGCAGAAATCATTCAGGATTTGAAAAAGGGCAGACAGGTCATTATCATAGATGATGAGGGTCGCGAGAACGAGGGAGACCTTGTTGTAGCTGCTCAATTTGCCGGTCCAGAGGCAATAAATTTTATGATAAAACATGGAAGGGGTCTTGTCTGCGTACCTATGGAAGGCAAGAGACTGGATAAACTAGGACTACACCCTATGTTTGAAGATAATCAGGACCCGTATAAGACCGCATGGGCGATTTCTATAGATGCAAGAAAGGGCGTGAAGACAGGTATATCTCCTCATGACCGCTCAGTTAGCATAAAGACACTCATAAATCCTAAGACAAAACCAAAAGATCTTGTCCGGCCAGGACATGTATTCCCTCTTCGCGCAAAAGAGGGTGGGGTTTTGGCCCGCGCAGGCCATACAGAGGTGTGCGTGGACATTATGAAGCTCGCCGGGCTTTATCCTGCAGGCGTTATATGCGAGATAATCAATGAAGATGGCAGTATGGCCAGGACTGATGAGCTTATAAGGTTTTCAAAAAAGCACGGCCTGAAGATTTGTACGATTGCGGATTTGATAGAATATAGGAGACGTTCGGAAAAACTTGTAAGCCGCATTGCTTCAACAGAGCTTCCTACGGAATTTGGGACGTTTAAATTGTATCTTTATGAATCCAGCATAGATAAGTCACACCATATTGCCCTTGTAAAAGGCAATGTGCGAGCTAATCAAGATGTGCTAGTAAGGGTCCACTCAGAGTGCCTTACAGGGGATATATTTGGTTCAAAAAGATGTGATTGCGGGGAGCAGCTTCGTCAGGCAATGAAGATCATAGGTCAAAAGGAACGCGGTGTTTTTCTTTATATGCGGCAGGAAGGAAGGGGTATAGGCCTTATGCACAAGATACGCGCCTATCGGCTTCAGGATAAAGGCCTTGATACTGTAGAGGCCAATGAGGCGCTTGGTTTTAAGCCGGATCTCAGAGATTATGGTATAGGGGCGCAGATACTCGTGGACCTGGGATTAAAGAAGATAAATCTCATGACCAATAATCCCAAGAAGATAGTGGGGCTTAAGGGGTATGGCCTTAGGGTGGCAAAAAGGGTTCCTCTTGAGACCGAGCCGACACATTTGAATAAAAGATATCTTAAGACTAAAAGAGAGAAGTTGGGACATAAACTAGAAAGAGTAAGAATGTAATCCGCCTGAGGCGGACTCATTAAACAAGGGAGGTGTAAGATGGTAAAGACCATTCAAGCTCAGCTGATAACAAAGGGCAAGAAGTTTGGCATCATTGCTTCTAGATTCAATGATTTTATAACTAATCGCCTTTTGGAAGGATGCGTTGATACTCTTCTGAGGCATGGCGCGAAAGAAAATGATTTACAGGTTGTCTGGGTGCCGGGCGCGTTTGAGATTTCCTTACTCGCACAACGTATGGCAAAATCCAAAAAATATGATGCTATAATATGCCTCGGCACTGTAATAAGAGGCTCAACCCCTCATTTTGATTACATTGCCAGCGAGACAACAAAGGGCATTGCGCATGTTTCTTTTGCAACAGGCGTGCCCGCGATATTCGGCATAATCACCGCTGATTCGATCGAGCAGGCAATAGAAAGGGCAGGGACAAAGGAAGGCAACAAAGGCCGCGACGCAGCGCTTTCAGCCATCGAGATGGCGAATTTAGTGGATGAGGTTTAGGTATGCGTAAGCGTACATTGGCGCGCGAGAGCGCTTTAAAGATTTTATATAGGATTGAGATCTCCAGAGATTCTGTGGAATCGAGCATAGAGGACTTCTGGTCAACGGAAAGTTGTGTGAGAGAGGTGAAGGATTTTGCAGATTTTCTTGTAAAAGGCACACATGAGAATCTTCCTAAGATCGATGATATTATTTCCAAGTACGCTGACAACTGGGAGCTTAAGAGAATCGCTGTGATAGACAAGAATATCTTGCGCATGAGTATCTTTGAGATGCTTTATATGAAAGATATACCCGTAAAGGTTTCAATCAATGAGGCCATAGATCTTGCTAAAAAATATGGGGATGTAGATTCTGGCAAGTTTGTGAATGGGATTTTGGACAAGGTCAAAGAGACACAGTGCGCAACTTGAGAAATCCTCAATGACAAATGTGTCAAGTTAGGAGAGGGTAATGAGCAAGTTAGCCGATCTGCATGTCCATACATATCTATCGGACGGCACGTTCCCGCCTGAGAAGGTCGTAGAATATTCAAAGGAAAAAGGCCTGAGCGCAATTGCCATAACAGACCATGATTGCTGCTTGGGTATTGCGCCTGCTATTAAAGCCGCAAAAGACAAGGATATAGAAGTTATCCCTGGAGTGGAACTAACCGCAGAATTAGGTGAAGAAGAAATACACATCCTCGGCTATTTTATAGACTGGCAGAACAGTTCATTTTTAAAGAAGTTGGATGAGATTTCAGGGGTAAGGCAGGAACGCGCTAAAAAGATTTTGGAAAAGCTAAGAGGTGAAGGGGTTGAGATATCTGGAAAGGAGCTTCTTGATTTGAGTGGGCCTGGTTCTGTGGGCCGTTTGCACATAGCGCATCTTCTGGTCAAAAAGGGCGTTGTTTCGTCTATCTCTCGAGCATTTGAAAAATATATAGGTAATAATAGCCCTTGTTGTGTTAAGAAATTTAAATTATCGCCAAAAGAAGCAGTGAATATGATTAAAGATGTAGGGGGTATTGCTGTTCTGGCCCACCCGAGCGTTATTAATGTTAAAGGTGAATCTGTGGAGGATGTTATAAGGGCGCTTGTAGCCGAAGGCATAGAAGGTATAGAGGCTTATCATTCTGACTATTCAGATAAAGACGAGAGCAAGTTCGTAGAGCTAGCTGAAAAATACAATTTGCTTGTGACTGGAGGGTCGGATTGTCACGGCCTTGGTAAAAAAGAGGTTTTAATAGGTAAGGTAAAGATTCCGTACGAACTGGTAGAGCGGATGAAGGAGTTTGTTGCTAATAGGGCTGATAGAGCGCGTTAATCCGTCTAGGCGGATTAGTAGCGATGACGTAATGAATAAGCATGAATTTTTTATGAAAAAGGCATTGGAGCTGGCTGAAAAGGGTAGGGGCGCTACCAGTCCTAATCCTATGGTAGGGGCAGTGCTGGTTAAAAACAAAAGGATTATTTCAAGCGCCTATCACAGGAGAGTGGGGGCTTTGCATGCAGAGGCCCTTGTATTAAGAAGGGCTGGCAAAAAGGCAAAAGGCTCAGTTCTCTATGTTAGTTTAGAGCCTTGCGCTCATATCGGAAGGACACCTCCTTGCGTAGATGCGATTATAAAGGCAAAGGTAAAAAAAGTATTTTGTGCAATGATAGATCCCAATCCTTTAAATGATAGCCGTGGCATAAAACTTTTGAGGAAAAATAATATCGATGTACGCGTGGGCTTACTGCGGAAAGAGGCAGAGGATCTGAACAGGGTATTCA
>JBHPFI010000036.1:0-14840 GCA_042572045.1 Candidatus Omnitrophota bacterium
CCTCTATTGGGGGATCTGCCTGTCTTGGGAGGTTTGTTTAGAAAGAGATCAGACAGTGTAGAAAGAAAGAATCTTTTGATATTTGTCACTGCCAGCATCCTGGGGCGAAGCGGTGAAAAACTGAAATAAGCTGATATTTAAGGTTTAGCCTTGAATATGGACAGGAGGAGATCAAAATGAGCAACGTTAGCATAAAAGATGTGGCAAGGAAGGCTGGAGTTTCCATAGCAACGGTCTCTAGAGTTTTAAATAGACTACCTTCTGTTAAAGAGGACAATAAGATAAAGGTCGAAGCAGTAATAAAGAAACTTAAGTTTAGACCCAATATAAGCGCACAACGCCTGGCAGGCAAACAGAATAACGCAATCGGGCTTGTCATACCAAGGTACTCTGATATATTTCATTCATTCTATGCCCTTGAAGTTTTACAGGGGGTTGGCCTCGCAGTGGAGAGATTGAAAGTAGACTTACTCCTACATATCACAAACGGAAAAAGTTTCTTGAATGCCTCAGCTGTCGAAGGGGTGATATTTTCTGACATCATAGGCAATGAAGAACAGGTGGATAATGTGCTGGGGGCAGATCTTCCGTGCGTTATTATGAATTATTTTACCAAGGACCTGCCTGTTTCCTGCGTGTCTATAGATAATTTTAGTGCGGCGCGCAAGGCAGTAGAGTATCTTATTGGACTCGGCCATACCAGGATAGCGACTATTACAGGCGAACTGAAATCGCAGGTAGCCATAGATAGATTGGACGGGTACGTAAAGACGCTTGAAAAGCATAAAATAGAAAAAAGAAGCAACTATATAAAATACGGAGACTTTGGGAGGGATTCTGCGATCAGGGCTACGAAAGAGCTTGTAAAAATGAAAACATCTCCTACGGCTATATTTGCTGCAAGCGATGAAATGGCTGTAGGTGCGATACACGTTTGCCTTGAAAGCGGTATTAATGTCCCAAAGGATGTTTCCGTGATAGGGTTTGATGACAATCCTTTGGCCTTAAGGTTCTCCCCGGTTCCTTTTACGACTATAAGACAGCCTTTGCATAAAATGGCCATGGTGGCTACAGAGACTTTATACAAGATCATAACCAGCAATGTAAAAGCCAATAAGAAAATAGTCCTTCCGTGCGAGCTTATAGAACGCAATTCCTGTCAATCGTTAACCTGATTTTATAGTTAGGTTGACAATTGATAAATCCCAGGTAAAATATAATAGAGTTGTGTATTTCTTTAAAGGCCAAGCGGTTCTTTTGTTTTTATTTATGATAGAGTCTATTTTAGATAGCGTATTGTCTGGTAAAGAGCTGGGGTTTGAAGAGGCGAAGATCCTTCTGAGTACAAAAAGGAACGAGATGCCTTTTCTTATGGATGCGGCGGATACGCTCAGGAGAAAATTTTGTGGCAACAAGATGGATTTGTGCTCTTTGGTAAATGCAAAGAGCGGGCTTTGTTCAGAAGATTGCAGGTTTTGCGCCCAGTCGTCAAGGCATGCGGCAGATTGCGAGACTTATCCGCTTGTCAGCATTGAGAAAATGGTTAAGCGAGCTGAGGACGCTAAGGGAATAGGCGCCAGTAATTTTTGTATTGTAATTAGCGGAGAGGGCCCTACCAGAGAGGAATTCGATAAGATAAAAAAGGCGATAGTTAAAATAAATAAAGAGGTCGGGATAAGGGTAGATTGTTCGCTGGGAAGCTTAGAGATGGATATGATTAAAGAGTTAAAGGAGACAGGCGTTGATAGGTACAATCATAATCTAGAAACATCCGAGGATTTTTATAAATCTATCTGCACAACGCATTCTTACAAGAATAGATTAAACATGGTGGGGAGATTGAAGGATGTCGGTTTAGACGCGTGCTGCGGCGGGATAATAGGCCTGGGAGAGGCAATAGATGAAAGAATAAAACTTGCGTTTGCCTTAAAAGATTTGGATATCGGGTGCGTTCCGATAAATATGCTTAATCCCAGGAAGGGGACGCCGCTTGAACATATCAATCCGCTCTCGCCAATGGATATAATAAAGACAATAGCAGTTTTTAGATTGATATTACCGAGGGCAGTCATAAAGGTGGCAGGCGGTAGGGAATATGCCTTGCGCGACTTTCAGGCTATGGCGTTTACCTCAGGCGCAAATGGTATGATAATAGGTGGATACCTCACGACTAAAGGTAGATCCGTAGAACAGGATCTAGAGATGGTGGAGGATTTGGGTTTTGAATACAAGGAGGATGTATGAAGAAAATTCGGATCGCTGTTTTAGGGGCAGGAGGTTTAGGAAAGGCATGTATCAATGTTGCAGCGAAGAAAAAAGAGCTAAAGGTTGTTGCTATTTGCGATTCCATCGGGTTTTTCTATTCTGAAAAAGGCGTAAGCATAAAGGATTTAAAAAGATTCAAGCCTTCAGGGGATTCAATAGGCGAGATTATAAAGTTAAAGAATAAGATAGATGCGATCTTCGTAGCGCTTCCAAATTTACCGAACGGGTTTATCCCAGGAGTTGTACGGAGGTTTGTAAAATCCGGTTATAGCGGGGTTTTTACTGATGCATTAAAGCGGACAAGGGCGGTTAAGCTGATGATGAAATTGGACGCTGGGTTATCTAGGAACAAGAGCGTGTATATTACCGGGTGCGGGGCAACGCCTGGGCTTCTCTCAGCAGCAGCTTTGCTGGCAGCTCAGTCGTTTGTAAAGGTCGAGAAAGTGGATATCTGGTGGGGCGTAGGTATCTCTAATTGGGATGCATATAGGGCCACTATCAGAGAAGATATTGCGCATTTGCCAGGTTATACAGTTACTAAGGCTAAGAAGATGACGGATGAAGAAGTGAAGCGGCTTCTTGATAAGAGAGGCGGAAAGCTTGTATTGCGCGAGATGGAGCACGCGGATGATATCTTGCTTAAGAATGCAGGGGTTGTTGATTCTTTGAGTAAGGTTTCAGTGGGTGGTGTAATGGATACGCGTCGCGCGAAAAAACCTGTTTCTACCACAATGACCCTTACAGGAATTACCTTTGAAGGTAAACGCTCAAGGCATAAGTTTGTACTCGGAGACGAGACCTCTATGGCAGCCAATGTTATTGGTCCAGCCCTTGGCTACATGAAGCGCTCTCTCTGGCTTAAACATCATAAGATATACGGCATGTTTGGTTCCACCGAGTTTATGCCTATGATAATGGCCTAACTTGACAATTCAGTCAATGACAAAGGTGTCAAGTTAGGACTGGCAACATAAGCGTAATGATAAATTTGGATTTACTATTACAGCGGGAACTCGAAGAGCTTAAAATACGCGGGCTATTTAGAGAGATGAAGCGGATTGATGGCGCGCAGGGGCCTACTGTAACCATAGACGATAAAGACGTAATCCTCCTTTCTTCTAATAATTATTTAGGGTTGGCTAGTCATCCAGAGGTAATCAAGGCGCAGATTCGGGCTTCAGAAGAGTTTGGCGCAGGCTCGTGCGCTTCTCGCCTTATTTCTGGAAATATGACTTTACATGAAAAACTTGAGAAAAAGATAGCTGGTTTTAAAGGTTCTGAAAGCGCGATTTTGTTTCCTACGGGCTACATGACGAATGTTGGCGTTATTAGCGCGCTTGTAGGACAAGGGGATGTTATAGTTTGTGACAAACTGAACCACGCCAGCATTATAGATGGGGCGCGTTTGAGCGGCGCGCTTTTAAGAACATATCCGCACAAAAATCTTGAGAAGTTAGAAGCCATTTTAGAAAAGTCATCTTCGTATAGAAAAAGGCTGGTTATTACTGATGGCGTTTTCAGTATGGATGGCGATATAGCCCCCATTCCTGAGATCATAGAGATTTCACAAAAATTCGATGCTATTTTGATGTTAGACGACGCTCATGCTACCGGCGTGCTGGGTAAAAACGGGAAGGGGACATGTGAATATTTTGGAATAAAAGAAGGCGTGCATGTTCATATGGGGACTTTCAGCAAGGCATTAGGCAATCTGGGAGGGTATGTTGCTGGTTCTGAGACTTTAATAGAATACATCCGGAATAAAGCAAGGGCTTTTATATATTCTACTGCCTTACCTCCCGCAGTAGTTAGCGGAGCCATAAAGTCTATAGAAATAGTAGAGAAAGATGCTGGATTAAGAGAAAAACTATGGTCTAATGTAAAAAGGTTTCGCGATGCGCTTATCGAGCTTAATTTTGATATTATGGATACAAAGACACAGATAATCCCTATATATACCGGAGATGCCTTATCAACGATGAAGGCAGCTGAATTTTTATTGAAGAAAGGCGTCTTTGCCCCGGGGATTAGGCCGCCGACAGTGTCGAAGATGAGATGTAGAATAAGGGCGTCTTTAATGGCCACTCATACACAGGACCACATTAATAGAGCGATAGAAGCGTTCAGGGGTTTAAAAGATGAGCAAGGTAAAAGGGTTTTTTGTAACAGGGACTGATACTGGAGTCGGCAAAACCGAAGTCGCGTCATATCTGGCGAGGAGGTTTTTACTGAAAGGCTTCAGCGTGGCTGTTATGAAGCCTGTAGCGACAGGCGTTAAGAAGTTTTGTGAAGATGCTAGGATTTTGAAAACATATTCGTGTTCAAAAGAGCCCCTTGGTCATATAAACCCTATTTCATTGAAGCTACCACTTGCGCCTCTTGTAGCCAGCGAGATACAAAAAAAGAAAATAGACACAAATATTATATGGAAGCACTTTAAAAGGTTGAAGTCGGATAATGATTTGGTAATAGTTGAAGGCATAGGCGGCATAATGGTGCCGATATCCAGAAAAGGCAAAAAAACATTTTACGTTTTAGATTTGATTTTAAAGATGGCCTTGCCGGTTATTGTAGTCGCCAGGCCAAATCTGGGCACGATAAACCATACGCTTATGACTGTGAATCTGCTTAAAGATAAAAATATAAAAGTATCTGGAATTATATTTAATTATACATCTCCCGTGAAGCAGGATTTATCTATAAAGACGAATCCTGCAATGATAGAAAGGCTTTCAGGGGTAAAGGTTTTGGGTATAATGTATTATAGCAAGAATAGGAACAAAAGGAGGATGAGATGGTTAAGGAAAACAGGCTTCTGATCTTTGTAATAGGTTTACTCTGCGCCTGGATTTTATTTTCAGCGTTTTCGAAAAAGGCAATATGCCAATCCGCAATACCATCTAGTGTTTCTTTCTCGGGAGAGAACAATGTGATGTATTTTCTGGACAGGGCAAATGCAAAGATTTATAGATACAGCGTACAGGGACGGTTGACGCGTACCTATACCATAGAAGAGCTTGGCAAAGACTTGCGGCGTAAGTAGCTGAGGCTAGCTTGACACATGGAATAGGGCCATCCGCCAGAGGCGGATTATCCGCCTGCGGCGAATAACTTTTGTCATTTAAGGTTTCTCAAGTTAAAGAGTTCATTGACCGTGATTTGCTAAGATGTTAGAATAGGGCATTATGAAGATCAAAGAAAAATTCCTTACAACCGGGATAGGTAGCTTGCCGTATCTTGATGCGGCAAAAAGCGTTAAGGTCGCATGCAGCAGGTTTGACATACCATTCTGGCCACAACTTCCAAAGACAGGCTTTAAGGAGAATATGTATGTCCAGTTTGCGCAAGGGTTGCCTTTGCTTGTTATAGACGAGAAAATGAGAAAAATATATGTAGACACGTCTAAGGATTTGAGCGAGGCCTTAGGCAGCTTGTATGAGATATATCTATCAGAGGATTACGACGCACTCGGCCTTACAAAGGATTTCGCAGAAGGTCTTTATGCATTTTTGGATATTGTGAAGGAATCGGATATAGATTATGTAAAAGGCCATGTTACAGGGCCTATTAGTTTTGGGCTCAGCATCGTTGACGAAAAAGGAAAATCCATAATATATAACGACGCGCTAAAAGAGGCCATGGTTAAACTTTTGGAAATAAAGGCTGCCTGGCAGATAGACAAATTAAAAAAACTTTCCAAAAAGATTATCATTTTTTTGGACGAACCTTATCTTACAAGCTTCGGTTCAAGCTTTGTAAGCATCGAAAAAGAGGATGTGAAATTGATGCTTAATGCTGTAATAGATAAGATACATTCAAAAGGCGCCTTGAGCGGCATCCACTGCTGCGGGAATACAGATTGGTCTCTTCTGGCTGAAACAGGCGTTGATATTATAAATTTTGACGCGTATTCATATGCAGAAGGACTTTCGTTGTACCCTAAAGAGATAGCGGAATTTTTAAAAAAAGGACGCATGCTCGCGTGGGGTATTGTACCCACATCTGAGTCAGTATTAAAGGAAAGCGGAGAAACGCTTTTTAATAGATTGTCATCAGAGATCGGAAATCTGGAGAAAAAAGGAATTCCTCGAGACCTAGTAGCTTCTCATTCTTTAATCACGCCGAGCTGTGGAATAGGGACCCTGTCCCAGGATTTGGCAGAGGATATACTGACTAAGCTCGCCCAAGTGGCACAATTAGCAAAACAGATTTAGTCCCGCACCTTTTTTGTACCTCAAACATGGATTACATCAAGATAAATTTACCAGGCCGGAAGAAAAGACACATTCTTGCGCTGGGCGCACAGTCAAAGGCTAGCTTTTGTTTTGTTAAAAATGGCTATGCGTATCTTTTAAACTCTGGCGGCGATCTAAGCGATTTGGAGAATTTCAGACTTTTCGAGAGGCAAATAAACCAATCAAAGGCATATTTAGGATTAAAGCCAGAGATTATTGGCTGCGATCTTCATCCAGAATATATGTCCACCAAGTATGCAAACGACCTGAAGAAATCAAAGGGCCCGCAGAGAATAAAGGTAAAAGCTATCCAGCATCACGAGGCGCATGTGGCGAGCTGTATGGCGGATAATAATATTAAAGGAAATGCAATAGGCGTGGCATTTGATGGAATAGGGCTTGGCCTGGATGGTAATATATGGGGAGGCGAATTTTTTACAGGCAGTATCAAAGGATTCAAGAGAAGGGCCCATCTACAATATATCCCTATACCCGGGTCAGAGGCTTCGATTAGAGAGCCCTGGCGCATGGCAGTGAGCTATCTATACAGTATATACGGCCGCAGGATTAAAGATTTGAAACTTGATTTTTTAAAGACAATGAACAGGGACGCAAAGGATCTTATTATTCAGATTATAGATAAAAGGATAAATTCGCCTTTGACTTCGAGCGCAGGTAGGCTCTTTGACGCGGTTTCGTCCATTCTTGATATTTGTAGTGTAGCAAGATATGAAGGCCAGGCAGCGATTGAGCTGGAGAAGATCATAGAACACAAGGCCTCAGTTTTCGACAACCAGAATAAATACAGATTCCACTATAACGATAAAAATGGAGTCGTTGTGATAGACTGGACGGATGTAATAAAAGGAGTTGTCAATGATTTAAGGCTTAAGAAAAAAAGCTCAGAGATTTCAGTAAAGTTTCACAACAGCATTTGCCATATGATAAAAGATGTTTGCAATTTGATTAGGAAGAAAGATAAAGTATTTAAAGTTTGCTTAACCGGAGGCGTGTTTCAAAATAACTATCTAAACAGTCACCTCAAGCCGCTTTTAGAGAAAGAGAACTTTGCGGTGTATTTTCACAAGAGGATTCCGGCGCATGACGGGAATGTCGCATTAGGCCAGGCAGCGATTGCCTTTGCGCGAGGCTAAGCCTCAAGGTATTAATATGTGTTTGGGCATACCAATGAAGATTTTAAAAATACAAGATGATAGGGCAATAGTGTCTGCCGGGAGAGTAGAGCAGAAGATAGCTATTAATTTTTTACGCAATCCCGCGATAGGAGATTACGTAATTGTCCATGCAGGTTTTGCAATAGAAAAACTTGACCCGGAGAAAGCCGAAGAGACCCTCCGCATGCTGGAAGAACTATAATGAAATACATAGATGAATTTAGAAATAATAAGATTGCGAAAAGGATTTCCATGGCCGTTTTTGATAAGGCTGTTGGATTAAAGCCTATAAGCCTGATGGAGGTGTGTGGCACACATACCATGTCCATATGTAAGTTTGGTATTCGTAGGATGCTCCCTGAGAATATAAATCTTGTTTCAGGGCCTGGCTGTCCTGTTTGCGTTACGCCAAAATCTTATATTGACAAGGCAATAGGTTTTTGCAGGATTTCCGAAACCATCGTGACTACTTTTGGAGACATGATGAGGGTGCCTGGCTCCTATTCTAGCCTGCTAGAAGAACGCTCAGAAGGTAGGTCTGTAAGGGTTGTGTATTCTGTGCTGGATGCGGTGGATATAGCTGAGGAGAATCCTGACAAAAACGTGATATTTCTCGGCATAGGTTTTGAAACCACGTCTCCTACAGTAGCGGCGAGTTTAGTATATGCAAAGAAAAAAAAGGTAAGAAATTTTTTTGTATATTCAGGGCACAAGGTAATACTGCCTGCAATGAGGACATTGGTAGAGGACCGCCATGTAAATATAGACGGCTTCTTGTGTCCTGCTCATGTGAGTACTATTATAGGCATGAAGCCCTATGGTATTATTGCTGAAAAATATAAGATACCCTGCGTGATAGCGGGCTTTGAGCCTCTCGATATCTTACAAGGCATCTTGATGCTTATAGAGCAGATTAGGTCAAAAAACAGGAAAGTTGAAAATCAGTATAGAAGGGTCACCAGAAAGTCTGGCAATAAAAAGGCCATCGGTTTGATAGATGAGGTTTTTTCAATAAAAGACTCTGAGTGGCGCGGCATAGGAAGAATTCCTAAGAGTGGGCTATCCTTAAGAAAAGAATATATTAAGTTTGACGCAGAAAGGGCTTTTTCTCTGCCTAGCATAAAGACCAGGCCTGATACGGGTTGTATATGCGGAAGCGTGCTTAAAGGTATAAAGACGCCATTTAATTGTAAACTTTTTGCTAAGAAATGCACGCCTAATGAGCCTCAGGGCGCGTGTATGGTTTCCAGCGAAGGCACATGCGCTGCATATTATAGGTATAGACAATGAAAAAGATAACCTTATCCCATGGAAGCGGCGGTAGTATGATGCATGATTTAATAAAAGAATTGTTTGTAAAAAATTTCAACAACCCTTTTTTAAATAAATTAGGCGATTCTGCGCTTATTGATAAGGCATTTATATATACCACAGATTCTTTTGTTGTCAATCCGATATTTTTTCCTGGCGGAGACATAGGGAAGCTCTCTGTCTGCGGCACGGTTAATGATTTGTGCGTCTCAGGGGGCGATCCTAAATATTTATCATGCAGCATGATTGTAGAAGAGGGATTTGATTATAGAGATTTGGAAAGGATAACCTTATCTATAAAATCGACTTGCAAGCGCTCAGGCGTTAATATAGTCACAGGAGATTTTAAGGTTGTTGAAAAGGGCGCAGCGGATAAGATTTTTATAAATACTGCAGGGATAGGAAAGAGGCTTGAAAAAGCCAGAGTTTCGATAGATCGCATAAGGCCAGGTGATAAGGTTATTATAAGCGGCACAACAGGAGACCACGGCGCCGCGGTCTTACTTGCCAGAGAGAAGCTGAAATTTAAGTCAAGGCTTCTTAGTGATTGTGCTCCGCTTAATAGCTTAGTGTCTTCTATTATATGCAAGGATATAAAGTTTATGAGAGACCCTACGAGGGGCGGGCTCGCTACTACCTTAAACGAGATTGCCTTAGAAGCCGGCTATGATATTACTGTAAATGAATCGCAGATCCCTGTGAAGCAACCGGTAAGGGCCTTGTGCGAGATATTGGGATTTGAGCCTCTATACATGGCAAACGAAGGTAAAATAGCGCTTATAGTTTCAGCTAAATCAGCTTCAAGGGTTTTGTCTCGTCTAAAAAGACACCCGCTTGGCAAGGATAGCAGGGTCATAGGAGAGATTGAAAGAGAGAAGAATAAAAAGGTTTATCTGAAGACCAGGATAGGCGGGATAAGGATCTTGGATATGTTGAGAGGGGAGCAGCTTCCGAGGATTTGTTAATTAGGAAAGGATAGATTGTGCACGAGATAGGGGTTGTGGACGACATACTTTGCGCTATTAAGAGTAAATTGAATGCTTCGAAGTCAACTTCGAGTGTTAGAAGGGTTAGAATGCTTATAGGCGAATTGGAGCACATAAGCCCAGAACATTTTACATTTCACTTTAGAGAACGCGCAAAGGGAAGTGTCCTCGAAAATGCAGAATTAGAATTTAAAAAAGTTGAAGCAAGATTCAGATGCAAATCTTGCCATCGTGAGTTTTCGGCAGAAGAGGGATTGGAAGGATGTCCCAGTTGCAAGAGCAAACTAAACGATGTGATTGCAGGCACAGGAATCCATGTTGAGTCAATAGAGATTGATTAACTTGACACTTTTGTCATTGAGGATTTCTCAAGTTAGAAATATTACAAAACTCATGGTTAAAAGCAGAGATTATCAGGAGAGATTTTATAGAAAGTTGATCAGAACCAATGACCTTGTTGCGCAAGAGGTCATTGTTGGCGAGACAGATATTCTTGTTTCTTCTGAAAAGGATGTAAAGGAAATTGCTCAAGCTCTTGTGAAAAAATACAGGGCACATATAGAACGCTATATAAAGGTATGCCCTAAGTTCAAGGATAGCCTCGAGCCATTGGACACAGATCCTGATGCCCCAGCTATTATAAAGGATATGATTAAGGCTTCAAGATTAGCAGGTGTTGGGCCAATGGCCAGCGTTGCAGGCGCAGTTGCAGAATTTGTAGGTAAAGAACTTTTATCTTGTTCAGGGCAGATTATAATAGAAAACGGCGGAGATGTTTTTATAAAAACAGATATAGAGCGCACTGTATCGATATTTGCAGGAGAATCTCCTCTGGCAAACAAACTTTTTATAAAAATAAAACCATCAGATACCCCGCTTGGCATCTGCACATCTTCAGGTACAGTGGGGCATTCTTTGAGCTTTGGAAAGGCCGACGCCTGTGTTATAATATCCAAATCAACGTCATTGGCAGATGCGGTCGCAACAGCTGCCTGCAACAGGGTAAAGAAAAAAGAGGATATCCATCCTGCGCTTGAATTTGCTGTTTCTATTGATGGCGTGAGGAGCGCGCTTATAATCTATGAAAAGGATTTTGGCGCTTCTGGCGATATAGAATTACGATAGGCATTTTTGCCTAGATGTACTTTTGTTATATGGAGGTCAAAATGATTTCTAAGCGCATTGTTTTAAAATTTCCCCCTAGGCTCGTGGACCAGCCAATAATTTACAGGATGGTAGAGGAATTTGACTTACAGTTTAATATATTGAAAGCGCATGTCACGCCGAAGGAAGAGGGTCTTCTTGTTCTCGAGCTCACAGGCGAGGACAAAAATTTTGAAAGAGCGTTGAAATTTATAAAGTCTCTTGGCGTGACAGCCCAGCTTCTTTCTAAGGATATAAAGAGGAATGAAGCAACGTGCACTCATTGCGGGGCTTGTGTCCCAATATGCCCTACAGAGGCGCTTGTGATAAATCCTGCGACGCGCAAGGTAGATTTTTATAATGATAAATGCATTGCTTGCGAGCTATGTATAAAGGCCTGCCCGCCGCGAGCGATGGAGCTACATTTTTAATGAGTACGTTACCCACCACGACGAGGCCTCACTTAATTTTTTTGTTGACATAAAATGAGCTTTGTATTATAGTCTTATAAAAGAGGATTTTTTATTTTTCACACTTTGTGATAATTTTCACAAACTTTTGAAGGACACCGTAGATTGGACACATATTTTATCAATAAGCCCAACCTTGACAGGCTTGTTAAATCCCTCGCAAAAACGTACAAGGTTTACGCTCCTGTAAAATCAGAAAATAATAGGTACTACAAAAAGATTGACGATAGGGGCCTGGAAGACGCCTGCATTGGTGAAATCAGGGCTGTCCAGAGCATAAAGAGTTTTTATCTTCCTGCCCGCGCAAAGGTAGCCGAATACTTTCCTGAAAAGATTTCCGAAGAGAAGACAAGGCCCATAGCGATAATAGGGGTCAAGTCATGTGATATGGCTTCTTTAAAAATAATGGACTATGTCTTCAAGCAGGATTCTTTTAAGGATCCGTTTTATATTTCTCAGAGAGAAAAAGGCCTTATAATTTCGAGCGATTGCACGTGTTATGGCGATAGCTGTTTTTGTGTTTCCTTGGGTATAATGCCGTATCCAAGCGAAGATTTTGATATTAATCTTTCAGGGATGGAGAGCGGATACGTGGTTGAAATAGGCTCTGAAAAAGGAGAGAAGATAGTTAAGGAGTATTTTAAGTTATTTCAGAATGCAGGGCTTTATACTGAGAAAAAGGAAGAGTCGAGAAAGAAATTAAAAAACGAACTCCTGGAGAAGGTAAAGGATAAAAAGATCCCGGCTCATGGCTCGATAGAAGAGCTTTTTAAGAAACACTTTGAGTCAGATCTGTGGGAAGAGACTGCCAAGACATGCGTTGAGTGTGGCGCATGCAATGTGATATGTCCTGCGTGCCATTGCTTTACTTTGAAAGACCAGGGTAAGGATGAAGGTTTTGAGAGGCTTAGGCTGTGGGACTCGTGTCTTTTGATGTCTTTTGCCAGAGTCGCAGGAGGCGCAAATCCGAGGAGGCTTCTTGCCCAGCGCCTTAGGAATCGTTTTGCCAAGAAATTCAAATTTTTCCCTGATGTGATCGGGAGGTTCGGCTGTACTGGTTGTGGCAGATGCAGCGAGGCTTGCCCAGGCAAGATATACATACAAGAAGTTCTTAGTAAGCTATCATGATTGAAAATCCATATGTGCCTTTAAAAACCAAGGTCGCGGGTGTTTGCGAAGAGAGCCCTACGATAAAGACTATTTCGCTCAAGCCCGAGCGGCCAATGCACTTTAAAGCAGGCCAGTTTGTAGAGATGACGATACCTGGTATAGGCGAGGCGCCTTTTACGCCTTCTTCTTCGCCGTATGAAAAAAGCAGGATGGAAATTAGCATTATGAAGGCAGGCAGGGTGACTGGAAAAATACATGATTTAAAAAAGGGCGATACGGTTGGGTTGCGGGGGCCTTATGGCAATGAATACCCTCTTTCTAAATTTGAGGGGAAAAATATCTTACTTGTCGGAGGAGGCGTAGGCCTTGCGCCGCTAAGGGCGTTATTCTTAGCGCTGGTCCATGATATAGATAAATATAAAGGTATATTATTTTGCTGCGGTTCAAAGACCCCTTCCGATATCTTATATAAAGAGTGTGTGCTTGATAAATGGCAGAAGATGGATAAGCGGGTTAATTTCAGGGTTACGGTTGATAAAAAAGAGGGAGACTGGAAGGGCAAGGTCGGTCTTGTAACCACTACTTTAGACAATTTGAATATAGATTTAAAGAATAGCGTTGCGGTTGTATGCGGGCCGCCCATAATGATGAAATTCAGCACGTTTAAACTTCTTGAACTTGGCTATAAAGAAGATCAGATCTATTTATCCATGGAAAAGAATATGAGCTGCGGTTTTGGTAAGTGCGGTCATTGTAGATTAGGCGATTTTTACGTTTGTAAGGACGGCCCGGTATTTACGTACGATAAGATAAGCCATATCCACGAGATATGGGACTAGTAGTTTAGCTATAAGCGAAAAACTGAAGACATGAAACGTTTATTTATAGACCTTGAAAAATTGTATAGCTGTGAAGCCGCGACCGCAGAGTGCAGTTATTATTACCGACCTGAAAATTCAGGCATAACGCGATTAAGGGAAATAGCTCAGTTCTTGCATATCTGCAGGAAGTGCGAAGAGGCGCCTTGCGTAGCCAGCTGTCCAAAAGAGGCCATGGAGAAACAGCCGGACGGCACAATAAAGCGCTACACAATGCGCTGTATCTCCTGTAAATCCTGCAGTCTTGCGTGTCCTTTCGGAACCATTCCCGTTGAGACAGTTCCTTATATTACGTCGCAGTGCGATGTCTGTATAGGCAGGTGCGACAAAGAAGAGCCGATTTGCGTAAAGACCTGCTCTATAAAGGACGCAGTAAAGTTTATGGACATAGAAGAGTCGGAAAAGGACGATATATATCTAATAGGTAATAATATAGCAGTCCACGTAAAACCGTGGAAAAAGTATCACCCATGATAAAACATTTATTCAATTTCCTTATTTTTCCAGGATTTCTTTTTACGGCTGTGATCGGACTGGTCGCGAGCTGGATAGATCGTAAAGTAACTGCGCGGGTGCAGTGGAGGGTAGGCCCTCCTTGGTACCAGTCGCTTATAGATTTGGTAAAGTTGAGCATAAAGGAAATCACTATTCCAAGAAGCTCTTCCTCCAAACTGTTATTTGTAATCGCTCCGCTTATAGGGCTAGCTGCTAGCATACTGGCGTCCACATTTATCTGGCTGGCTAATCTAAATCTGGGAAGCGCTGGTTTTAGAGGTGATATCATTGTCATCGTGTATTTATTGACATTGCCGGCAATCGCGCTTATCTTGGGCGCCTCAGCCAGTGGAAATCCCCTGGCATCTGTCGGATTATCAAGGGAAATAAAACTTATGCTTGCTTATGAATTACCTTTTATTATCATCCTCACTGTACCTATTATTAAGAGCGGCGGGCTCTTGAGATTGACGGATTTAATTATGTTTCAGTCATCTAGCGGCGCGTTCGTTTCAAGCATTTCCGGTATCCTTGCTATCCTGGTTGCGATATTCTGCATGCAGGCAAAGCTTGGATTGGTGCCGTTTGACATGGCTGAGGCAGAGACGGAGATAATGGGCGGGGTATATATAGAATATTCAGGAATACTGCTCGCTATTTTTAAGCTCACAAAGTTCATGATGATGGTAGCGCTTCCGGTATTTTTGATTACGATATTCTGGGGCGGGTTTAGCGTATGGAAATATGTAGTTCTATTGGTTGTAATGATTTT
>JBHPFI010000037.1:0-11515 GCA_042572045.1 Candidatus Omnitrophota bacterium
AAACTTAAGATCTTTTTTTTCTTTAATAGTCAAGCACCCTTGGCTTTTTAAATTTTTTAATAAAGTTGTTTTTACTTTTTCTCCAAACAATGTCTTTAGAAAATTAGGCGATCTTATCGATGGGTATTATCTTAAAAAGTGCCTACCTTATAAGATGGGCTTATTAAAAACCATCAAAAGTATATTTTATTATTTTTGCAGATATCGAAAAGAATCAAATTGAGCGTGGTTAGAACCAATAATAAGAGAGGAAAAAATGGCAAAGGTTTTATTAATCAACCCGCCTTTTGAACAAGAAGAAGAATCTGTTGGTAAAACAGAGAGCATCAAAAAGGTCCTTAATATTGTACCTCCTCTTGGTATCGCATATATTGCCTCGGTCCTAGAGAAGATGAAGATAGAAATAAAGATCATTGACTGCGCTATAGGGATTTCATATGATAATCTTTTTAGGATGATATTAACTGAATCCCCTGATGTAGTTGGCCTTACCTCTACCACGCCTTCCTTTGTAAAAACTCAAAAGGTAGCCAAGTTTATCCGCGAGAATTTTCCTGAGACAAAGATTCTAATAGGAGGGGCCCATGTAACAGCACTACCTGAAGAGACGATAAAAACAGGGCTTTTTGATATAGGGGTAATTTGTGAAGGGGAAAAAACTATCCAAGAACTTTTTAAAAGTTATCAGAATGAAAGATTTGAGAATTTAGATAAAATAAAAGGGATTATTTATAAAGATGGCGAGGTTATACATCAGAATAAAGATCAGAGTTTTATACAAGATTTAGACTCTATACCATTACCCGCAAGGCATTTACTCCCGCACCCTAAGTTTTACAGGCCCACTCCTGCGTCTTGTCGCAGGGCGCCATACGCTGTTATAATGACGAGTCGCGGTTGTCCGTCAGTATGCACATTCTGTGACAGAAAGGTATTCGGTGAGCGCTGCAGGATGCGCAGTGTGGCTAATATTTTTGAAGAGATAGAAAGTCTTATATCAAAATATGGGGTAAGGGAAATCAGATTTTTTGATGACACCTTTACTAGCAATAAAAAAAGGGTGTATGAAATCTGCGATGAGTTTGAAAAAAGAAAACTCAGGCTTTCATGGACCTGTCTTACAAAGGCCGCCTGCGTGGACGGCCCGCTTTTAAAACGCATGAAGAAGACCGGATGTTGGCAGGTGTTATATGGATTTGAGTCAGGAGATGACAGGATGCTTAAACTTTTCAAAAAAGGCAATACTGTTGAGATAAATAAAAGAGCTATTAAATTGACAAAAGAAGCCGGGCTTGAGGTAAGAGGCGATTTTATTGTAGGGACCCCTGGAGAGACATGGGAAAGCCTTGAAAGGACTGTACGCTTTACTATTGACATGAAACTTGATTACGCTCATTTCAATAAGTTTATCCCTTTTCCAGGGACTGAATTGTATAAAAAACTTACTAAAGAGGGTCATGTTTTTGACTTTTCAAAGAGTACAGTATTGGATCACAAAGAAATCTATTACATTAATCCGGGTATGGACAAGGATGAATTTTCAAGGTTTTTGGATAGGGCAAATAAGAGGTTTTATCTCAGACCAGGCTATATTTTAAAAAGGTTATTATCAATCAGGACCTTGCATCAGTTAAAAGGCCAAATAGACGGATTTTTTGCAATATTTGACTTGTAAATGGAAAACGAAATCTTTCACAAAATGTTTGAAGTAGACAGATCGCACTGGTGGTTTAATGGGCAAAGGTCTTGGCTTAAGCGGTTCTATTCTAAGTTTAGAGGGCAGAAAAAGAAATGGCTGGATGTAGGATGCGGCGTTGGAGATATTTTAATGGCGCTCAAGGATGATTTTGTTGTTTTTGGTATTGATGCAAACAATCTCGCTTTATTATATTCCAAAAAAAGAGATATTCCAAATCTTATCAAAGGTGACGCGCTAAGCCTACCTTTTAAAGATGAGAGCTTTGATTTTGTTTCACTCCTTGGCGTGATGTACCATCGTAATGTCAAGGATGATAGATTTTGTCTGAGAGAATGCGTTAGAGTCTGCAAGAAAAATGGCATTTTATTTTTTTCAGAACCTGTAGTTTCTTTGAAAGGCTCGCATGATATAAAAGAACATACGGCAAGAAGATACTCTTTGAAGATTTTAAAACAGTTAATCTTGGACGAAGGATTGAAGATCGAAAGGATATCATATTTTAATTTTTTTGGGTTTTTGCCTATGTTTTTGATTCGTAAACTGCAAAGATTTAAGAAAAATAAAGAAGAGCATGATTTAGAAAAGCCGCACAGGCTAATAAATCTTTTGATGTCTTTTTTGATAACGCTCGAAAGTATTTATGTAAGATATTTACCTTTGCCATTAGGGACCACTGTTATATGCGTCGCAAAGCGAGCTGTGAGTCGTTAGGCAAGTTAAATTTTGTAGTTACTGATAATGGTTCCTGTCGCTCCTCCTGTATCAGTGACCCCTTTGTATTTTTGCTATAAAAAGATAGTCCATTTTTAATTTTTATGCTATAATAATTTTTTTAATATGACAAAAAATATATTGATAATAAATCCATTTGGTATAGGAGATGTTCTGTTTTCAACGCCACTGGTTTCTGCCATGAAAGAGAGAAGCCATGGGAGCTATATAGGATATATATGTAATATAAGGACAAAAGAGATTCTTGAAACAAATCCTGATATCTCAGAGATATTTGTGTTTGAAAGAGATGAGTATAGGATGTTGTGGGAGGGGTCAAAAATACAATGTATAAAAAAACTATTTAATTTCTGGAAGAATATAAGAAAAAGAAGGTTTGACGTCGTAATAGACCTTTCACTTGGCAAGGAATATGCGTTTTTCTGCTGGTCGGCAGGAATAAAAGAGAGAAGAGGATTCAACTATAAGGGGCGCGGGAGATTTTTGACTCATAGAATTCCATTTAATGGATTCAATGACAGGCCTGTTGCCGAGTATTACCTGGATCTTATTGGTTCTCGACCCGAGAGAGCTAAATCAAAGATAATTTTAGTGACTCGAGACAGCGATGAGGCATATATAGACAATTTCCTAGGAAAGGCTGGGGTTAAAGCAGGGGATATATTGATTGGAATCGCGCCTGGCGGAGGAGCGTCTTATGGCAAAGAGAAGGCCCGTTATAAAAGATGGGGTTACGAAAAGTTTGCTCTAGTTGCCGACAGGATAATATCATACGGTGCAAAACCAATCTTGATAGGAGGGCCAGAAGAAAGGGAATTAATAAACAGTGTTGGACTAAAGACGAAATATAAGCCTATTATAACGCCAGATATGAGAATAAGAGAGACAACATGCTTGATTAAAAGATGTAAGGTGTTTATCTGTAATGATGGAGGATTACTGCATATCGCCGTAAGTCAAAAAGTGCCTACTGTTTCTATCTTTGGGCCCACGGATAAAAGGGTTTATGGTCCTTATCCCGGCGGTAAAGAGCACATTGTTGTTAAGAGCGATATCGATTGCAGTCCTTGTTATAAACGTTTTAAATTACCAAAATGCGACACTAAGAAATGCCTGGAGGATATTTCAATCGAAGAGGTTTTTAACGCTTTTCTTGACTTGAGAAAATCTCAATGACGAAATGCTCAAGTCAGGCATGAAAAAGAGAGATTGATTTATGAAGGTAGATGTATTTTCACTCAAAAAGCAATATGAGAATATAAAAGATGAAGTAAGGCCTCCTATGGAAAAGGTCATGCGCTCAGGCGGGTTTATTATTGGTGAGGATGTAGGGCTTTTTGAAAAGGAGTTTGCAGGATACTGCGGAGTTAAATACGGAGTAGGCGTAAATTCTGGCACAGATGCTTTATTTCTGGCATGCCTTGCTTGTGATATAAGAGAAGGCGATGAGGTAATTGTAATGCCGTATACTTATATCGCTACGGCGCTTGGTATATCAATGGCAGGCGGAAGGCCCGTTTTTGTGGATATAGAAGAGAAAACCTACAATATAGATGTTTCGAAGATAGAAGAGAATATCACTAAAAAGACAAAGGCGATTTTACCAGTGCATCTTTACGGTCATCCTGTGGATATGGATCCTTTAATGGAAGTAGCGAAAAAACATAACCTTAAAGTTATTGAAGATTGCGCCCAGGCGCACGGCGCGCTCTACAAGGATAAAAAAGTAGGTAGCTTCGGAGACGCTAGCTGCTTTTCGTTTTATCCAACCAAGAACCTTGGCGCGTTTGGCGATGGAGGCATGGTCATAACTAATTCCGAGGATATAAAAGAAAAGCTTTTACTTTTGCGCGATTATGGGAGAAAAGGCAGATATGAGCACATCTTAAAAGGTTATAATTCGAGACTTGATACCTTGCAGGCGGCAATACTTAGAGTCAAACTCAAGCACCTGGATGAGTGGAATGAAAAGAGGAGAAAAAACGCCGCCATGTATATGGCATTATTTAAAGAGAAAAATCTGGCTATCGTATGTCCCTACGAAGCTGATTATGCAAAGCATGCATGTCACCTCTATCCAGTGAGGGTGAATAATAGAAAAGAGGTAATGGATAAACTTGCTGAAAAAGGCGTGCGTACGCTGATACATTACCCAATACCGATACATCTGCAGGAGGCCTATAAAGACCTTGGCTATAAAAGAGGCGATTTTCCGATTTCAGAAAAATGTTGCGAAGAGATCCTGAGTCTTCCAATGTATCCTGAACTATCTGAAGAGGAGATCAAATACGTTGTGCAGGTGCTCAAGGAGATCTTGAAATGAGAAAAATAAGACAGAAAATAAAAAAGAATTATGAGCAAACAAAACGCAGGTTAACATGGGCCTTGCATAGAAGAAAAAAGATCCTTAATACAGATTGCAGAGATTTGATCGTAAACAGAAAGAGAAGCGGGGTTGTCAAATTGCATCTTTGTTGCGGAGGCAAAAAATATGCAGGTTATGTTAATTTGGATATAGTCCCGCTAGAGGGCACCGATGCTATTATGAATATCCCTCAGGATTTATTTTTAGTGCCATCAGGCGTGGTTTCGGAAATTCTGATAGAAAATGGTTTTGAGCATTTTTACAGATATCAACAGGATGATTTTTTGAAGGAGTGCTATAGGATTTTGGTCAAAGGAGGCAGGCTTATAATAAAAGGCATTCCAGACTTTGACTTAATCACAGACGCATATCTAAACAAAAGGCAGGGGAACGTCAGTGAAACATTTGATTTACATGAAGTCTACAGGCTTACTCATGGGGATCCAGTGCCAAGAAATTCACCACATCAATTGCACAAAGATATTTTTACCAAGGATTCCATTGGGAAGTTGTTAAAGCGCCACAGGTTTATTATAGAAAAGATACAGGATAAGGTATTTCCTGGAGAAAATATCTCCGTTGGTTTTGATGTTGTTACAAGTAAGTAAGTTTTAATTATTTATTATGAAATTACTGCTAGTCGGCGCTTCCGGCGTGCTCGGGAGAAGGCTATACAATGACGCAATAAAGAAGAAATGGAATGTGCTGGGCACGTATTGCTCGCATGAATGCGATGGCCTTTTCCCTCTTGATCTGAAAGATAAAAAGAGCGTAGAGAAGGTATTTAATTTTTTTAATCCAGAGGTCATGGTGTTGGCAGGTGGCATTACAAATGTTGACTTATGTGAATCAAAACCTAAATTCGCCGAGGAGGTTAACATAAAAAGCACATTGAATTTAATGAAAAAGGCAAAGGAGCGCGGCGCAAAATCGGTATTTTTATCTACAGATTATATATTTGATGGCGAAAACGGGCCTTACAAAGAAGATGATAAACCCGCGCCTGTGAATGTGTATGGCAGGACCAAGCTGGAGGCAGAATATGCTATCAAGGGCATCTTAAAGGATTATCTGATAGTAAGGACTGCCCAGCTTTACGGCCCAGATCACCAATCTAAGAATTTTACTGTTAAGATAATACACAATATGCAGAATAATAAAAAGATTTACGCTGCAGATGATTTTTACTGCACACCTACCTATGTGGGCAGCCTTTCCGCGTCTATCATAGAATTGATAACGAATCACAAGACCGGTGTTTACCATGCAGCAGGTACTGATTTTATAAATCGCTATGAATACGTGGATAAAATCGCAGATGTATTCATGCTAAGTAGAGATGTAATAGAAAGAGTTAAATTAAAAGATCTGTATCTTAAGGCGAAGAGGCCTAAAAAAGCCGGGTTAAAAATTGACAAAATAAAAAAAGAAACAAAAACCCCTTTGTATAATTGCGAGGAAGGATTGAAATTGTTAAAAAAGGAGATAGGGTTTTGATCTATATGCTTGCCATGTAGAAATAGGAGAATAAAATGACGAAGAATATTTTAGTTACCGGAGGCGCAGGGTTCTTAGGGTCATATATATGCGAAAGGCTTCTTAAATTAGGGCATAAGGTTACTGCCATTGATATGGCAAATGGCAAAAAAATAGAGCACCTTATACCTTATAAAAATTTTGAATTTATCCAAGACTCTGTGTGCGATTCATCTTTAATGAAACATCAAATACGAAATAGAGATATGATCTTTCATCTGGCGGCTATTGCCGACCCGCTTAAATACGTAACAAATCCTTTGAATGTTATGGAAGTGGACTTACTGGCGGCTATAAATATTTTTAAAATAGCAGCCGAAAATAATACAAAGATTATATTTTCCTCGACATCCGAAGTATTCGGCAGAAATAAGGCTGTTCCATGGGAAGAGGACGATGATAGGGTATTGGGCGCAACAAGTATATATAGATGGTGCTATTCTACTTCAAAGGCGGCATGTGAGCATTACTTATTTGCGCTTCACAAGCAAGAAAGAGTCCCGTTTGTAATTTATAGATTTTTTAATGTATACGGCCCTAAGCTTGATGATTTGGGCCACGGAAGGGTCATACCTATCTTTCTAAAACAATTTTTAAATGGCGAAGATGTTACTGTTCATGGTAATGGCAAGCAGACCAGGACTTTTATTTATGTCGATGATGCAATAGATGCTGTTATAAAACTCGCCTTTTGTAAAAAAGCTGAAAATCAGGTTTTAAATATAGGGACGTCAAAGGAATATACTATGTATAAACTTGCAAAGATAATGAAGGATGTAGGCAGGTTTAAGTCAAGGATCAAATTTGTAGAACATAAGAAAGTATTCGGAAGAGGTTATGAGGATATATCGAGGCGCATGCCTGATACAAGAAAAATACATAGGTACATAAAATGGAGAGCAAAAGTTTCAATCGAAGTTGGTTTAAGAAAAACAATCGACTATTATAGGAAAAGGAAAGGATTGTAGCTTATGAGAGTTGCTATATTTTCTGCCGGAGGCTTAGCTAAAGTTGTCTGTGAATCCCTGAGGCTACAGAATCAACATAGGATAGTGGGTTTCTTTGATGATGTAAAAAAAGGAAGATTTTGCGGATGTCCAATCTTGGGAAAATGTTCGCAATTCAGGAGCCTTAGTAAGAAATTAAAGATCAAAGGGTTATTCGTCGCTTTCGGTTATCATTTTTTAGATAAAAGACTTTCTTATTGCAAGGAGATTGCCAGAGAGAAAGAATTGGATTTTGTAAACGCAGTTCACCCAGCAGCTACTATTTCTTCTGATGCCGAGATAGGCAAGGGTGTTTATATTGGGCCAGGAGTTATAGTAAATCCTGGGACAAAGATAGGAGATAATTCTATAATCTGGTCAGGCACAATAATAGAGCATGATAATAACATAGGTAAGAATGTTTTTATCAGTCCTGGCGTTAGGACGGCCGGTTATACAGAGATAGGCGATAATTCATTTATTGGCATGGGCGCAGATATTACAAAGGCAAAGATAGGAAGAAATGTGACAGTAGGGACGGCCAGCCTTGTCCTGAACAACGTAAAGTCCAATAAGTATATCCTTGGGATGCCAGCCAGGATAATCAAGACAAAGAAAAAGCTTAGTTATGTATAAAAAACATGTTCTTATTTGTGAGAAAGGATGGCGCAGAATAAGAGAGCTATCTCTTGATTTAGAGAGCAAAAATATACATTCAACTGTTTTAATAAAGGGGTTGGTTGACAAAGATGTGCGAGAAATGATAACAAGGCATGATGGAGTAAGCAATGTATTTATCTCTGGAAAATTTTTTACGCCGTTCCTGTTTATATATATCATCGTTACTTTAATCCTGTCTAAAGGGGGAGAGTTAGTCATCTTTCTTAGCAAAGAGAAAACTTATGGCAGATTGAGCGTGTTTAAAAAGATATTTCCTTCAATTGATCTGATAAAGGTCTTCGAGTGAAAAAATGAAAGTTGCTATTATATTCGGTAAAGAACGCCCAGATACTATGGGTATATATTTCGAACGGGCGCTAAAGGCTTTAGGGCATGAGGTGGAACATTTTTGGCCAAAGGATGCATGTAGCGTCAAACCCGAATACGATTTTTATTTTCGCATAGATGATGGGTGCTATGATTATCTTATTCCTGAAAGGCTTACGCCAAGAGTCTATTATGTTTCAGATGTCCATTTAGATAAGCCGTTCAAGAAGATAAAGAAGCATATATCAAAGGGTGCATACCAATTAGTGTTTTGTCCGATGCGTAAAGAGATAGATATTCTTAAGAAAAAATCTCCCGTTGAGATAATCTGGATGAATGTTGGTTGCGATCCCCGGATCCACAAAAGGTTAAATGTTGAGAGGAATTACGATATAGGTTTCATAGGAAATGATGGAGGTATGCCTAGAAAGCTTTACTTACAGGAGATAAGAGAGAGGTATTCGAATAGTTTTATAGGACGCGCTGATTACGAAGAGATGAGCCGTATTTATAGCTCCTCAAAAATAGGTTTTAGTTTTGCTATTCGCGGAGAATGTTTTACAATGAGGAATTACGAAATAATGGCTTGTGGGGCAATGCTTCTAACAAAGAGATTGAGAGATGATAGCGCTGAAAAACTTGGCTTTATAGACCGGAAGCACATTGTAATATTTGATGGCCCAAAGGATTTGTTTAATCTCATTGATTATTATCTGAAAAACAGGGAAGAAAGAGAAGCGATAGCAGAAAACGGCTATCGGTTTACACTTGAAAAACATACTTATACTCATAGGCTTAGTGGGATGATGGACATAATTAAAGATAGGTTCAGTTTAAAAGGTTAATAGTATGGAACAAAAAGCAAGAAAAGATTTCATGTTGATTCTCTTTTGTCTTTTAGCGGCGGTGATCTTATTCACTAATCTAGGAAACATCTATCTCTGGCAAGATGAGGCAGTGACCGCAGTTTTAGGCAGCAATACCCTTAACTTTGGGATCCCCAGGGCCTTTGATGGAAAAAATCTTATTACGAATATTTACGCAGATCCTTGTAAGTACAAAGGATGGAAATATAGTTCCTGGCTTCAATTTTATCTTGTAGCAGCCTCTTTCTGGTTGTTTGGAGAGAATACCTTTGCTGCCCGATTTCCTTTTGCCGTATTTGGAATAGGGAGCGTGATACTGTGTTATTTGCTGGCGCAAAGACTTTTTAAAAACAGGTTAATCTCCAGGCTTTCTGTTAGTTTTATGGTTTTTTCTCCGCTATTTTTTCTATATATGCGTCAGTCTAGATGGTATGCGCTTTTAATGTTTTTCACGCTTTGGCTTTTAGTGTCATATTTGGATTTGATGAAAAAAAATAAATTTTCTGCTCTAGGATTTATTGTGAGCGGAATATTGCTTTTTCACTCAAATCATGGAATTTTCTTTCCTGTTATGATGGCGATAGGTGCCCACTTTATTATATTTAATAGAAAGAATATCAAAGTAAGAGATATGCTGTGCTATCTTTTTACAATCGTTCTATTTACTTTACCTTTTTACTTATATCTTGCAAGCACAGAATTCAGCGGAGCAATGACGCTTGGGCGCACAAAAGGACACTTAGAATTCTATTTTCGCGTATTAAACAAATATATGTTCCCTTATGGATTTTTATTTTTAAGTTTAGGTATATTTGCTTTTTTTAAGAATAAGGTTTTTCCTATATTAAACCGGCCGTTGGATAAAAGTTGTCTTTGGCTTTTAGTGGCAGTATTTATTTCTACTATATGTTTTTTGCTTTTGCATGACGAAAGGCAGCTGAGGTATCTTATACACCTTTTGCCTCTATCCTGTATTCTTATGAGTTTATTGATAGCTGGATGCCTAAAGGTGAACGCTATAGTTGCGGTCTTGGTTTTTAGTGTCGTCTGTTTTACAAATATATTTCATACGGGCAGCCCTTTTCGTAAAGAATTATGGATCCCTCAGGTCAGCATTAGTCATGAGCTGACCCATGATTATGACGGTCCTGTAGAAGGGATAATAAAGTTCTTGAATAAGAATGCAAAACCAACAGATACAGTGAAGCTAACTATGGGTGATTATGCTGTGATATTCTATACCGATTTAAAAGTAGACAATAGTTCTTTTGCCCGCGAAACCTTCCCTGAGTGGATTGTGATTAGAAATGACTGGTTTCCGTTAAAAGATTTAAGCAATCAGTATCGCAAGCAGATAGAGTCGAGATACCAAAGGATTGTGTTAAATTATCCTGATATAATGTGGGAAAACCGACCTGATCCAGGTTATCACAAGTTTAAAACAGCTAAGGGCTGGCCAGATGTAGTAATATATAAGAAAAGATGAATTGCGATATAATTATTCCAGTTTGGAATCAGCTTGATTTTACCAGAAAGTGCATAGAAAGTTTTTTTAAAAACACAAATTATGCATTTCACCTGATTATTGTGGATAATGGAAGCAGCCAGCCCACAAAAGACTATTTAGATAAACTGGCGCGCGATAAAAAGGATGACCTTACCTTGCTTAGAAATGAGAAAAATTTAGGATTTATTAAGGCTACCAACCAAGGGATAAGACAATCTCAGGCCCCTTATGTCTGTTTTTTGAACAACGATACTCAGGTTACCGAAGGTTGGCTAAGAGAGATGATCAAGGTAGCAGAGAACAGGGAAGATATCGGCATAATTAACCCTAGCAGTAATACCTTGGGTTGTAAGCCAAAAAGAGGGCAGAGTCTAGATTTACTCGCAAAAAAGTTAAAGTCTTATACGGGTGAATGGTCTGAATTGGCTTGGGCAACTGGATTTTGTATGCTTGTCAAGCGCAAGGTTATTCAAAAGGTAGGGTTTTTTGATGAAATATATGGTATGGGAACATTCGAAGATGCTGATTTTAGCAAAAAGGCGCAGGGGCTTGGTTATCTTTGCGTATGCGCCACGGCAGCCTATGTTTATCATCAGGAAAGGCGTTCATTAATTCATCCACCGCTTTTTTGACTCCGGGAGCATCTCTATAGTCATGAAAACAAATAAAGCTATCTTTTTTAACCAAAGGTATCCAATCATGAATATCTTTCTTAACGCCCTCGTAGGAATGGTCTCCATCAATCCATAAAAAATCTATATTTCTATGTCTGGGCCACTGTTTGATTATCTCATGAGAAAACCCTCGCAACACAATGATTTTATTTCTATATTTTTT
>JBHPFI010000038.1:0-11446 GCA_042572045.1 Candidatus Omnitrophota bacterium
TATATTTTATAGAAGCTGTATTGTTTAGGACTGTGATATAGTCTGCCCCAAAGTAGTAGAGCTAAATTTAGTCCCTGTATTATGTCACATAAAAACCTACCACCGTACTTATGCATCTGTCTTTCTATTCTTATGTTTGAGCTTGTTTTTATCATTCCGTAGCAGTAAAATATATATTATATATGTGTCTTATGTTTCTTGAACCAGATGTTATCTTTAAATGAATAGGTTTATTAAATTATCAGAGTTAATTTAGCTAGGACGATAGATTATTGGGTAGAGATGACACTTTGTTTTATAATTGAAAAAAGTCATAGGATGTCAAATAAAAAAATAGTAATTATTTTAATGGTTTTCGTTTTATTTTTTTCTGTAAATGCTTTTGCGTTTCAGTTTGAAGATTTTGAATGGGGCATATCCAGAGAAGATGCCGAAACGATAATCCAGGACAAAGGAAAGATTTTGTTGTTCTCTGATGACGAGGATGAAATAGGTTATACGGATACAATTTTAGATAAACCGTGTCAGGTGATATTGTTTTTTACTCCGAATAGTAAGCAGCTTGCCGGAATTACTATAATCTGGAAAACTACGGCTGTTGGAAAAACTTTGAAATATTTATTAACAAAGAAATATGGCCAACCTCAACAGGTTAACGAAGGTGCTAATTTCTATAATTGGGGCAGTGTAGAAAACTATAGAATGCTTGTATTAGAGTTCAATTCTCCGCAAACAGATTTAATTTATTATGGCGGGAACTATTATAAAAATCTTGAGAAAGAAAAGAAGGAAGAAGATAGAGAAAAAATAGAAGAAGAGATTGATAGATTTTAATGGCAAGCAATCTTATTATGCTCAAGCCAGTAAAAGCAGATAAACTAATAGAGTGCATTGAAAAATATATAAAGTAAAATCCGCTAACTTGACACTTTTGTCATTGACTGAATTGTCAAGTTAGCGATTGCTATTTTTATCATTAAGATATTTTTGCGGGACTTTGATATGGAAACTTCTTGAATAAGATTTGTTGTATTGGTCGGTGACCTTTATTTCCGTTCTGTATTTTTTCCTGAGAGAGTAGTCTGGTAATGAAAAACATACTTTCTCCAATGTCAGCTCCGTGATTTTGTAGCTCTCCGTAAAAAGATTAAGGCTTTCCTCAAACTTTCT
Organism: Candidatus Omnitrophota bacterium; assembly: GCA_042572045.1. Taxonomy (GTDB): domain Bacteria; phylum Omnitrophota; class Gorgyraeia; order Gorgyraeales; family Gorgyraeaceae; genus JBHPFI01. The sequence continues at coordinate 1,171 of JBHPFI010000038.1, forward strand.
TTTAGCATCCTCAAAATATATTTCGACATGTTTTATTGTATTGAGCCGAGAGCTGCTATTTTCAATATACAGATAATAATGGATCTCTATATCCTTTGTTACTTTTACAGCGCCCCGCTCGAAGATGCTATGTATTAAAATATTCTGGATCTTTATTGATATGCAGGGTTGGGTCTTATACTGTTTGTAGAGTAAAAATAGTATAACCAGTATGACAATGTCTACCTTAAAGAAGGTTATGAAATCCATACGTAAAGTTAACCACAAAAAAGGCCAAAAGACAAGTAAGAAAAGAGCCGGGGTTTGCTTGACGGCTTAAAGCTCTATGGTATACTACATATAATAGTTAATTGGAGAATAGCATGAAAAGATGCCCTTATTGCGCAGAAGAGATACAAGACGGCGCGATTAAATGCAAGCATTGCGGGGAGTTTTTAAATAAGAAAAGAGGAGATAGGTGGTATTTCAAAACCTATTTTTTGATAATTGCTTTCTTATGCGTAGGCCCATTTATGTTGCCATTGGTTTGGCTTAAGCCTGATTTTGACCAGAAGAAAAAGATAATCATGACCATCATCGTTATTATATTGAGTTATTGTTTAGGAATTTTGTTCGCCAACTCTGTAAAGACAATAAATGCGTACTATCAACAGATATTTTAGCAATCCTAGGAGAGTCAAAGGAGTAGATGTTTGAGCAGATATTCTGCTTGAGTGCGTCTTACTGTCTCGAGAAAAGGGCACTGTAACATAAAGGAGGTAACAAATGGCAAGTAAAATGATTAAGGTGGTTTGCATTTTTCTTTTTATTATAATATTAATAGTAATAGGTATTAGAAATTATAATGTAGGCAATCAAAAATATACTGATGTTCCTCCTGTCAGCATGTTAATTGAAAACGAAGACAGAAGTTATGCCAGCGGAACAGAATTTTTTGGTATTAAGTGGGGAGAAAAATACAGGTCGTCAATAGTTACCATATATAATGAAAGCTCAGGCAAGACCGTAAAACGGCTTTCATTGGTTTTCGGAGCTAGCAATACTGCGGTAGTGTTTGGGAAAGAATTTGTGGTGAGTGGCGCAAGAGGAATAAAGAGTGAGGAGAACATTGTTGATAGCGCACGAATAGCAGGCCTTAAAAATACATTTAAAGTCACAATAAACGAACTTTTTCAGAATGAGGGCCTGGTTAAATTCCGAGTAATTTTTAGTGATGATGAATTCCGTAGAGGATTTTTTGAAATAAAATACCAATATGAGTCTGATGGTACAGAGAGGATGGTTTCTTCAAAAGGCAAGATAACTAGAGATAAAGTAGGTAGAAAGTTTTTACTTACAGGAAAAACTGAAGAATTAAAAGTTTCTCAAACGGGCAAAGCAAATTATATAAAGGCTCAGGAAGAGCTTGGGAGAGCGATAAAAGAGGTAGAGATGCCTAGGGAGCAGACAGTTAAAAAGGAAATAATGACGGTTGAAGAAGCCGAGGTAACTGTGGAGCCTGAAGAAGCCGAGGTAACGGTGGAATTTGAAGAAGTCGAGGTAACGGTGGAGCCTGAAGAAGCCAAAGTAACGGTGGAGTTTGAATAAGCCGAGAAGATAATTGATAATATGTGACAGATTTTAATACATTTTAATAGCAAATGTCAGATTTTCGATCTGGAGACGCTGGCTCAGACAACCATGTCAAACAAACAACACAGGAAAAAGCCTCTTAGGTTCATTAGGTTCATAAGGATAAGCAAGATCAGGGCCTATCTTTTAATAAAGAGCATTAAGAAACAGCTAAAAGAACAAGAGGCAAAAATAAAGAGCTGATTTTAAGAAAATTCCTGACTTCTTTCCAGCAATTTTCCTCTTTACAAAGCATTAGCCTACCTGTATAATACTTTCGCTATGAAAAAAAGGCCAAGCGTGTAAAAATACGCAGGTCTTGGGGCATTAACCCTAAAACTAGGGTAAAAAAGAGCAAGAGGCTGTATTTAAGGAAGAAGAAAAGAAGGATTATCGAAAATGAAGTTAAAATTTGGACTTCCAAAAGGTAGTCTGCAAGAGGCTACCTTGAGAATGCTTAAGAAGGCAGGGTTTAATATATCCATAGGGTCTAGGAACTATTTCCCATCTATAGATGACAGGGAGATAAGTCCGTTTCTTTTAAGGGCCCAGGAAATGGCGCGCTATGTAGCTGACGGAGTGCTTGATTGCGGGGTTACAGGAGAAGACTGGACCATTGAGAGCGAGAGAGAGGTGGTGAAGGTCTGCGAGCTTATTTATGGAAAGCAAGGCTTAAGGCCTGTGCGATGGGTTCTCGCGGTTCCCAATGATTCAAAGATCAAGACCCCGTACGACCTAAAGGGGAAAAGGATAGCCACCGAGCTTGTAAATGTCACAAAGGCGTATTTTAATAAAAAGAAGATAAAGCTTGATGTAGAATTCAGCTGGGGCGCGACAGAGGCAAAGGTGGGCGCAGGGCTTGTCGATGCCATAGTCGAACTCACAGAGACAGGCGCGAGCCTCAGGGCAAATAATCTCCGCATAATCGATACAATCTGCCAGTCCACGACCCTCATAGTCGCAAACAAAAACTCCTGGAAAAATAAAGAGAAGAGAAAAAAGATAGAAAACATCGCCCTTCTTTTAAAAGGGGCTATTGCCGCAGAAGAAAAAGTGGGACTTAAAATGAATGTGAAAGAGAAGAATTTGAAAAAGGTTATTTCCATTCTCCCCGCCATGAAGAAGCCGACCATTTCAAGACTGTCCCAAAAAGGATGGTGCGCGATAGAGACAATAGTAGAGGAAAAAATAGTTCGGACTATTATCCCGAGATTAAAACAGCAAGGCGCGGAAGGGATAATAGAGTACCCGTTGAATAAAGTAATACAGTAAGTAAAGACATGACCCGCTCCTTTCCTTTGGACCATGTGATTCTAACATGAAACTAACCAAAAGGGCGGGATAAAATTCGTCCGCCTAGGCGGACTCATTTAAGGAGGTAGCAACAATGCCCTGCGGAAGGAAAAGAAAGAGACGAAAGATATCGACGCACAAGAGAAAGAAGAGGCTCAGAAGAGATAGACATAAGAAAAAGTAAAATGATTATACAGATTTTTTAGTCAGTCAGCGATCTGTGTGGTCAGTGTTTACAGCGGTGATAATGGCTTCGAGACATTTCTTAATATTAGCGATCTCAGGGATATTGGTTTTGCATATATGCGGCTGTGCATCTACCGCCAAGCTTAAAAAAAGCGCGGTGCGCAGTCCCCGCAAAGAGATCTTAAAAATAGTAAAAAGAAAATCCAGCCCTTCAATATCTCCAAAGGCCTATGCCCATTATTCCATGGGCATGATACATGATAACGAAGGCAAGGTTTCACGGGCAATAGAAGAATATCTTAAGGCCATCGAGCTTGATCCTCAAGCTGCCACTGTATATTATAGACTGGGCGTGGCCTATGTGAAATTAGGCAAGGTAGAAGATGCGGTTTCTGCCCTCAAAAAATCGGTCGGGCTAAATATGCAAAACGCTCGAGCCCGATTCCTCCTCGCCCTTATATACACCTCTCAAAAAAAATATGACGAGGCAACAAAGGAATACGAAGAGATATTAAAAAGTGAGCCAAAGGATCTGGCTACGCTCACGTCTCTAGCCGATATATATATACTAGGGCAGGATTTGGACAAGGCTATAGAGATATACAAAAATCTTATCGAGGAAAAAAAGGATTCTCCGATAATCCATTTTAATCTGGGCATCATTTATGCAAGGACTGGGAAGGTTGAGGATGCAGTAAACGCGCTAAGCAAGGCGGTGGAATTAAATCCGGATTACCTGGAGGCGTATTTGGCTTTGGCAGTGCTCTTTGAGATGAACGGCAAGCCAAAGGAAGCCATAAAGCGTTACAAGAAGGCTATACAACTCGACCCCCTGAATACAAAGATTTATAGGCAACTGGGGCAGTTGTATTTTGAGATAGAAGAGACAGATGAGGCGATCCATCAGTATAAACTTTTATTGGAGTTTGATCCAGAGGATGTTATCGCGTGCATAGAGCTGAGCTATATATATGTCGCAAATTCCAGAATAGACGAGGCAATAGAGGCTTTAAAAGAAATCCTTATGTCGGGCAAAAGGGCTCAAGATGTGCACCTGGCCCTGGGCTTTTGTTATAGCGAAAAAGGGGACAAGCTATCAGCGATAGAGGAGTACAAAAAAAGCATAAAAGTAGATCCATTTAACCCGAGATCGCATTTCTATTTAGGCGCAATGCTTGAAGAGATAGGCGAAAGAGAAGAAGCAAAGGTGCGATTAAAAAAGTCTATTGAGTTAAGCCCCGAAGACCCAGAGGCGTTGAATTATCTTGGATACATATATGCGGAAGAAGGCATAAATCTGGATGAAGCAGACCGATTTATAAGAAAGGCGTTGGAGATGAGTCCTGATAATGGCGCTTATATAGATAGTCTTGGCTGGGTTTATTACAAGAAAGGGATGTTTGATAAGGCAGAGATAGAGCTAGAAAAGGCCAAGGCGCTTATTGGCGACGACCCTGTTGTATATGACCATCTTGGAGATGTGTATTTTAAGACAGAGAATTTTGTCAAGGCAAAAGACGCGTGGGAAAAATCATTGGAGCTTCAAAGTAACGATGAGATAAGGAACAAATTAGAACTCCTCAAGAATAGCGCCTCTCAGGCCGGACTTTTGGCAGAGCCATCGCTCAAATAGTAGCGTGGAAAAACATAAATCATCCGAGGTCAAAAACCACGGACAAAACAAAAGAAAGATCTATGACTAAAAAGCCCGAAATCAAAAAGTTAGAAAAAATAGCAAATGAGATTCGCGTTGAAATATTAAAGATGCTCACCTGTGCCGGTTCAGGCCATACAGGTGGTTCATTATCAATGGTGGAGCTTCTTGTTGGGTTGTATTTTTATAAGTTTCGATGCGATCCGGAAAAACCTTTGTGCAATACCCGCGATATATTCATACTCTCAAAAGGTCACGCCTGCCCTGGGTTGTACGCAACACTCGCGCATATGAATTTTTTCAAAAAAGAAGAATTGTGCACCTTAAGGCAGCTTGGGACCAGGCTTCAAGGCCACCCTCAGAGGGGACTGCCTGGCATTGAGGTATCAAGCGGTTCTTTGGGCCAGGGGCTTTCCATTGCAAATGGATATGCGCTTGGCGCGAGGTTAAACAAAGACGATAGGCGTATTTACTGTATCATGGGAGACGGAGAGCTTGATGAAGGTCAGATCTGGGAAGCGGTTCTTACAGGCGCGCATTACAAATTAGATAATGTGTGTGGGATAGTGGACTATAATAAATTTCAGATAGACGGAAGGATTGAGGAAGTAAAAGGCCTCGAGCCCCTTAAGGATAAGTGGCAGGCATTTGGATGGGAGGTCTTAGAGATAGACGGACACAATATTAAAGAAGTGATGGGCGCGTATGATAAGGCAGAGACTATAAAGGGAAAACCTGCTGTCATTTTAGCGCATACTGTAAAAGGCAAAGGCGTATCATTTTTTGAAAACCAGAATAAATATCATGGCGTGGCGCCGAGCAAAGATGAATTAGAGAATGCCTTGAAGGAATTGAAAATACGCCCTTGACTTGAATATTTAGGGTTCTAAACTTATTTGGAAGGGATGCAATATATGAACAAAAAACCAACGAGAGACGGGTTCGGTGAGGCCCTTGTAGAATTAGGTGGGAGGAGAGAAGATATAGTAGTGCTTTCAGCAGACCTTACGGATTCTACGCGCGCAGGATGGTTTAAAAAGAAATTTCCTGAGAGATTTTTTTCAATGGGCGTGAGCGAGCAGGATATGATTTGCACTGCTGCAGGTCTTGCGTTATCAGGCAAGACGCCTTTTGCCTGCACATTCGGTGTTTTTGCCGCGGGCAGAGCATGGGATCAGGTGAGGGTATCAGTAGCCTATATGAACTTAAACGTGAAAATAGTCGGGACGCATGGCGGTATATCTGTGGGCCCGGACGGACCTACGCATCAGGCGATCGAAGAGATAGCGCTTATGCGTATCCTACCAAACATGACCGTGATCGTGCCCTGTGATGCCATAGAAGCAAGGAAGGCAACAATTGCCAGTGCTTCTTGCGACGGACCCGTGTATCTCAGGCTCGGCAGAGTCAAAGAACCGATTATTACTAAAGACAGGGATCGTTTTGAAATAGGAAAGGCCACTGTTCTGAGGGAAGGAAAAGATGTGACGATTATAGCGTGTGGCCATGAGGTCTATGAAGCTACGCTTGCGTGCGATATTTTAAAAAAAGAAAATGTCGATGCGCGTCTTATTAATTTACATACGCTGAAGCCGATCGACAGGGACGCGATTGTGAATGCGGCAAGACAGACAGGCGCGATAGTTACGGCTGAAGAGCATACTATAATAGGGGGATTGGGAGGGGCTGTCAGTGAAGTCGTGACGCAGGAATTCCCGGTACCTCTCGAATTTATAGGCGTAAAAGATAGATTTGGCGAATCAGGTTCTCCCGAAGAGCTTTTTAAGACATTTGAGCTTGTATCAGAAGACATTGTGAAGGCCGCGAAGAGGGCGATTGGCAGGAAAAAATCCTAAGCTGATAGTTTGACAAAAAGTTGTTATTTATGCAAGAGTTTAGCGTCTTTGCGCCGGCAAAGCTGAATTTATATTTAGATGTTCTGGATAAAAGACCAGACGGTTATCACAATATAAAAACGCTCTTTGAAAAGATAGATTTAAAAGACGAGATTATCATAAGGGAAAAAGACAAAGGGATCAGCGTAACAGTAGAGCCGGCCCTTGCGTGCCCTTCAGGAAAAGATAATATTGTTTATAAGGCGCTTCAGGCCCTGCTCGGAAAGCCCAATGTAAATTTGGGCCTGGAGGTAATAATCAAAAAACAAATTCCTGTATCCGCTGGCTTAGGAGGAGGCTCGAGCAACGCTGCGAGTGTATTGCGCGCAGTAAACAAGGCCTTTGAGTTAGGCCTGTCATCCGAAGCCCTTTTTTCTATAGCAGCTGAAACAGGGAAAGACGTTCCATTTTTTATGCTGGATCAATCTTTTGCCATAGGTAGGGGCGCTGGAGAGTTGCTGGAACCAATAGATACAGCTTGTTCTTTTTCGCATGTAATCATAAAGCCGGATATAGCTATTTCAACAGCCGAGATGTACAAGGGTCTGGAGAAAAGAGCCAGGGGTTCGAGGAAAGACAGCATTGAGGAAATAGTTTCTGCCATCAGGCAGAAGGATATAGCATTGTTGGGCAAGGCTTATTATAATGTTTTTGAAAAAATGCTGGGTGATTATAGCCAGCATATGAACAGCATAAGGGGTTTATTGTTTAAGGTGGACGCAGGTCCTGGTTTTTTATCCGGGAGCGGACCTTCGATTTTCTGTACAGTTAAAGAGAGAGAGGAGGCGATAGACATACTGGAGAAACTATCGAAGGCAAAAGGCACAGGCACGAGTATCTTTTTAGCAACAACTTATAAAGGAGGCATCTATGGAGATAACCGAGGTCAGGATATTTCCTAAAGAAGGATTGAATAACAAACTACGCGCGTATGCTACTATAACTATTGACAATTCCTTTGTAGTCAGGAACATAAAGGTTATAGAGGGCAAAAGCGGCCTTTTTGTGGCAATGCCATCGCGCAAGATGAAAGACTCTTGCCCGAAATGCGGACACAAGAATGAGATTAGAAGTAAGTTCTGCAATGAATGCGGCGCAGCTATACCTGCAAGAGACACTAGGGCTTCTACGCCAACAGAGCAGCATGACGCGAGACAGTCAGAGCATAAGGATATAGCGCACCCTATAAGCGTTCAGTGCAGGGAATCCATTCAAAAGAAGGTCCTGAGTGCCTATGAGTCGGAAAAGGCAAAACCCATAGAGCGAAGCCTTTAATATTATTTGAGAAAATTAATTGGGACGTCGTTCAACGGTAGGACACGAGAATTTGGATCTCGGTATTGTGGTTCGAGTCCACACGTCCCAGCCATTCTGCTTCGCCGTGATACTTGTGTTCAGGGCTTCGCAGGAATAAACTAAGCAGAATGTTCTTTCGAAGCTCAGCACGAAAGTAGCTGAGCGAAGAAGAACAAGAGAGATAATATTATGAAAAAAGTCGCTGCTGTAATTCTTGCTGCAGGCGAAGGCACTAGGATGAAGTCCTCGATACCAAAGGTGCTCCACCCTATCTGCGGCAAGCCAATGATCGAGTACCTTATAAATACCATACGTGCCGTCGGCATACATAATATTATTGTTGTGCTAGGCCACAAAGCAAACTTGGTTAAAGAAACATTGAAAGGGGTTAAATGTGTTACGCAGGACAAGCTTCTTGGAACAGGGGACGCTGTATTAAAGACAAAAAATGCCCTTTTAAAGGATAACAAGATAGACTCTGTATTGATATCGTATGGCGACGTGCCTCTTTTAACGGCGCAGACTTTAAAACAAATCATAGATAGGCACGCGTCTAGCCGGTCAGGCTGTACGCTTCTGACCTCGCGCTTGAAAAATCCTACTGGTTACGGCAGGATCTTGCGCTCCGGCAATGGCAGGATTGCGAAGATAATCGAGGAGTCGGACGCCTCGATTTATGAAAAGGTCATAGAAGAGATCAATGTAGGCGTATATTGTTTTGGTAAGCATATTCTTTTCGAGGGGCTGGAAAAGATAAAGCCTGATAACAAGAAAAAAGAGTATTATTTGACTGACACAGTAGAAATTATGGCAAAAGCGAATACGTTGATAGATTCCGTTTCCACAGATACCCCTGAAGAATTTTTAGGAGTCAATACGCGAAAGGATTTAATTCAGGCAGGCCAGGTTACAAGGCACAGGATTTTGGATAGCATTATGCAGAGAGGCGTGACTGTCATAGACCCCGCCAACACATATATAGAAGAAGGCGTTATGGTAGAAAAGGATACAGTGATATACCCCTATACTTTTATAGAAGAAGGTGTTAAGATAGGTTCGAATTGTAGCATTGGTCCATTTGCGAGACTGCGCTCAGGCACAACGCTCGGCGATGATGTTGCGATAGGCAATTTTGTCGAGATAGTGCGCTCTAAAGTAGGCGAGCATACAAAGATCAGGCATCAATGCTATATAGGAGATACAATAATAGGCAAGCGTGTCAATATTGGAGCCGGCACCATTATTGCAAACTATGATGGGACGCTCAAGCAAAAGACTATCATAGAAAACGGAGCTTTTATAGGTACAGGAACTATTTTAGTGGCTCCTGTTAAAATAGGAAAGAACGCAGTAACCGGTGCAGGAAGCGTTGTAACCAAACACAAAGACGTGCCTGCGCATAAGACAGTTGTCGGAATCCCCGCGAGGATATTAAAGAAAAAGTAAAAAGAAGGAGTTGATGATGAATAAGAGTGCTGCTATTTTTACAGGCAATTCCAATGTAGGATTGGCAAAAGAGATTGTCAAATATTTACAGATGCCTCTTGGAAAAGTGTTTGTGACTAGCTTCAGCGAGGGTGAGATAAGAGTAAAGATACAAGAGAATGTAAGGGGTAAGGACGTGTTTATAGTGCAGTCCACGTGCCCTCCTCCGAATAAGAATTTGATGGAGCTTCTTATTTTAATAGATGCCCTTAAAAGGGCATCTGCGAGGAGGATTACAGCAGTGTTGCCTTTTTTTGGATACGCAAGACAGGATCGCAAAGACCAGCCGCGCGTTCCTATTACTGCAAAATTGGTTGCTAATCTTTTGACCAAGGCAGGCGCAGACAGGGTCTTGACAGTGGATCTTCATGCAGGGCAGATCCAAGGCTTTTTTGACATTCCATTAGATCATCTTTATGCGATTACCACAGTTGTGGGTTATTTTGCCGAGCTGAAGATAAAAAACCGCGTAGTGGTTTCTCCTGATGTTGGCGGCATCAAGATGGCAAGGGCCTATGCAAAAAGACTACGAGCGCCATTAGCTATAGTTGATAAAAGAAGGGTTAGCGGTGAAGCTACAGAAGTGATGAATATATTAGGGGATGTCAAAGGGCGAAATGCAATAATCATAGACGACCTTGTGGCGACCGCAAGTTCTCTGGTAGAGGCAGCCCATGCGTTGAAACGTTCAGGCGCCAAGGAGATATACGCCGCCATTACGCATCCGATATTGTCTGGGCCTGCGATAAAGCGCATAGAAGCCTCTTCCATAAAAAGACTAATTGTGACAAATACGATTCCCGTAACCGACGGTAAAAAACATGTAAAGATAAAAGTGCTGTCAATAGCGCCGCTT
>JBHPFI010000039.1:0-10743 GCA_042572045.1 Candidatus Omnitrophota bacterium
CGATAGAAATATAAATATGAGGACTTATGAAAGAGGAGTAGAGGGAGAGACCCTTGCCTGCGGCACAGGCGCAGTGGCATCAGCAATAGTGAGCATCCTCGGGCGTCGGATTTTAGGACCCAAGGTCAATGTGCATACAAATGGCGGGGTTTTAAAGGTTTATTTTAATAAAAAAGGCAGCAATGCCAGAGATATATATTTGGAAGGTGAAGCAAAAATGGTTTACAGGGGAGAGGTGAATTATGTTTGAAGGTTCAATGGTTGCGATTATAACGCCTTTTAAGAATGACAAGGTAGACGAGAAGAAGCTCCGAGAACTCGTAGAGTTTCATATTAAGAATGGAACAAGCGCTATTGTGCCGTGCGGCACCACAGGAGAGTCTTCAACTCTTTCCTATGAAGAGCATGAACATGTCATAGAGGTAGTTGTAGAGGCATCAGGTAAAAGGATTCCTGTTATTGCAGGCACAGGCTCTAATAATACTACCGAAGCTATTATGTTGACCAAGTATGCGAAAGAAGTAGGTGTTGACGCGTCACTTCAGATAACGCCTTATTATAACAAACCCACGCAGGAAGGCATCTACCGGCATTTTAAAAAGATCGCCGAGGAGACAAAGCTGCCTCTGATCGTCTACAATATAGCTTCGCGCACAGGCATAAATATATTGCCTGAGACAATGGAGAGACTGAGCAAGGTAAAGAACATCGTGGGCGTAAAGGAAGCAAGCGGCAACCTGGATCAGATGTCCAAGACCTATGCTTTATGCGGAAAGAGTTTTGATTTAATATCAGGAGATGACAGCCTGACCCTGCCTTTACTGGCGATAGGCGGAACAGGCGTTATTTCAGTGGTGAGTAATATTGCGCCAAGAGACGTAGCTGACATGGTCTCAAGCTTTAAAAAGGGAGACATAGACGGGGCAAGGAGAATACACTATAAGCTTCTGCCGCTTGTAAAGGCAATGTTTATAGAAACAAATCCTATCCCTGTTAAAACAGCAATGGCCCTCATGGGAATGATAGATGACGGAAGCTTGCGGCTTCCTATGTGCGCAATGTCCGGAGAAAATCAGACTAAACTTAAAAAAGCGCTAAGCTCTTATGGGCTTTTATAAGGATACAGCTAATATGATAAAACTTGTTATAAGCGGCATAGCAGGCAGGATGGGAAAAAGGATCGGAAGGTTGGCTTCAAAGGATAAAGCCTTGGAGATTAGCAGCGGCCTGGAATCACCCGACAATCCCGCTATAGGAAAAGATATAGGAGAGGTCATTGAGATCGGAAGGATCGGCAAAAACATAGAGTCTGATTTTGAGAAAGTGGCCAAGGACTGCGATGCGTTGATAGAATTTACATTTCCTTCTGTGACCATGGAACATCTGGAGATAGCTTGCAAGAATAAAGTCGGAATGGTGATAGGTACTACAGCCTTATCTTCCGAGCAGATAGAAGAGATAAGAAATAGTTCCAGAGAAATCCCAATAGTATTTTCTCCAAATATGAGCGTTGGCGCAAATCTATTGTTTAAAATTACAGAGATCGTCTCCAGGGCGCTTAGCAAGGATTACAAGGTTGAGATCGTAGAGGCTCATCATGCCAAGAAAAAAGATGCGCCAAGCGGGACTGCCAAGAGATTATCAGAAGCGGTTCTGAAGGTTCGAGGAAAGACACCGCCAATACAATCTATAAGGGAAGGCGATATAGTTGGGGACCACACTGTAAGATTTTCAGAACAGGTGGAAACAATAGAGCTTGTGCACAGGGCGCATTCGAGGGATGCATTCGCAAAAGGCGCGTTGAATGCTGCAAGATTTGTAGTAGGCAAAAAGCCAGGGCTTTATAGCATGCAGGATGTGATAGGCGCATCTAGTTAGGCGGGTGCACCTATGCGATATAAGAGAGGAGATTCATAATGCAGTTCGAACTTAGCGATAGGTTACGCAAGCTCCCTCCTTATTTATTTCTGGAGATAGATAAAGCAAAGCGTAAGGCCATATCAGAAGGAAAGGATATTATAGACCTTGGGATCGGAGACCCGGATCAGGGTTCTCCCAAAGAGGTGATAGATGCGCTTTGTAAAGCGACACAGGATCCCATACACCATCACTATCCTCTGGATCAAGGTATCCCTGACTTGAGAAAAAGAATAGCAAAGTGGTATAAGGATAGATTTGCAATTAAACTGGATCCTGAAAAAGAAATCCTTGTTCTTATAGGCTCAAAAGAAGGGATCAGCCATATGCCGCTTGCCTTTATTAATCCAGGAGACGTTTCTCTGATCCCGGACCCCTGCTACCCTCCATATAAAGGCGGTACTATCCTTGCGGGAGGAGTTGTCCATACGATGCCTCTTTTGGAAGAGAACAACTTTCTGCCTGATTTGAACAAAATAGACGCAAAGGCATTGAAAAAATCCAAGCTTATGTATATAAATTACCCTAATAATCCTACTAGTGCAGCGTGTGAAAAGGGATTTTTCGAGGACGTGGCGCTTTTTGCCAAAAGGCATAATCTTGTCGTGGCGCACGACGCAGCATATTCTGAAATTGCATTTGACGGATACAGACCTGAAAGTTTTTTGAAAGCAGAAGGCGCAAGAGATGTCGGGGTTGAGTTCCATTCCCTTTCCAAAACATGCAATATGGCTGGTTGGCGCATTGGTTTTGTCTGCGGTAATGAAGGAATAGTATCAGCCATAGCCAAGGTAAAGTCTAATATAGATTCAGGGGTGTTTAATGCCATACAGGTAACAGGTATTACTGCGCTGGATATTGCAGAAAGACATGCTCGAGAAATGAACAAGATATACCAGAGAAGAAGAGATGTTTTGGTGGACGGGTTAAATAAAATGGGCTGGGTTACTCCAAAGCCAAAAGCAACTTTTTATGTCTGGACAAGGATCCCTAAGGCGCATAAATCTTCTATTGAGTTTGCGAGATTGGTTCTTGAAAAATCAGGTATAGTAATAACGCCTGGCATAGGCCTTGGCGCAAGCGGAGAAGGATACGTGAGGATGGCTCTTACGGTTTCTGAGGAAAAGACTCAGGAGGCCGTGGAGAGGTTGAAGAAAGTAATATAGTTTATGCTGAGTTATATAGGGATTGGTTCGAATCTCGGAGATAGGCGCAAGAACATCGAAAACGCAATTCACTATTTACGGGAAACAAGCGGGATTAAAGTAAAGAAGCTCTCGGGCGTCTATGAAACAGAGCCTGTTGGCGGGCCAGAACAACCTAAATATTTGAACGGCGTAATAGAAATTGAAACAGATTTAGACCCAAGGCAGCTTCTTTTAGCTATGCAGAAAATAGAAAAGCTACTTGGCAGGAAAAGGACGGTTGGAAACGGACCACGCACAATAGACCTGGACATACTTACGTATGATGATAGACAAATAGACGAGTCGGATTTAAAGATACCTCATCCCAGGATGCATGAACGGGATTTTGTCCAAAAACCATTAAGAGACATTCTTCAACCCTAACTTGAGAGATCCTCAATGACAAAGCTCTCAAGTTAGGACCTCTGACTATGCGATATGAAGTTATATAAGACTACAGGATCACTGGCAAGGAAGATAAATGAAGTGAAGAAGAAACATAAGACCGTTGGGTTTGTGCCCACAATGGGGTTTTTGCATGAAGGGCATCTAAGTCTTATAAGGAGGGCGAGAAGAGATACTGATTTTGTTGTGGTAAGCATTTTTGTAAATCCGATTCAATTTGGGCCAAAAGAAGATTTTAAAAAATATCCAAGGGATTTAAAGCGCGATTTGAGGCTTTGCGATAAGATTGGGGTAGATATTGTTTTTTCAGTTAGGGCAAGATCTATGTATGGGAATGGATTTTCTACTTATGTAAATGTCGAGGATATCAGTGAAGGTCTTTGTGGCGCGACAAGGCCAGGACATTTTAAAGGCGTTGTCACGGTTGTCGCAAAACTTTTTAATATTGTAAAGCCTGATGTTGCGTATTTTGGCCAAAAAGACGCGCAGCAAGTAATTGTAATTAAAAGGATGGTCGAGGATCTTAATATGCCTATAAAGATAAAGACCATGTCGACAATAAGAGAAAAAGATGGGATTGCAATGAGCTCAAGAAATACCTATTTGACTCCTGAACAACGTAAACAAGCGCTCTCGATATACAGGGCATTAAAGCTGGCAAAGGATTCATATAGAAAAGGAGAGAGGGATTCTAAAAAGATAATTAGACGAATGCGCAAAGAGATCCTTGCAGAGACACATATGAAGGTGGATTATATTTCCATAGTGGACATCAAAAGACTTAGAAGCGTAAATAGAATTTCCAATAAGGCATTGGTTGCAGTCGCGGCAAAAATCGGGAAAACTAGGTTAATAGACAATGTTGTTTTGAATTGAAAGGGGTTAAAGACAATGTTTCGCACAATCTTAAAATCAAAGATCCGCAAGGCAACTGTTACAGAGTCAAATCTGGACTACAGCGGGAGCATTACAGTGGATTCTGAAATATTGGATGCCGCTGATATTATAGCCAATGAAAAGGTCCAGGTGGTAAATTTGAATAACGGAAGCAGGATAGAAACCTATGTTATAGAGGGGGAGAAGGGTTCGGGTATTATTGCTATGAATGGCGGTGCTGCAAGACATTCTATTCCGGGGGACAAGTTACTTATAATGTCATATATACTTACAGAGACAAAAGATGCAGTGGGCCATGCCCCAAGGATTGTTTTTGTCGACGATAAAAATAAAATTGTAAATAAGAAATAGCATAACCCAGAAAGCGTGGCGCATAGAATTTGAGGTTGAGTTCATGGATGATGCCAAATACAGAGATAATTTAAAAAAGAAAATTCAGAAGTTAAAAAAGGAAAAGAACGCTGTAATAATCGTCCATAATTACCAAAAGGACGAGATTCAGGATATTGCGGACATAAGCGGGGATTCCCTTGCGTTGAGTCAGGCGGCAGTAAGGGCTGATGCCAAGGTTATTGTGTTCTGCGGCGTAGATTTTATGGCAGAAAGCGCTTCTATATTGAATCCTGACAAGATCGTGCTTTTGCCTGTCAAGGAAGCAGGGTGCCCTATGGCAGACATGGTTACCGTTGAGCGCCTGAAAGAAAAGAGAAAGCACCACCCAAAGGCTGCTGTTGTATGCTATGTGAATTCTTCTGCTGTAATAAAGGCAGAGAGCGATATATGCTGCACATCTTCCAATGCCATCGAGGTTGTAAGATCATTAAAGAATCATAAAGAAATCATCTTTATCCCTGACAAAAATTTAGGTAGGTATGTACAGAAAAATATATCTGATAAAAAGATTATTCTATGGGAGGGATTTTGCCCTACGCATATACGCGTTTCAAAAGAAGAGGTGTTAAAGGCGAAGGATTTTCATCCGGAGGCCGAGATCTTGGCCCATCCCGAATGTAACCCAGATGTCCTTTCTGTTAGCGACCATATATGCAGCACTGGCGGGATGTTTAAATACGTTAAGACCTCAAAGGCCAAATCATTTGTCATAGTTACAGAATTAGGTATGTTATACGGATTAAAGAAGGCGAATCCTAACAAGGATTTTTATATACCCACAGAAAGACTGGTGTGTCCTACGATGAAACTTACTACGCTGGGATGGGTGGCGCATTCCCTTGAGGCAATGGAATATCAGATTAGGATTACGGGAGAGATAAAGGAACGCGCCTACAAGACGCTTATGCGCATGCTTAAGGTTTCAGGCGAAAAGTCAGGCGCAGCCATATCAGGTGTGTGATTCAACCAAATCGCCTGCCATGGCGGACGATGATCTCATTTAATATGAAAAAAATAGGGATAATAGGTTGCGGGACCATAGGCACAGGAATAGCAGAGTTTATACAAAAGCGCCTTAAAAAAAAGGTCAGGATATCAGCGCTTTGTGACGTTGATTCAAAAAAGGCAGATATTCTTTCAAAAAGGATAAAGCCGAGGCCAGTCATAGCCGGCATAGAAGATTTGATAAAGAAAAGCGACTTAATAATAGAGGCCGCAGCCGTAAACATCTCTGGCAGTATTGCAGAAAAAGCAGTCTCCGCTAGAAAAGATGTGCTTATCATGAGTACAGGCGGAATATTGAAAAAAGGCATTTTGTTGAAAAAGGCCCGGTCAAGAGGGTGCAATATCTATATCCCCAGCGGCGCCATATGCGGGTTAGACGGCCTGAGTTCAGCTATTATAGGAAAGATAAAAAAGGTATCATTGACTACGAGAAAACCCCCGAAAGGATTAAAAGGCGCATCATATCTTAAAGGAAAGGATATAAGTAAGATAGATAAAGAGACGCTTGTATACAGCGGCAATGCCGAAGAAGCAATAAAACATTTTCCTAAAAATATTAATGTAGCAGCAACATTAAGTCTTTCAGGTATAGGCCCAAAGCGCACAAAGGTAAGGATAATGACTTCACCAAAGTACAAAAAAAATATCCATGAGGTGCAGATAGAGGGCGAGTTTGGAAGAATTTTTACAAGGACTGAGAATGTTCCGTCAAAAAAGAATCCAAAAACCAGCCAGCTTGCTATATTTTCTGCCCTCTCAAAGTTGAAAGAGGTAATATAGTTATGGAAAAATGCAAAAACTATAAGAATAATTTAAAAGAATGTCCTTGTACATATGAGCCGTGTTCCAGAAAAGGCCTTTGTTGTGAGTGCCTGAAGTATCATTTGAAAAACGGTAGTCTTCCAGCGTGTGTCATAAAATAAATTGCTTATTTTTTCAAGTTTTGAATAAGCGTATGATAGTTGATTTTCTACAGCCAAAAGAGCATAAGTAAAAGTTATTTAACGAAAACAAATGAGAGGGGGTGAGACAGGATGGCAGAGAAGGTGCTGAAATGCGGCATAAAGAAGCAGAAGGGGTATCTTTACTTCATCGATAAAAAAGGGGATATCTCCAGAGCAAAGATGGCACGTGGTGGAAAGAAGAAGAGAAGATAAGAAAGATGATTCAGCCCCGAACCGCCATTGATACGCTGATATGGCGGTCCGGGGTGTACCTTGAGCACAAGACCTCGCATGAGACCTTTGGTAATATTCCTACTATTTGCACTTCTTTTTATATCCCAGATAAATACCATAGTCGATATAGATCTATGGTGGAATCTCAAGACCGGCGAACACATTATAAAGAATCTCGAGATCCCATATGTCGATATCTTTTCCTACACCTTAGAAAAACGGACATGGATAGACCATGAGTGGCTTTCCCAAGTTTTGTTTTATAGTGTATTTTCCAGGTTCTCCTGGCTGGGTTTAAATATTATCAAGGCCTTTCTCGTAACCCTATCTTTTTTTCTCATCTTACTTTTGACTGCCTATAATCGCAAAAAGATCATCATTCCTGTATTTTTCACACTGATTTCCATCCTCGCGTTTGGCTACAGGTCTGCCTTGAGGCCAGAGATATTTTCTTATGTATTATTGTGCATATTTTTGTATATCCTTGAGAGAGAAAAAAGATTATATATCTTACCATTTTTACAGGTTGTATGGGTAAATCTTCATGGTTATTTTATTTTAGGCCCTATGCTTGTATTCTTCTACTCTATAGGGGATTTTTTATCAGGGGATAAAGCCAGGTCTAAAAAATTTGCAACGCTTTTTATCTGTGTAGTAGCCGCATGTTTTCTAAATCCATATTTTTATAAAGGCGCATTGTATCCAGTCAATATATTGATAGACATCTTTACTGTGCAGAAGTTGTTTATGCAGAACGTGCATGAACTGATGATGCCTATAAGATCCAGCTTTAGCAGGTATGTTTTCTTTTGGTTTTTTGCGATATTCTCAAGCATTACTTTTATTATCAATCTCAGAAATGTAAAAATAAAACACATATTGATTTTTGCGCTTTCCTTTTTTGCCGCTTATATGGCAGTGAGGAATATCCCTATTTTTATATTTCTTGGCTTGGGGTTTTCGCTCATAAATTTGAACAAGGCCCCTTTAACAAGAGATATGCCTGAAAGGAAATATTATGCCGTGTCTATATTGATTATCTGCGGCATGATATATTTCTTTCTGTCAAATAGATATTACCAATTCACGAATCAGTTTGGATTAAGAAAGACAGAATCCAGATTTTCCAACATCTTTATGCCTTCTGGCGCGTGTGATTTCTTGGATAACAATAAAATAGAAGGCCCTATGTTTAATACGCTCGATTTCGGTCCTTATATCGGATATAGATTCTATCCTGCGAAGAGGGTTTTTATAGATACGAGGACAGATTTATACAGGGATGACTTTTATGAGCTATACAGAAAGGCCCAAAATTATCCAAGTCATTGGAGAGCGCTTCATAAAAAATATGGCTTTGAAATAGTTCTATTGAGGCATTTGTTTGGTGGCACAGAAAGGATATCAAGATATTTATATGAAGACAAGGACTGGAGATTGGTATATTATGATGAAAATTCTTGCGTGTTTTTGAATGGCACCCCTAAAAACAGGTTGACCATAGATAGATTTGAGATTGATTTTAACAAGGTAAGATTAAAAGATTCGGATGTCAGCATAAATATTGCAAGATTTTTTGAAAAGATTGGCGAGCGGCTGCTTGCGGAGGAGATTTATATTGGATTATTAGATAAGGATCCTAGATTTTTGGAGGCAGGCAATAATCTTGCCGCTATTTATATAAATAGCGGCAGGTATGATGAGGCCCTTTCACTTGCGCAGAAATTTTTGAATTTTTACCCTAAGTCAGCCGAGCTTTATGCCAACATAGGAACAGCATATATGCGATTGGGGAAAAAACAAAACGCCCTTATGATGCTTGAAAAATCTGCAAAGTTAAATCCTTACCTGCGAAAGGCTTCTTATATGCTTGGGATCGTGCAACTTGAAAGAGGGAATGTGGATAAGGCCATGAATCAGTTTATAAAATACTCAAGGTTGGATCCTTACAATGTCGGGGTTCACAGGATCCTGGGTGATATTTATACACAAAAGGGTCTTTTAAAAAAGGCGGAGTTGGAATATAATGAGGCGGATGCATTAGAGGGAGCTGATTTATGAGTCAAGGCGTTTTAAGATATATCGAATCTAAAAAATCTGATTTAATATCGTTAGTTTCAAAAATGATAGAAATCCCTACGGTGAATCCACCGGGTGAAAATTACGAAAAGATGGCGTCTTTTCTTGGGGGAAGGTGTAAAAGAATAGGCCTAAAGACAAGAAGGTATTTGACCCCAAAGGCTGTTTTGGATAAATTTGGCATTAAAGAGGGGTCCAAGAGAGTAAGCCTTATTGCGGATTGGGTGACTGGTGCCAAAAAGACATTTCATATAAGTTCTCATTATGACGTGGTCCCTGCTACTGATAAATGGAACACAGATCCTTTTAGAGCTGTTATAAAAGGTAACAGAATTTATGGCCGTGGCTCAGAGGATATGAAAGGCAACATAGCGTGTGTGTTGCTTGCTCTCGAAGCCATTAAGAGATGCGGCGCAAAGCCAAAGGTAAATCTGCAGGTTTCTTTTGTGCCTGATGAAGAGATAGGCGGAATGACCGGGCTTGGATATTTGATTCAGAGAAATCTTGTAAAGGCGGATTACGCAATGAGCGAAGGTTATTCGAGAAACTATGTCTCGATGGGGAATAAAGGAGTCTTGTGGGCTGAGGTTACGGTTAGAGGAAAGGCTGCTCATGCGTCTATGCCTCACAATGGCGTCAATTCTTTTGAAAGAATGCTGGAGTTGGCAATTGAATTAAAGAAGTTAAAAAAAAGGATATCAAGGAGAAAGACAAGATATCATATGAGGGATGCTATTTCCAAAAGCCCAAGTTTTGTAATGGGTGGTTTGTTAAAAGGCGGGGTCAAGGTAAATGTTGTACCTGGTATAGTAAAGTTTAGCATTGACAGGAGGTTGATACCTGAAGAGAACGCAGATCTTGCAAAAAAGGAGATAGAAAAAGTCGTTGAAAGATTTAACAGGATTCATAAGGATTCGCGTGTAAACGTGAAATTTTATTCAAAAGGAAATCATTCTATCTCCAGAAGAGATAGAATATTTTTTAGCGCTGTTTCGAATTCTATAAAAATAGTTACTGGTAAAAAAGCGATTTATAGTCTAATGCCAGGGGCTACGGATATGCGGTATTTTATGTGGAAAGGTGTGCCAGCGCTTGGTTATAGCGCAAAGGGTGGCGAAGGTTGGCATAGTGATAATGAGTTTGTTTATATAGATAGCCTTATCGATACAGCGAAGGTCTATGCCTTGGTGATAAGCGATTTGTATTAAAAGGCGCAACAGAGGTCTCCTGGCTCGACACCATGGGATTGAGTCACCTGTCATTAAAATGATTAGGTAGTTAAGCAAACAATAAATTTCCTCTTGTAATGCTATAGTCAAAATGATATAATTATCTTTTTACGGACCCATGGTTCGACAAGTGCTTCGACTGAACTCAGCATCCTTCGAATATATTCGACTACGCTCAGTATTCGTCCTGAGCAACGTCGAAGGACTCACCATTGGGCCTTTAGCAAGTAAAATATATGGGGCCCATAGCTCAGTTGGTTAGAGCACCTGACTCATAATCAGGGTGTCCAAGGTTCAAGTCCTTGTGGGCCCACCGATTCTACTTCGCCCTACAAGGCGCAGATACTGGTAAGAGCTTTGTAGAAATAAAATTCTGCCAAGTCCTCCAGAGGTGGACGAAGCAGACGGGCGATTAGCTCAGTTGGTTAGAGTGCTGCCCTCACATGGCAGAGG
>JBHPFI010000040.1:0-10588 GCA_042572045.1 Candidatus Omnitrophota bacterium
CAACCTTATCCACTTCTGTAATGGTATGCCTGAGGATCTCTCCTAGTGCCCTTAAGAAAGCTTCTGTTTTGACCTCTCCGAACTGTTCGTGAAGCTCTTTAAAATTATCTACATCGACAAGAAGATACCCGCAACAGCGCTGATACACAGCAGCCCTTTTAATCTCCTCGTCAAGCCTGGTATGCATATAGTTTTCGTTATAGAGCCCTGTTAAATCATCTCTTATCGCTAGATCCCTTGCTTTTTTTATCAATAGATTATTCTCAAGCGCTATAGTAGCCTGCTTGACAAATATCTTCAAAAGTTCCTTTTCATCGTCCTTGAATACAAAGTTATCTTTTCTGTTTCCGACCGCAAGGATACCGTGCTGCTTCTTGGAAACAACTATAGGCAATATGGCAATATTTTTAAAATCCAAAAAGTTGAGCATCTTATCTGCCGTCACTGCCTTGCTTTTCGTATCCTTATCCACTATCACAATGTAAGGCACCATTTCGTTTTCTTTCATTCGTAAACGCCGCAGCTTATCCTCGTCAGAATTGCAACTTGATATCACCTTGAATTCCTTTGCATTTTCGTCCAGCAACATCACGAAAGAAACAGAACCATCTTCTACGTCTGACACCTTTTCTGATATAAAATCCAATACTATTGAAAGTTCTGACGAAGATGTTATAATGTCCCCTATCTGTAAAAGGCCTGATAACGCCAATACCTTTTTATTTATCTCGATGTTTATCGATTTTGTCTGCTCGCCGCATACCTTTAACTCTTCTATATTATCTTTGATCTTCTTAGTCATGACATTTAAAAATTTACTGATATCTCCTACCTCGTCTTCGCGATCTAGCTCAATAACCCTATCTATATTGCCTTCTGCTATTCCCTTCGCATCATTGGCTATCTTTACCATAGGGTCTATCATCTGCCTCGTTATATAAAGCCCCAATATAGGAATAACTATAGCTATGAACAATATTATACTTATATTGCCTAATGAAAGACCGAGGAATGAGTCTATGTTTGGAAATATGTAGTTTACAACAAGCCAAGCGCATACAAGCAGTGGGATAACCGACATAAGGGCAAATGCAACCATGGTTTTGTGTCTCAGCTTTCCAGGGATCAAGGAAATGTTTTTAAAAAAATTACTCATATTGGCCTCCAAGTAAAATCCATCCACGCAAGGCAGGAGAATTTAACACTCACAGTATACATTAGAACCATCGCAAGTTCAAGAGTCTATTGTTTCGCTTTTTTAAGGGACAGGGCCCTATTCGCGTTTATAGGGCTCCGACCCCTATAAACCTCAAGTTAGAGAAAAGGGCTATTCACATCTATAAAATCCCATGGCAAGCGCGCTTCTTTGTCTTTCTTTTTTAGATAAGCTTCTGGATCGACCGCGCATTCCTCAAAGCACTCCTCCCAGAGAGTATAGTCAAAATATTCTGTCCAGGCTTGAAGTCTGGCGCCTTTTTGCCATGCCATATAAATAACCCCGCCTATCCTTCTATCCCCCCTGGATACAATAGCTTCGAGCCGACTCATCTCAGGGCTCTGAAAATATATTTTCAAGTTTCTATTTGTGCCATTACGCGCTTTCTGCCCCGAGCAAAATAAAAGTGCGCGCCTTGATCTCAGATGCGCCTCTTTATCTTTCAATGCTCCTAAACCATCCATCCCTTCTTTTTCGAACTCAGAATGCGGCTTTGGTATAAAAGGGGAAACGCTCAGGTTTACATTTTTTATTTGCGAAGCGAGCTCTATTATTGCGTCTAAGTCCTTATATGTCTCACCCGGTAAACCTATCATAAAATATAATTTCACCTTCTTCCACCCCGATTTGAGGAAAAGACTGGATTTCTGAATTATGTCTTCATTTTTCATCCCTTTGTTCAAATGACTTCTTAATCCATCGCTGCCTGCCTCTGGCGCAAATGTCAAGCCAGACCTTTTTATAATATTGCTCATCTCGTTATCATTAAAACGCCTTACTCTTAATGAAGGTAAAGAAATTTTTACGCCCGTTCTCTTGAATCTTTCTTCAAGTTTTCCGACAAGCTCTTCCAGATACGGGTAGTCGCCCGTAGAAAGAGACAATAGCGACATCTCCTCGTAGCCAGTGTTTTCGATCGATTTTTCAGCTATCTCCAAGATACTCTTTACCGAACGCATTCTCATAGGATGAAATATCTTGCGCGCCTGACAAAACCTGCATCCATGCGGACATCCTCGCATAATCTCAATACCTATCCTATCATGAACAACCTGTATATACGGAACAACTGGCTTTGTGGGAAAATATGAATTTTCCAAATCTCTGACAATGCGCTTCTTTACAGTGAGAGGTGAAAGTTGAGAGTTGGAAAACGGGACATAAACTCCTTCTATTTTTGCAAGTTCTTTTAATATCGCCTCTCTTCGACCCATCACATCATACCTTGCGCCTTGCACTGTTCTCGTTATTTCCAGTATTACATCCTCTGCCTCTCCAATAACAAATGCATCTATGAAATCTGCCATGGGTTCGGGGTTAACTGTGCACGGCCCCCCAGCTATGACCAGAGGGTCGGCATCGCCTCTCTCTCTGGCGTAAATCAAAACCTGTCCCAGATCAAGCATATTTAGAACATCCGTGTAATTCATTTCGTGCTGGAGAGAAAAGCCGATGATGTCAAACTCATTCAATCTCTTCTGACTCTCGAGAGAAACAAGACCTCCTCCTTCTGATCTCATATTCTCTTCCATATCCTTCCATGGCGCAAAAACCCTCTCGCAGATCACATCCTCCTCCTGATTCAAGATTCCGTAAAGTATCTTCATGCCCAAATGGCTCATGCCTATTTCATATATATCAGGGAAGCAAAGAGCCATCTTTAGCTTGCTATTCGTCCATTCTTTATGAATAGCATTCCACTCTCTGTTGATGTACCTGCCAGGTTTTAATATGTCAGAAAAAAATCGTTCCATAGTTCTAAGATGCCTCATAAATATTCAAGGCTTGACATCCAAGGTCTTTCTAACGATGTATGGCTATGCTTTGAAGTAATCCTACCGCTATCATTGTAACCAAAAGAGACGAACCGCCATAACTCACGAACGGAAGAGGTAATCCAACCACGGGCATAAAACCCATTGTCATGCTCAGATTCACAACTACCTGTATGCCTATCATGGCTAAAATCCCAACGGCTAAAAGCCTGCCGCATGGATCGTTTGTTTTCTCAGCTATACTAACGCCCCTTCTAATAAAAATACAATAGAGGGCGATCAAGACTAATCCTCCAAAAAAACCCCATTCCTCTCCTGCTACCGAAAATATAAAATCAGTGTGTCTTTCTACAAGAAAATTCAACTGATTTTGCGTGCCGGAAAGCCATCCCCTGCCAAACAATCCGCCTGAACCTACTGCTATCCTGGACTGAATAACTGTGTAGCCGGCGCCCAACGGATCTATGCTAGGATTCATAAATACCATGAGTCTTTCTTTTTGATAATCCTTTAATAAAAACCATCCGAACGGCGAGAACAAAGTGCCGCACAACACCATGAAAACCAAATATTTGACCGGGGCACCCCATGCATATAACAAGGCAAACAAGACCGGAACGAGCATAAAAGCGGTTCCAAGGTCAGGTTCTTCCAGTATAAGAATAAAAGGTACGAGCGTCATCACCAAAGGAATAAGGATATTTTTTAAACCGTGATACGTTTTATGGCTTGCGAGATATTGCACCAAGGAAAGCGTTATAAACAGTTTTGCAAATTCTGATGGTTGAAAATTAAAACTTCCTATTGTCAGCCACCTTTGCGCGCCCAGCCTACGGCTTCCAAATATAAGAACCGCTCCAAGAAGAAATATCGTCAAGAAGTAAAATATACTCCCAACGCCTACTATTTTTCTGTAATTTACGTTTATCAGGAACAAAAATACCAAAGACCCTAAAAGAAACCACGTTATTTGTCTCAACACATAACCTACGTTGCTTGGGTGTGTTGAGCTAAATAAAAACAAAAGCCCTAGAATAAATATGGCTATTGCGCTAATCATCAATGGCCAGTCAAAACCTTTATATTTTTTTAAATCTAAATTTTTCATAGCCTATTACAATAACTCCAAATGTCAGAAAAACTTCTTACCCATCATTTATTCTTATGCCAATATTCCGCTGCCTTTTTTGCTATCAGGGCCGCGTCATCGCCTCCAGAACCTCCGTGTTCTAAGAAAATAACAAAACTAATCTCCGGCTTCTCTGAAGGTGAAAAACCCGCAAACCAGGCATGCGTTCTAAGTCCCGCGCCCACCTGAGCGGTTCCTGTCTTCCCAGAAATAGACACGGATTCACTCCATGCGCGAAAGCCTGTCCCGTCTTCATCGTCAACAACACCCTTTAAAGCCCTTTGAATTATATTTATGTTTTCCTGCTTGATCTTAAGGTTTATATACTTATGGCCCTTTACATCGATATCGCCCACCTTCTTCAAAACATGCGGCTCTACAAGCCTCCCTCCGTTTGCCACAACGCTAAACAAACGCGCAATCTGTAAAGGCGTAACCAATAAATAGCCTTGCCCTATGGAAAGATTTGCGGTATCCCCCGCATACCAGTTTTCTTTCCTTTTTGTTTTCTTCCATGCCCTGGACGGCACAAAGGCCTTGGCTTCTCCAAAAAGATCAATGCCTGTCTTTCTGCCAAAACCCAGCTGTTTCGCGTATTGATAAATCTTTTCTACCCCAACTAAAATTCCCGCGTTATAAAAATAGACATTGCACGATTCAATAATGGCCTTTTCAATATGCATTGTGCCGTGACCATCCCGATTCCAGCAGTTGAACCTGCCTTTACCTATATTTAATTTACCGTGGCATGTAAATGCCGCGTCATGCTGTATTTTGCCAGACTCTAGACCCGCTATCGCAACGACTATTTTAAACAAGGAACCCGGTGGATATTGACCCATAATAGCCCTGTTTAAAAGGGGTGAGCGTTTATCATTTAATACCTTGACCAGAGAATCATTAGGGTCATATGATGGGGAGCTCACGAGGGTTAATATCTCTCCTGTATAAGGATCCATAAATACCGCGGCCCCAGCCTTATCCTTCATCATATTCCATATAAAAAGCTGGAGTCCGGTATCTATAGTCAGATGGACATCCTTGCCTTTCTTGGGTTTTTTGAAATTCAATACCTTTACATGGCGGCCTCTATTGTCCACCTGAATCTGCATACCCCCATTGCGTCCGTGTAGATAACTATCGGCTACACGCTCCACCCCGTCTTTTCCTATCAAATCCTTTGCGCTATAACCATAGCTCTTAAGCAATTCGAGCTCTCTTCTGTCCATCTCTCCAACATAACCCAGAACATGCGCAAAGGCCTCTTTGTATGGATAGTTTCTCGAAGAAATCTCCTTAACTATAACACCGGGCATATCCAGCCTTAGCTCTTCTATCAGGATTGCCTTTTTTTTGGATATATTCCTGATTAATTCGCACGGGGCAAAGGGCGCATAGTAATTACGTTTATAATTTCTCCTCAACAAACTTTCTGAAAGACCTAGAATCTTGGAAATATTCCTTATTTCAACATCAAGATTCTTTACTTCCTGCGGTACTATAAAAATCCCAAAAGAAAGGGCATCGCGGGCCACTGCCTCATTGCGCCTATCGTACATAACTCCTCTCGGGGCATTTATACTCAAAAGGCGAATACTATTCCTGTCGCTCAAGTTTTTATAGAAATCCCCTTTTACAATTTGGAGGTAGAAAAGACAGCCGCCTAAAAGGATAAAAAGAATTGTAAAACAATGGCCTATCAGTCTAATGCGCATAACTATTTTTCTACGATTTTAAATAATACAGGGGATAGAGCGGCCGAAAATAAGACTGTAGAAATACTAGATACCTGAATTGTGTTAGTTAGAATAAAATACATAAAATAAAAGAGGAACAGGCCGCAAAAACAAAACACAAACTGCATAAACATGTCTTCTTTGTAATATATATGGGCCCTGGCTATGCCAGAAACAAATCCAACCATACCATAAAGCGCTAAATGCAATCCAAATGATGAGGCAGAAAAAAAACATGCAAATACACCTATTGCGACGCCTACCAACAACCCTACAAACGGTCCTTTCCTCAGGCCTGAAAAAACCGCTAAAAGCACAAGAAGGTTTAGTCCGTTCAGTACCGTAGCCTGCAATAGAGTTGCTAAAATTACCCAGATAAAAAACATTAGCGGATAACTAGGACCTCTTCTAATTTCATCATGTCCACTTCTGGTTTTAAAACCGCTCTTAGATAAAGGCCACTTACATCCTTATATATAGAGGCGATCTCTCCTACGAGTACGCCTTTTTCAAATACGCCACTAAATCCGGAAGTTATGACCTTGTCGCCATTTTTAACATCACAGTCCAAATCTAAATATTTCATGATAAGGCCTGAGGGCATATTTCCCGCGACAGCCCCTTCATCTCTTGTCCTCTTCACGATACCGCTAACAACTGAATCGCGATCTGTAATAAGAAGCACCCTGCTGATACTCCAACCAGTTTCGCGCACCCGGCCAACAAGCCCATTTCCACTTATGACGGCCATATCTTTTCGCAAACCATCTCTCTTGCCTTTATCAATAATAATAGCGCCCCTCACGCCTAAAGAATCCCTGGCTATCACCATGCTAGGCATAAACTTGCGCTTCTTTGATTCCTTAAAATCAAGAAGGCTTCTTAATCTTTGATTTTCCAAATGGGCTTCACGCAAATTCAATATCTCTTTCTCGAGATTGCTTACATTTTCCCTTAAAATTTTATTTTCATTGCTTAATTCTTTAAAATTCGAGACATCACGCAAAGCATAGTATGAACCTGAAATCATCTTTAGCGGAGTTCGAAATATGTTTAAAATTTTTATACGGGAATCGCTTGAGAAAAATTGAGAAAGGAATATAACGCTAACTATGCTAATACAAACTACTATAAAAGGAAGGTTTTTGCTTGATCTTGCCACGCACCAATATTTACCCTGTAATCTTTAAAAATCCAATTTGGAACGCACAGTGACCTTCTTCAGATATTTTATTTCACTCAATACCTTGCCTGTGCCAATAGCCAC
This sequence comes from Candidatus Omnitrophota bacterium, assembly GCA_042572045.1. Classification (GTDB taxonomy): domain Bacteria; phylum Omnitrophota; class Gorgyraeia; order Gorgyraeales; family Gorgyraeaceae; genus JBHPFI01. The sequence continues at coordinate 7,124 of JBHPFI010000040.1, forward strand.
CGCTGTCATGGGGTCTTCAGCTACGTGAACAGGTAGCCCTGTCTCTTCGCTTATCAACTTATCCATGCCTCGTAAAAGCGCTCCGCCTCCTGCTAAAATAATCCCTCTTTCAATCAAATCAGCAGAAAGCTCCGGGGGTGTCCTCTCAAGCGTCATTCTGGTGGCTTCAAGGATTGCTGAAATCGGGCCTGCTACTGCCTCTCTTATCTCTTCAGAAGAAACTGTTATTGTCTTAGGAAGTCCGGCTACTAAATCACGGCCGCGCACATCCATCGTTAGCTCTTCTTCGAGAGGATAAGCAGATCCTATCTTTATTTTAATCTCCTCTGCTGTACGTTCGCCAATCATTAAATTGTATGTCTTCTTTAAATGTTCGATTATCGCTTCGTCCAGCTCATCGCCGCCTATGCGTATTGAACGTGAAAATACAATACCTGCAAGAGATATGACAGCTATCTCTGTGGTCCCGCCTCCGATATCAATAATCATATTGCCGCTGGGCTCCTGAATAGGGAGTCCTACACCAATGGCAGCTGAGATAGGTTCTTCTACAAGATAAACTTCGCGACCTCCAGCATGCTCTGCTGAATCCTTCACTGCGCGTTTCTCAACCTCTGTGATCCCAGAAGGAATAGCAATAACCATACGCGGCCTCACAAACACGCGGCGGTTATGAACCTTTTTTATAAAATACCTGAGCATATCTTCTGTTATTTCAAAATCAGCAATCACGCCGTCCTTCATGGGTCTTATTGCTACTATATTACCAGGGGTCCTACCTAGCATACGTTTCGCCTCTCCGCCTACTGCCAAGACGCTGTGCGTGCCTTTTTGGATAGCTACTACTGACGGCTCACACAAAACAATACCCTGACCCTTTACATAGACAAGGGTTGTGGCAGTCCCCAAATCAATCCCCATATCATTTGAGAAAAACCCTAGAATATAATCAATGCCCTTCTTTAGTAATTTAAAAATTTGAGTCATTTTCCACTCCCGCAATTTTTATCTTGCTCTTAATTTAATTCTAATTTTAACAAAACTCTATATATTTGTCAATTCAATTATGGTAGGCCTATATTAATCTATGCAATAAATTTTCAAAACCTGGAAAAGATTTGGCTATGCAGCCGGTTTCTCTCACTCTTATCTTTAGATCAGCGCCAAGTCCTGCCACTAGCATGCTCATGGCAGTACGATGATCGCCAAAACTTGAAACATTGGCATTGTATAAGGGCTTGCCACCATTGATAATAATAGCTTCTTTGGGTCTATTAACAGATTTTACATCCGCGCCCAGGCTACGCAAATTCGTTACCATTGACTTGATGCGGTCTGTTTCCTTTACTCTTAATTCGTCTACACCCTGAATAACAGTCCTTCCTTTGGCAAAACAGGACGCTACCATTATTATAGGTATCTCATCTATGGCACGGACAACTTCTTCTGGAGAAATCGCCACGCCTCTTAATTTGCTGGACTTAACAATTGCATCCCCTCTTGGCTCGCCGCCCTTGAGACTTGAGGCTTTGCGCTTAACGCTAACATCCGCTCCCATGCGGTTTAAAATATCCAGAATACCTGTGCGCGTAGGATTTAAACCAACGTTTTTAATAACCACTTTTATCTTGGGCAAGATGCATCCTGCTACAATAAAAAAGGCGGCGCTGGAAATATCACCTGGTACTTGAATCGTACCCGGTGATTTTAACTTACTATATCCTGACACCTGAGGCCTGAGGCCTGAGGCCTTACACTTCGCGCCGAACTGCTTCAGCATCCATTCTGTGTGATCCCTTGACTTCACAGGTTCGGTTACAGTAGTAATGCCGTCCGCAAAAAGACCTGCTATCAATATACACGATTTAACCTGTGCGCTTGCAATCTTTGATTTATATTTAATAGCCTTTAATTTCCCTCCTCGAATCTTAAGTGGTGGGCATATTTCTCCAGCCCTCACGCTTGAGGCCTGACGCTTGAGGCCGCTAATCTCTGCCCCCATCCTCTTGAGCGGATTTACAATTCTCAACATAGGCCTCTTTGAAAGATATTTATCTCCTTTCAAAACTACCTGAAAATTCTGACCTGCTAAAATGCCAGGTAAAATCCGCATTGTTGTTCCAGAATTGCCTAAATATATGGACCTTGCAGGTTTTTTAAGCCCTCGCATACCCACGCCATGCACAACAACATCTGCAGCCATAGCGTCCTCTATGGTCTTCCTTTTAGCCTTAGGCTGGAGGGTTAAAGTTATCCTTACCCCCATAGCTCGCAATGCGCCCACGGTACGCAAACAATCATCGCCCATTAATAAATTCTTTATACAGGTAGTGCCTTCTGAAATGGCGGCGAGCATAATTGCTCGATGAGATATGGACTTGTCGGGGGGGACAATTATCTTAATGACTCTCAATAACTAAATCGCCTTTCTTGATATTGTTAATCTCTGCGCCTGGGAGAACGCTTGCTGAAGACATGGTATCATAAACCTTGTCTATCTCAACCTTTCCTAATAAACCCTTGTTATTTCTTATCTCGAAAAGGGCGCCTTTTGAGACGTCATCGTCCTGGCCTAAATCAGTCACGATAAAATTATAATCTTTATTTACTACGAGAACCGTTCCTTTTAAAAGCTCTTTTTGCGACTCTATTTTCACTGGCGCTACAGCACCGTATTCCAGAGGATTGACTACTATTGTATCAAGGTCCACGGATTTTTCTTTTAAACTAGACAACCTTTTCTTGAGATTCGCCTTTTCCTTCCCTAACCTCGAAATGTCTTCTTTTGCCCTGACATAATCAACCTGCAAATTTTCTAACTTCTTTGAGATACTCAGCTTCTCTTTTTTCTCATTTTCTAAATCAGATTTTATCTTTGTAATTTCTTTTTTCTGAACATCTAAATCCAAGATTGCCGATTCGGCTTTATTCTTTTCTGTTTCAATCTGAGACAAGAGGGCTTTTGCCTCCTCCTCCATCACTTTGATCTTGGTTTCTGACTCTTCTTTGGCCACTTCATTCAACACTAGCTCCTTCTCAAGCTGCTTCTTGTCCTTAAGTGTAGTTGCGAGCTTGTCTTCAAGCATAAGTCTTTTTATAGATTCTCTCTCTTTTCCTATAAATGCAAGGACTGCAAAAGCTGCTGAAACTATACTCACAATTACCAATAGAGCTAATACTATTTTAAAGGTCTTGGACATAAAAAATCTCCTTTTTCAAAAGAGTATAACCTTAAAAACCTGAATTGTCAAGACGGATTATTGCAAGCTAACTTGACACATTTGTCATTGAGGATTTATCAAGTTAGGCGGGTGGGCATAATGCCCACCCGCGCGTTAATCATTCCTCTGGTTCGTAAGCCTGCAACACGACCTCGTTTAAGAGCTCCCTGAACTCCTTTGTGGCATGATAAAATGACTTCTTAAGCGCTATGATGTTCAGGGTTTGAATATTTGTTATTTCTGG
>JBHPFI010000041.1:0-9718 GCA_042572045.1 Candidatus Omnitrophota bacterium
GGCTCTATATGACGCAGTAGGCTCGGAAGATAAGACGCTCAAGCTCTACGAAGGCTTGTACCATGAGATATTTAACGAGCCTGAGCACCCGAAGGTCATGGCTGATATTGAGGCATGGCTGGACACTCATATGTAGTTCGATTGACCTGCCCCCGGTAACAGGTCCGGTAATAATGTGAGCTATACCATTAGAGATGTCCAACAGTAAAGGTTACTCGTTATCAGAGAGAATACTTCTGACTATTGAAAGCATACCCAGAGGTAAAGTTGCTACCTATGGACAGATTGCGGGTATGGCCGGCAATCCCCGGGCCTCACGGGTAGTCGTCTGGACGCTGAATTCATCAAAGTCTAAAAGTCTCCCCTGGTATCGTGTTATCAACAGCCAGGGAACGATATCTTTGAAACGCGGGCATGGTTATGAAGAACAAAGGAAGTTACTCGAAGACGAAGGTATTATTTTTAACAAGAACGATAAGATTGACTTAAAACAGTTTCAATGGACAGGTATTTCTCTCTAAATTCAGGGATTAATATCTCTATATACTGATTGGCATATCCAGCTCGTTGAAGAATGCTATTCCGTCAGCACCTTGATTTCCTGCCTTGCGTATTCAACAAATTTAGTCAGGTTGCCGGTGTCTGGCTGTTCTTCTTCGTTTGTGTTCAAATAGCACCGCAGTGCTGAGCTGATTAGTGGTGAAAACAGGAAAACAGAAGGTAAAATAAATCCTCAAGGATACTTCGAGGGAAGGAGAAATCTACTATGAAAGTCTTGGGTATTGTCTGCAGTTCACGCAAAGGGGGTAATACGCAGATACTGGTTGAGGAAGCGCTTGGAGCGGCCCGTGCAGCCGGAGCTGAGACCGAAATCATTCTGGTGGCCAACAAAGATATCGGGCCCTGTGACGGTTGCTCCAGCTGCCGTCAGACCGGCGTTTGCCATATTAAGGATGATATGCAGCCTGTATATGAACAGCTCGAAATGGCCGATGCCGTTATTTTCGGCACTCCGGTCTACTTCTGCAACGTTAGTTCACAGGCAAAGGCCATAATGGACAGGACCTTTCTGTTCCTCGGAGACAGGAAGCTGAAAGGTAAAATAGCTGCCCCGGTTATGGCGGCAAGGAGAGTTGGTGCCGCACAGACCCGGAGTCTGCTCTACAGCTTCTTTATGGCCCAGGGAATGATACCGGCTCGAGGAGCCATAGGCTATGGCAGGGAAAAGGGCGATGTAAAGCAGGGGGTAGGAGGTGCCCATGGTCTCTCAGCTTTAGAAGAGGCCAGAGCTGTAGGCGGGGACGTTGTCCAGATGGCACAGCAGCTCTCCAGGTCTGTAGACTGATTATGATATTTCTTGCTGGCTGAGCATTAAAACGAAATCAGAGGAGGGGTTGATGTCTCTTCAACCCTTCCAAGAAGAATTAGCTTTTAAGAGGCGGCCTCAACGCCCCTGCGCGCCTCGCGCCAGGGATAAAGGACGAGAAAAGCCACTACTTAGTTCCACCCTGCAAACTTGTCAATATAGGAAAAAGGAAACCTTTTTATCCTCGAAGTAATATTACGTTGTTCTCAATAGTCCGCTATATCAGATTGTTGAATACAGGATATCATTTGCGAGAAAGCTGATATAATTACAGGAAAAAAGCGAGCGACTACAGAAGGAGGAACAACATTATGCCGATGCCGAAAGCATTTGAAGAACGCTTATTCCCTGTATTGCCTGAGATTATTGAGTATTTTGGGACTCCTTTTCACATTTACGATGAACAGGGAATAATTGATACAGGAGAACAATGGAAATCAGATTTCAAAGATATCTTTGGATTTCGGGAATATTTCGCTGTGAAAGCCTTACCCAATCCGGCGATTCTCAGAATTATTCGTGGACTAGGTTTCGGGCTGGACTGCAGTTCTACCTCAGAATTGATATTGGCTCGCCAAAACGGCTTCAGAGCCGGGGACATAATGCTTACCTCAAATAACACCAGCAGTGAACTGTTTGAGCTGGCACTGGCCGAGGGTGGATGTATTCTGAATCTTGATGATATCAGTATGGTCGATAAGGTCCCTGAAATCCCGGAGTTGATTTGTTTCAGATACAATCCCGGCGAGAGACGGACCGGAACTAAACTAATGGGGAATCCGGTAGAGTCAAAATGGGGAGTCCGCAACGATCAGATTACCGATGCCTATCGACAGGCAAAAGTCCGTGGTGCTAGACAGTTCGGGATTCATACTATGATTATCTCCAATGAACTTGGCTACCAATATATGGTGGAAACAGTCCGTATGCTGCTTGAGGTTATTGAAATGGTTTCTCAGTCTTTAAGCATCAAGTTTGAGTTCTTCAATATCGGAGGCGGTGTAGGTATTCCCTATAGACCTGAAGATGAAGCATTTAACATGCCTGCGCTGGCTAACGAAGCTGGGACGCTGCTGTATAAATTCGAACAGCAATACGGATATACTCCAAGATTGTTTATGGAGTGCGGTCGTTTCACTACCGGACCACATGGCGTACTGGTAACTTCAGTCATTAACAGGATGTCTAAGTACCGTGAATATGTCGGCATTGATGCCTCTACCACATCTGCAAATCCAAGGCCGGCTATATACGAGACAGCCTATCATCATATCACTATACTTGACTCCAATGGTAAACCAAAACATGGCAATGAAGCAGTAGTGGATGTAGTAGGGCCCTTATGCGAGAACAATGATAAGTTTGCTAAACAGCGCCTATTACCAGAAGTAGAATTAGGAGACATATTGGTTCAGCACGATACCGGTGCCCACTGTCTGGCCATGAGCAGTAATTATAACGGCTGGCTGCGGCCTAAGGAATTGCTTCTACATTCAGATGGAAGTATTGAACTGATAAAACGCGCAGAAACAATTGATGATTTATTCAACACGCTTAACTTTACACCAGCAATTTTAAAAATAGAATGAATAAACCGAAGTTGTGAAAAAAGGAACCTTTAATCAACTGAACAAAAGTTCCTTTACTTGCTTTCCATTTCCTATTTCCATCGTCTTGATGGGGATTCAGCATGTAAAACAGTTCCTTTTTTGATATGGACTATCAGTAACCCGGAGAATTTTCACGTCCGCAAGATCAGATACGAAAAACACCGTAGTTATCATCATCGGCGCTAATGAGGTTCTTAATATTGTTATTCTGCCTTTAGCATGATCTGAATTTCGCTGCCTATATTATTTACTTGGTTTACAGGTGGCATTTCTCTGAGGATATCTATTAAGGGGATAGGTTTCTCTGCTGATACGACAATTGTAGTACCTTTATCCGCAGAGCCGCTAAGTAATACTAGGCGCAGGTCTGGAACCTGACATAAGTGTTTTTGTAACTCCCTCAGCTGACCTAAATCTACTGGTGATACTAGTATCAGGTCTAATTCCCCCTCAAATAGTTCAGTGCTTTCTATCCCTTGGACTTGTTTAGTTACGTCAAACTCCTGTTTCACATCCATCCTGGTGGTTTCTTCAACCTCTCTAATCTGTCTGTTCTTCCTGACTTCCTGCTTTGCCATTCCCGCTGCAAATATTTCGGTAATATCTCGAAGCCTTTTTTTTGCTTCCTCAGCCCCGATTTCCCCAGCTTCTAATCTTCCCCGAGTGTTCTTTACCTCTTCTAGATATCCCTCAAGGTGTTTTATCTGGTCAACGTCTATCGATGAAGAAGTCGATGGCTTCATACCTTTATCCTGATTCTCAGGTTTTCCGGTATTATTATCCTCATCAGCCATAAATCTCTCCTGATAAAATTAACTAAAGTCTGTATGTATAATTCTATCACATTAAGTGTTAACAACGTAGACGCAGTGTGTTTTCTAGGCATACATTGCCATAGATATGCCGAACCCACTTCAGGGAATAGTGAACCATCTGGTTCACCATTAGATTAAGCCTAGCAACCCCTCTTCATGCTTCCCAACATAATGACGGTTTGGTCACTATCCACTAAAAAGGTACGCCAAGTTTCACGCCAAAGTTCCGGCGTGGAACTTTTGATGAAAAAAGGAACGTTTTTCCCAAGCTATGTATCACATTCTAGCGTTTTGTTTAGTTGTAATGTAGGAATCAATGCCTTAATCTTAAAACTATATGGATATTCCTTTCGCAAGATGGTATTCAGTAATACATAGGCGAAGATCACGCAGGCATTTCGCTCCAAACCGACCAATTGAGTCTGACTCCCTGGCAGCTCTAGACAAGGTGTGCAGAGAGTTCACGCCTTTTCCTCATGCCCGGGCATATCTGGTGAGCGAACCGGCAAAAGACATCTTCAAAGGCATCGTTGGTAGCTATGGCAAGGTAAGTGGTGCCCCTGCATTTATCGCTTTCATAGGAGACATTAGAGCTCCTTCTGTTCAGGAGGAAGTCGGATACACCGGTGAGGGGATTATTCTGGAGGCAACAGCTCTGGGATTAAATACGTGCTGGGTGGCTGGCTTCTTCAGACCGGAAAACGTAGCTTCCCTTGTTGAAATCAAAGATAACGAAGGTGTGCTGGCAGTAACGCCAGTGGGTTACGCGAGCGGATTTGAGTCGTTTACCGAGAGGTTAATGACGGGCTTCGGACTTACTCACAGGCGTCTTCCGCTTTCAAAGCTAGTAAGCGGGTGGCGAGTCGACAATCTGCCGGAATGGGCAGAAGTATCCCTTGAAGCTGCCAGGCTTGCTCCGTCCGCAGTCAATCGGCAACCCTGGGGGTTTGACGTGGATGGCAGTGGCATTACCGTATTCGTGAGGACCGGCGGCCCGGAGTTCAATGTGTCAAAGCGTCTTGATTGTGGTATCGCCATGCTTCATATTGAAGTAGCCGCCTTGAACTTCGGAATCCAGGGAGCATGGGAACTACTGGAAGCCCCACGGGTGAGCCGTTTTGTTGCTGCCAATAACAAAGGGAGTCGGAAATGAAACTGAAAGAAAAGGTAGTCGTTATTACAGGATCAACACGAGGGATAGGTCGAGCCATTGCAGAAGAATGTGCAAGAGAAGGTGCCAAAGTTGTCATCTGTTCTCGCAAGGAGGCTTCGGTAGAAGAAACTTGCCTATCACTCAAGAACCAGGGATTTGACGTATCGGGTATTGCCGCTGACATATCCGCCTGGGGAGATCTTGAAAGGCTTTTGGCGCACTCAGTCGAGACCTGGGGGAAAATCGACGTCTGGATCAACAATGCAGGCTTGTCAGGCGGCATGAGACCGCTTGATGAATGGAGTGAGGACGAGATATCGCAAATCGTTCAGGTGAACTTGATAGGTACGTTCAAGGCTTGCCGCCTTATCATTCCCCACTTTATCGAACGTGGTGGTGGCATCCTGATTAACATAGGTGGTAAGGGCGGGCGTTGTGAAGCCTCTCCTTTCTTAACGGCCTATGCGTCCACGAAGGCAGCAGTTGCCAGTCTTACCAAGAGTCTGGCACGAGAGTACAAAGAATCTCCGGTATCAATACACTCAATAATACCTGGCATGGTTGCTACAGATTTCTATAAAGATATGAAAACCAGCCCGAAGATGGCCGACAATGTGCGGAGTATACCTTTTGTGCTGAAAGCCTTCGGAGTGCCGGTCAGCAGTATCGCACGCTTCTGTGTCAAAATCGCCGCACAAGAACCGGGGAAGTCGACCGGCGGGAACTTCTCATTGCTGAGCCGGTGTCAATTGGTGCGCGGCATCTGGTTGATGATGTATTACCGAGCAATGGGCAAAGTCAAGGTAAAAATGTAATGATTATTTATCTTCGGCAAGTATTATTATTGAAAATCTTAAGAGATACTCAATAGATAGGGGGATTACTTATCCCCACAATCGAAACAAATATGGGTATGGATTGATACCGTACCACCACATTCCTGACACTTCCACCTTTTTTCTTCTTCTACGAGCCATATATCTATGCCATTCTCTTTAATCCTCAAGAGATTATCAATCAAACTTGTATGATATTTGGAAGCATAACGATATTCCAGTTTCTTTAGTTGTCTACATGGAAAATCACCGCACTCGAAGCAGAATCTGACTGCCCCGCTATTTATTGGTTCACAGCCTCCGTGGTTGGCACACCCTTCACCCCTTGATATGCACCCTATACACCCTGATTTCTTTGATTTATACAGTCCTTTTACTTTAGACAAATAAAACCTGCAGACACTGCAATTCATGCCGCAGGGTGCTATCAAATCTTCGCGTGGACTAGTGTACATAGCTACTCTTTGGAACTTGAGTTTAGTTTTTTAGTATGGATTTGTCAATGTTAGTAAAAAAGGAACGTTTATAGCGCCTTAACAATTGAATGACTTTTTTATCCCTCAGGTAACCGAACGCTAAGAAGTGCATGGGGAGCCTTGACAGAAACGAGACTAGTGAGTATAGTTGCGTTATCTCTCCAAAGGAAGGTTTCAGGTTCTGGGGGGAAGGAAATGCCCAAGGCACTGATTAACGGAATCAACCTGTATTATGAGGACAATGGTAGCGGTTTTCCAGTAGTATTCACTCATGGCTATGCTGGAACTACTAAGTCGTGGGACGGACAAGTGGCTACCTTCTCAAGAAAGTATCGCTTCATTACCTACGACATAAGGGGCCATGGTAACACCGATACCCCAGATAATCTCTCCAAGTACACGCTAGACATCGTGATTGAGGATATCTACCAACTCCTACGCCATCTAGGAATTCAGAAAGCTGTTATTGGCGGACTTTCCTTGGGAGGCTATCTGACTCTCCATTTCTACAATCAGCATCCAGATATGACAGTAGCTATTGTCCTTATGGATACCGGACCCGGCTATCGAACACCAGAGAACGCCAAGGACTGGAACAAGAGATGTGTGGATTGTGCCAGGATCTTGGAAACCGAGGGTATGAGAGGTTTTTTAGAGAGCGAATACTCTATAGATGACTACTATACCACTCCAGACGTGATGATGAAGCACAACCCTAGGGGATTGGCAAATATTCGTTGTGGAGTGATGATTAATCCATGGGGTCTGGATATTCTACCAAATATCATGGTACCAGCCCTTGTAATTTGCGGGGATAGAGATGCTGCCTTTCTTCCTGCCACGGATTACATGGTGCAAAAGATTCCTGTGGCTAGGAAGGTTATTATTGCCGATGCTGGCCATGGTGTAAATATTGACCAACCTCATGTCTTCGAATCTACCGTGCTAGACTTCCTTAATGACCTGAAGTTAGGATCCTAGCAGAACAGCTTTCCTCAGACCACGCCGGCAACCTTCTCATTCACCTTCCCCCATGCCAGTTTTCCAATTCGTGCTCTTCCTAAGATAGAGGGGATTTGTCCACCGTATGTTGCAGCCTTCTCAACGGAGAGGCTGGGTATCCAGTAACGAATATCCAGCCTTTTCTTTTGAACTATGCACTATGACGAAGATAACAAATCGCCAAATCTCAAATAAGGTAACAAGTTACTACTTTGTTACCCTTGAACCCATTTTTTCCATTTCCAATTATTCGCCTTAAATTCAATGAGTTTAGTATCTCTTGGAAAACAAAGCCTAGTAATTTAGTTGAAATTCTATTTAAAGGGCTTGAATCTTCCCGGTTTGAAAACTACAAACTGATTGACTAAAATGCTCTCCTAGTGAATTCACCAGTATAATTCCTCTCTCCTACAAGTAATTTGGGCAAGTAGCTTATAATGGACTACCACTAAGTTATTTTTCATGCCGTGTACAAAAGTAAGAGCAGGAATATGACCGTGAATTCCTGCTCTTACTAAAGATAATCTATATTTCCTTATTTATTCACTCAGTCGGATTGACGCCATACATATTCTGATAGGCTCTGCAATGCTGTTTGGCATAACAGTTTCCTTCATCACTAAATTGATGATTGAACTGGTTTTGGTTGCAGACCGCATTGCATGCTTGGGACTGCGCCTGAGTGCCGGAACCATCAACCAGAATCATGCTGGTGTTGGGACAATCGGGGTTGGGACATTCCCCAGCGTTGGGACAATCGGGATTTGGACATTCCCCAGCGTTGGGACAATCGGGATTTGGACATTCCCCATAGTAAGGCCCTTTTGCCATAGCGATCCCGGTTACGGAAATTATCATGATAACGCTCACTACCAGAGAGGTTACCAATATCCTTGTCGCTTTTCTCATTATCTCACCTCCTTTCATAGCGTACCTCTATAGTATATAACGAGTATTTACTGTTTTTGTTACAAAATTGCATTGGGGGAAATACTAGCGCGGAAATATCTGAGGATTGTAGCTATATTCGTTCCTTATCCACAATGACCACATGAGGGAGTTCTACAGAGTTCATGCCAGTGTGGCAATGGTCAATGCACCGAGATTGGATAACGTAACTCTAATTGAAAGACTGCAATCCTTGCGGGTCATGCATGGGGCGACCGAAACAGTAGGGGCCGTATTCCGTGGCAGAACCACGGATTGGTCGGCTATTGTTCCCATAACAAAGGTAGGCAAGTACAAACTTACCCAAAACTAAGAAGGTAGTATTGCTAAGAACAAAATGGGGGGGGGTGATAACGATTTTAAATAGAACCCGTCGTACTTCTGGGAGCTTTCGTGAAAAGGAGGGAGGTTAGCCTCAAAAATGGAAGTTTATAGACCGTGCAGGTCTCGAACCTGCAACACCCTGATTAAAAGTCTGTTCGACGGTATACCAACCAGTCCCTTTACACTCCGTTCTGTGTTATCCTATTTATCCATAAAATCTCGATTTGTACCTACAGTCCCATTCTGTATTATTCCGTTTCGTTCTGTCCGTTAGCTTTTTGTTAGCTAAATATCAATACAGGGACTAGGATAAAAAGCTCCCTTTTTAGTTCTTTTTCACTGAATTAGCAACAAAGCTTCACCAACTTTACATTGACATTTGGATGGTAGCTGAACTACCCAAATCCACCCAACAAACTTATGAGGTTTTAGTCAAATTATACTGTTTAGTCATCCATAATGGTTGCTCTAGGTATTTCCTTGAACGGTGCCTCGTTTTCCGCCAAGGTTTCTTTCAGCCCTTTTTCTTCAGCCTTTGTTCTGAAATCTTGGACCGGTGGGGTGGTGTGGGCGATTGTATCCAGTAAAATGCCCGTGTTAAGGGCGTTTCTCAATCCCATCTCCTCTATGACCCTGTTTATCGCCATTTTGTTTGTTATCAGCTCCCCAAGACCAACCAGAGCAATCCTGCTGGCAAGTTGGTTTACCTCTTCTTCCAGCTTATCTTCGGGGACCGACTTGGCCACTAAACCGATTTGCTCCGCCTTTTTGCCACTTATGGAGTCGCCGGTAAACATTAGAATCTTTGCCCACTGTGGGCCGATATGATAAGCAGCCATGTGCATCCAAGTAAGTCCCAGACGCCTTATCTGGGGGTGCATAAAGGTGGCGTTCTCGGCAGCGATTATAATATCGCATTGCCCAGCAATATCATTACCTCCAGCCACACAGTAGCCATGAACTTGGGCAATGACCGGCCGGCGCACATCCCAGATGGCGGTTATTTTCTTATCCTGCTCCTCCAAACGGATCATATCGTCCAGAACGGCGGTAGCACCGTAGGTGCCTGGTTCCCTTGGTGCTATGTCATAGCCCGCGGAAAAACTGCGGCCGGCACCTTTGATAATGATGACACTTACGCCAGAGTCGCTCTCTGCCTCACGAAGGGCACTCTGCAGATCGTCTAGA
>JBHPFI010000042.1:0-8643 GCA_042572045.1 Candidatus Omnitrophota bacterium
ATGTTAATTTCGCTCACTTAAAAGAAAAATTTAAAGATTCTGCAAAGGAACTACAATTACCCTCAGATTTTATGTCTAGAATTGTTTATGGGGCACTTGGATTTTCTTCAGATTTTCAATTAAGTTTTTGTGAAAGCATGAATAAGTCGTTTGGTATAAAGGAAGATGATTTACTTGCCGAGAGGCAACAGAAACTAAAGGCTAAAGGAATAAAACTAACGCCGTCACTTACTAATAAATTAGTTGTCGATGCCGAATATGAAGATCTTGATAATTTAGCTTTTGAATTTCAAACAAAAGGGAAAGATGTTGAGTTTAAGATTTCTCAAAACGACATTGAGAAACTTTTTAACTATTTGGTGTATCGTGAGATTAAAGAGCAAACGGACGAAGAAGCGAGATATACTAACATTGCACGTTCTTGGGGACCGTTAAAAGCGGCAATAAGAGTTTGGCTTAAAGGGATTTTCGGACAGGAGAGTAATTATTACTATAGAGTTTTTATCGGTGATGCTATTAAAGGATCCAGTAGTAAATTAAGACCAGCTATTACACAGGCTTTGAAAAAATACTGGCCAATTTTAAGAGAAAAATACGAAAAAAGACGTGAGGAGGAACAGGAAAGAGAAGCTATAACTTTTACCATACAAGATGAATATAAATTTACAGAAGATTACAAAGAAATGAAACAGCGCCTTTGTGTTTTAAACAAGTGTTTTCTAATGAAAAAATACGAAGGAATGATAAATGAAGCAAGATTTATTCGCTATATAGATTCAAAATCAGGATATATCGAATGGTGGTTTAAGAACGGAGACCACGGCAGAGATTATTTCGCCATAAAGTATTTTAATACTAGAGAACAGATGGAGAGACTTTTTTATCCGGATTGGATAATTAAATTTAAGAATGGAAAGATCGGCATTTTTGATACTAAAGCAGGAAGAACGCTTGATACCGAGGGACGTGCTAAAGGCTTGGCGGAGAGAATAAAGACGCTTGGAAGAAAACATATTGGCGGAATAGTTAAATTTCAAAATGGTATCTTTTATTATAGTAATTCAGTAGATTATAACGACCGGGTGGAGTCGGATAGTCAATGGATTCTAATGGAAGAATTGTTTAGTGTTAAATAAGGCATTTAAAGGTAAAAGCGCTAAGATCTTCTTGACTTAGCATCATATTGTGTTATAATTTATGCATAACTAAATACCAGTCCTGTGTTTGAAGGGGGAACCTGGACGTTAATAAAGTCAAACCTTCACGTCGCAAGATGTGAGGGTTTTTGTATTTTAGAGACCCTAAGTCGTATGTTAGGAAGGGGGAACTGCGACTATAAAATAATTAAAACCTTTCTTTGTTAACCCATCATCATAACAAAGGAGGTTTGGAATGGCAATCGTGAAGTTGTTGAGAGCCCTACTTATAATCTTCGTATTCCTCGCCACATTTTTTCCTGTCTATGTTAATATTTCTGCTTTTGCCCGTGAAAATATAGATATCAAAAGTACACAAAGCTCTCCTTTAGATTTAGAGGGGGCTATTGACGAATATCCTAAGCGGCGTGAAGTACTTGAGACTATCAAAGGTGTTGAGCAAGCGATTAAAGAGGATCCAACCAATAGGTCTTATTATGAAATGCTGGCGTTTCTTTATGATTATATTGGAGAATATCGTAAATCCCTGGAGGCGGTGAAGAAACAGATTGAATATTATCCTGAAAACGGAGAAGATTTGGGCATATTATATGGCAATTTAGCGAGACAATACCTAAATCTCGACAGATTAGATGAGGCAAAGCCTGCTATAGATAAATCTTTAGAGCATGAGCCGGATAATCTCATAAACCGTATGCATGCCCTGCAGTATTATATCTTAAAGGAGCAATACCATGAAGCTGGTTTAGAATTAAACATAATGACAGAGTATGGGGAGCAATGGGGATTAGATAGAGATTTTTACTATGAAATATTTACTTATTTTTTTAATAGACCAGATTACAAAGTTGACATGGTTAAGGTTTACAAAGAGGCGGTGAAAGTCAATCCTAGTAGCCACTTATCTCATAGGACGCTTGCGATAGTGACAAGGAATACCTCGCTCCAGGACATAGATAAGAATTTTCCTGTTATAATGAAAGAATTCAATAAGGCATTAAAATTGAATTCAGAATATGTTCCTACATATATTGCCGTAGCAAATACATATCTCTTTCGTGCATTAAAGACAAAAGATAATAAATATTTCGACGATTGCATGAAGTGGCTTGACGAGGCTTCCAAGCTTGAACCCAATAATCTGCGATTAGGATACGCTATAGGCAATGCACTTATGCATATGGAGTTATATGATAAAGCAATAAAAAAGCTCGAATATGTTATAGATAAAGGCTTTGTCGAAGAATATGTATTTGATAGATTAGCCGATGTTTATAATGCTAAGGCATACTCTTTTTACGAGAAAGGGAAGAATTTGGAAGAAGCCCTAGATATTATTGATAAAGCCATTAAGCTTAAGCCGAAGGACGGAGTCATTTTGAGCACTAAGGCAGAGATCCTTTATAAGATGAAAAGGCTTGAGGAGGCTTACGAATACATAAAAGAAGGTATAAAATTAGAGCCAAATCACACGGAAATGAAACAAGATTTAGTAAATATAGAAAAAGCACTAAAAGAGGCAAAGAGGAATAAATGAATAAAAAACAATTACTCCTGCCCAAAGTCATTATTTCCTGCCCCACAGTCTATTTTCTACCTTGTCTATGTTGCCCAATAGGAGTATCATAATATGTAGCTTAATTACACATAAACCACAAAGGCGTGGTACATGAAGAGAGATTTAATATATCTATAATTATAAGGCAATCTTGATATAAAGACAGGTTTGTCTTTTATTATTTTATATTAAGTTAAAAAGGAGGAGTTATTGATGGACAACAAAAACATAGTTAAGATGTTAAAAGAAATAGGAGAGAGTCGGAATTTCACAGTATTAACAGAAGTCGCTGCTGCTAAGGGTGAATATTGGGTTGATTTGGTTTGGTTTGACAGTAGAATACCTGCGTCATTGTTCGGAAAGAAAAAACCTCACCTTAATAACTCTTTCATGCTACCTTTAGTTGCTTTTGAGATAGAGGTGGCTACATCAGCCGGAAAGCATATAAAAGGGACAATTAAAAATCTGGAAGCATTGAATGCTCTTACGAGTTGCATTGTAGTATATGAGAAAAAAATGCATAAACATTTGAAGTCTATTAAAACACTGGCGAGAGATTCTCTTTGCAATATAGCGGTTATGACAGATAAAGAAATACAAACCATATATAATAAATTGGTGAAAAAATGAAATTCTTAGGTATAAGCAGCATGTTACTTTTTGCTTTTTGTTTTGTCCCGCAAATCATATCTATATTAAAGACAAAAAATGTCTCTGGTATTAGCTTAGGTTTGTGGATAATGGTTGTTGTTGGTCATTTAACAGGTTTATTTTATGTAGTAAGCGTAAAGGCTCCGATCCTTATTGCTACTTATTCCATGGGTTTCATTTTATCTTTAACAACCATGATTTTAGTAATATTTTACAGAGCTAAAACGAGGTAGTTTTGTTAACAATAGACAAAATTCTAATAAATCTTAAGAAAAGGTATAATATTATAGCAGGCGAAAAAACCATTGAAGAGGTACGGTTGGAAATAAATAAAAAGCTAAAAGGAAAGATCAAAATATCCGGACGTTCTTTAGAAACAGGTAAGAAGAAAACCATAATTACATCCATTGCTAAATTATTAGAAATATAACCACAGAGAAATAAATATTGCACAAAACAAAAACTCATCTTTCTCATCTACTGCAAGTTGTATAGCATATGGCAACAGCTTAGGCAGTAACTGATCAATCATCTCATCGCTCCGAACATAATCGAGTCAGAAAATGATGTGGTTTGGGGTGGCCTATAATAAAAAAGTTAGGGGACGACCAACCATAGAAATAAACCCGGAAGATACATGCATATTAGATTTAGTAGATGTGAAGATTTCCTTAAGCGCAGCTGAAGTTTTGGATAGGATATAGAGGGAGTATTTGAGGCAGATATGGCTAAAATTATAGATATTCACGAATTGATAACCGTAGTTCTAGACTATAAAGAAGATTTAAGTGTTCGAGAGGAAGCAGCGATAGCACTTTCGAATGTACAAGATCCTTTGGTAGTCGAGACATTTATCAAGATTTTAGAAAACAAGAGAGGAGATAGCTTGCTTAAGCGAGAAGCAATAGAAGCTTTGGGTAAACTTAGAAATCCAGATGCAACAAATATCCTTGTAGTTTATTTAAAAGATAAAGATGCGAGGCTTTCTACTATGGCAGTAAATGCGCTTGGCATGATAAAAAATCAAAAAGCAGTAGACCCTCTTATTCAAGTACTTAAAGAAAAAAGGACAAATAAAGCTGCTGCAGCATATGTGCTTGGAGAACTAGGTGATTTGAAAGCAGTTGAACCCTTAATCGAGTCTTTAATGCAAAAGTCTAGCGAACTTAGACAAAACGCTATCTTATCTCTAAAAAAACTCAGAGATAAAAGAGCAATAGAACCGCTACTTCAAATTGTAAAAAACGATTTTTATAATTATAATGTTAGGATAAAAGCAGTATTAGCACTAGGGGAAATGGGCGGGCAAGAATCAGTAGAGGTTCTCGAAGATATTTTAACTAGACGCAAAGGTAAATATCTAAAGAAATACATTACACGTGCTTTGCGCAATTTGAAAAATAAAAATATAAATAACATAGATGAAAATTATATGCTCTCTGATTCTTACGGAGGCGTTAAAGAACTAGAGAGAGAATTTTTTAAAGAAATAATGCCTATTATTCAAGAAAATCCAGGTATTAACCAGCCAGAAATGCTTAAGAAGGGTTTTGATGCAAGTACTTTCTGGTGCTTAGAAAAAATGAGGCTTATAAGGAGAGAGAAATTTGGACGCTCTTATAAATTATTTCTAAAAATACAAAATGAAAGAAGCATAAAAATAAGAAAGTCTTTACTGGGAGAAAAAGTATCGATAGATGTAGAGGGGTATCCGGATAGTATGAAGCTAATATGTAAATACTTTGGAAATGATTTATTGAAAGAGATATTTAAAATTTCAGGAAACATGATAACGGGTATATTTGATGATAACTTTGAACATTTTTGTTATTCAATAGGAGCGTGTCTGAAATTCGACATGAATAATTCATTAAAAGAAATAATAGATACATATTGGAACTGGGAATGCGATGAAGAACTGAAGAGGTTTTATTTGAAATATGGTTTTTTTTCGAGCCGGGCATTTGTCCAATATAAGTTAGAACAGATTATCGGGAGAGATAGGTTGATAGATTTCTATGCAGAGCTTGAGTATAAAGCTCTTAGTTTCGAAATAAAATGGTGCGGTAGTTGGTGGACGCATATCAATGCTAGGCACATTCCTTGGGATTATGCTCAACATTTGAAATTTAAGTGGGGGATGAAACCAGACTTAATTATCAAGAGATGCGATGAATGCGGAGAATCATTCTATCCATTTGATTATATTGACAATCTTGGTATCTTTGTAAAGGTTAGAAAAATCCCAATACAAAATTCAATAGCTGAAATAAATTTCTGTCCAAAACATTTACCTTAAAAACAATACAGATATTATAAAACTTATAGAGCAAAATAGATGACGCCAGAACTAATAATTAAAATAGATCATTTTATGAAAACACACCGTGCTTCTTGAACAGCTTCGTTACTTTCCGAAAGGACGTTACGATGATGGACCGGATGCCTTCGAAATGGCATGCAGGATAGCAAGAGAACCCGGAAAGGTGACCATGCGTAATACTTTAAGAGAAAGAACTCAGACCTTGTTTTAGCCTCCTAAAAGCGCTATAATAAAAAATACCTCAATGGAGAGGGTAAAATGGGTTTAATAATACAACTTTCACATATATAAGGTCTTGAACAGAAGGCGTTGGGGAAACCTAGCGCCTTTTGTATTAAAAAAGGAGGCTGCAGAAATGGGTATGGACAGAGATACGAAGAAAAAAATGAAAAAGCTTTTAAAAAAGATAGACGATTTTACAAAAGATCTGAAACCATTGCGAGATAAACTATCGCGCAGTTTGGGTCAGCAGAAAAGACAAAAGTCACAGTGGTAACATCTGGAGCATAAGAGCCCTAGCATGAAAAAGACAGATATTCGAAATGAAGTGTGGGATCGGGCTAAGCAAGAAATGAGGCTTGTTATTATCGAGCGCGCCAAACAGCGTGGAATGATAGCATATTCAGAATTACTTAATAAAGTTAGGTCGTTGCAACTTGATTTAGAACAGCCAGATCATCGCAGTATTATGGCTGAAATGTTAGGTGAAATATCTCTTGCTGAAGATAAAGCTGGCCGTGGTATGTTATCTGCTCTTGTGGTTCATAAGACTGGGGATATGGAGCCTGGCCAAGGTTTCTTTCATTATGCTGAGGTTTTAGGCCGAGATATTTCTGATAAGGTAACTTGCTGGGTCCAAGAGATTCATAAAATTCACGATTGTTGGGCTAACGAATAAAATAAAACTATCAATAGCATAAAGATAACATTTTGAGCAAGTAAAAGGTTAAGCAAGAAGAAGGATTAGGGTTGTAAAATATGAAAATAGTGCATTTTTCTGATACACATTTAGGATATTCTGAGGGTACAAAAATAAATGAAAATGGACTTAATCTTAGAGAAGCCGATGTATATGATGCATTTACCGAGGTTGTTGATAAAATTACCGAAATTAAACCAGGCTTGATAATCCATTCAGGTGATTTATTCGATAACCCGAGACCGACCAACAAGGCGATTAACTTTGTTCTCAAGGAAATCAAGAGAATTTCAAAGCTAGGGATACCATTTGTTCTGATTTCAGGGAATCATTCTACTCCTCGAACAAGAACTTCCAGCTCCATATTTGAAGCATTTAGCTTATTTGACAATATCTATCCTGTGTATAAATTGGAGTACAAGGAAATAAAGCTTAAAGGCGCTTCAATCCACTGTGTTCCGCATATGCTCACAGAGCAAGAAATGCAAAAATCATTCAATAATGTAAAACCTAATCCAAAATCAGATATAAATATTCTCGTTGCACATGTTGGTATTAGTGCAGAAAAGCAGTATAAAATGGGAGAATTTAATGAACAGATAATTCCCTATGGCAGCCTGGCCAAAAAACGCGATTTTAACTACATTGCGCTAGGACATTACCATAAAAATATTAAACTTGCGGATAATGCTTATTATTCTGGTTCAACAGAAAGGTTTAGTTTTGACGATGTGGGACAAGACAAAGGTTTTATAGTTATGGATACAGAAGATGATAAAAAGCCTGTAAGATTTACACCGATTGCGATAAGGGAAATAGTTTCAATAGGACCGATAGATTGCATTGGTTTAACTCCACGAGAAATAACTGAGAAAGTAGAAAATGATACTAGAGGAAGAATTAAAGAGAAAACCGTTCTCGTGACGCTTACTAATTTATCAAGGCAAAAATATATTGAATTAGATTTTTTGAAGTTAAAAGAATTTACATCGGAAGCAACGTATATTAAATTCAACTATCAATGGGCAGAGGAAGATGGTGTAAAGATTTCTCAGACATCAATAGGCAGTCTGTCTACTGAATTCGAAGTTTTTCTAAAGAAGCAAAGATTTAAGGACCTAGATAAGAAACGATTAAAAGAATTGGGCATCGAATACTTATCTAAAGCTATTCTACCAGAGTAGGTTTAATGTCATGCTACTTAATACATTAAAACTTGTTAATTTCAGGAAGTTCAGGGATGAGGTAATTGAATTTCCCAGAGGAATGCTTGGGATTATCGGAAAAAATGGTGCAGGTAAATCAACCATACTGGAAGCGGTAGGGTGGGTGCTTTACGGAAGCGTTATGTCGAGATCAGCGAGAGAAGAAATAAAAAGCCAAAACGCTGATGCAGGTGATATTTGCAAAGTAGAGCTCGAGTTTTCCTTAACAGGGCATAATTACAAAATAATTCGTGAATTAAAGGGAAAAAACGCGTTGTCACAAGCATCGGTGTTTATTGATGGGCAAGAAAAGCCTGACGTAGTAAAGGAGAGCACGGTAAACAAGTATGTCGAGTCGCTTCTCAGGATGGATTACGATACGTTTATGAGATCTGTGTATGCGAAACAGAAAGACTTAGGTTCGCTATCGTTGCTTAATAAAGGCGAACGTCAGAAGGTTATAAGAAGGATGCTCAATGTCGATAAAATAGATATTGCAGTAACTAATATTCGTGCTGACACGAGAAGCAAACGCGATATCATTAAAGGTATAAAATTTACACTTGAAGATATCGATGAGTTAAAACAAAAGCAAAGCCAAAAAAAGAAAGAAATAAAAGAGATAAATAAAATAATCGAGGACTTAGCAGACAAAAAAACTAAATTAGGCAAGGATAAATTATCTGTTTATAAGTTAAGGGAAAAACAAGACATACTTTACAAGGAACACAATACAATAGGGACTCTAATTTCTAAGAAAAAAAGCCGGCTAGGCGAATTGAAAAATAGATTCGATGATCTTACAAAAGAAGAAAAAGATCTTCGAAAAG
>JBHPFI010000043.1:0-8589 GCA_042572045.1 Candidatus Omnitrophota bacterium
AGGTTATTTCAATGGATTTAGTAGATTTACGCGCGAGCTTAAGAGAAGAAAAAGGAAAGGCGCTCAGTAAGAAATTAAGGCATGAGGGTCTTGTCCCAGCTGTTGTCTATAAAAGAGGCGAGCGTTCAATGAGCCTTAAGATAGATAGAAAAAATCTCTCAAAGGCCCTTCATACAGAAGCAGGCGAGAATGTTATAATAAGGCTTTATATAGACGAGGCCAAAAAGAAAAAAGAACGTACTGTTGTTATAAAAGAGATACAAAAGGATTCGGTCAAAGATCACTTGTTGCATGTAGATTTTCAGGAGATATCTTTAACCGAAAAACTCAAGGTAAAAGTCCCGATAGCGGCAAAAGGTGAGGCCATCGGGGTGAAACAGGATGACGGGGTACTGCAGCATGTGTTGTGGGAGGTAGAGGTGGAGTGCCTGCCTACTAATATCCCTGAGAAGATTGAAGTGGAGATTGCCAATCTAAAGATAGGAGATACAGTGCATGTAAAGGATATACGGGCCGGCGAAGGCGTGACTATTTTAGATGATCCTGAAGGTGTCGTGTTTAGCGTTGAGCACCCTAAGGCGGTTGAAGAGCTTATCGCAACGCCTGCTGAAGGGGCTATGGAAGAACCAGAGGTAATAAAGGAAAAGAAGGAAGAGTCTGAAGAGGAAGTGGCCGCAGAGGCAGCACAGCCTGCAGAAGAGAAAAAGGAAAAGAAGGAAGAGGAAAAGAAATAAGGATAGAGACTTAAAAGCCGCTGGGCGTTGTAAACGATAAGGATTAAAAAGCATTCGTAGTTTTTGATACTAAACAACATGAAGCTGATTGTTGGTCTAGGCAATCCTGGAAAGGAATACAGTCTTACGCGGCACAACACAGGCTTTATAGTTGTAGAAGAAATGGCGAGATTTAATGATATTAAAATCAAATCCAAGCGGCGTTTCAAGGCGTTGACAGGAGAGGGTCAAATAGAAGGAGAAGATTGTTATCTTCTTATGCCGCAGACATTCATGAATCTTTCAGGTCACTCCGTGCGGTCAGTTGTAAATTGGCTTAAGATAGATTTAAACAAAATCTTGTTAATACTAGATGATGTTGCCCTATCCTTTGGTGACATAAGGATAAAACCCAAAGGTTCTGACGCAGGGCATAAAGGCCTGAGGTCAGTGATAGATTGCTTGGGCACAAATGAATTTTCAAGGATGCGGATAGGCATCCTGGGCAGGAAAACTATAAGAGATCATTCCAGGTATGTCCTGGACAGATTTACAAGAAAAGAGCAGAAGGTTTTGCCTGGCATTTTAAAACAGACCTTATCGGCCTGCGAATGCTGGGTGCGACAGGGTGTTAATGCAGCGATGAATCGATATAATTAGGGGGTTATAATGAACTGTTACGAAGGCGTTTTTATTCTTAAACCAGATCTTAGTACCGAGAACCTTGATAAGACATTGGGACAGATCCAAGAGGCTATTGAAAAGCATAAGGGTTCTCAGGGTGAGATAAAGGACTGGGGTAAACAAAAATTGACTTACCCTGTAAGGAAGCAGAAAGAGGGGATTTATTATATTATAAGTTTCCATATAGACCCTGATGCCGTAAGTAAGATAAGAAGATCTTTTAGTCTCAATGAATCAATATTGAGAGTGTTATTGGTCAAGAAGTAATCCGTAACCGGGAACCAAGAGTTTTGATGCGGGCGCTGATTGCTAAGCAAGGAGGAGGATTGGATGGCGAGTTTAAATAAGGTATTTCTTTTAGGAAATCTTACAAGGGATCCGGAATTGCGTTATGTGCCAAGCGGGGCCCCTGTCGCTACGTTTGGTCTGGCAGTAAATAGGAGATTTGTTACGCAGCAGGGCGAGAAGAAGGACGAGGTCTGTTTTGTACGCATAGTAATCTTTGGAAAACAAGCAGAGAGCTGCAGTCAGCATCTCTCTAAAGGTCGTCTTGTATTTGTAGAAGGCCGCTTGCAATATCGTTCGTGGGAGCAGGATGGACAGAAAAGAAGTTCGTTGGATGTTGTTGCTGAAAGGGTGCAGTTTTTAGGAGGGCCCAGGCCAAGCGCTGATACGGAAGCGCCTTCTGAGATGCCGAAAGAAGAATTTTTAAACAGTAGCAGAGAGGCTGGGGTTAAACAAAGCGCAGATGAGGAAACGCCTTTTTAAAGGTTTTAGAGCACAATCGGATTAGTTTTAGTTGCTAAAAATCAGAAAATGTCGCCAAGACATAAGTAGATAAGTAGACGTGGCGTTGGTTAGTAAAGGTTACGAAATTTACGGAGGCTTAAATGCGAGAGGCAAAAAAAGGCAAATTCCAACAAAGAGGAAAACCAAAGAAGGATAAAAAGAAAAGAATATTTTTTAAGAAAAAGTGTAAATTTTGTTTGGACAAATCAGGGCAAATAGATTACAAGGATATTGCAACGTTAAGAAAATTCGTCACCGAAAAGGGTAAGATGTTGCCAAGGCGTATTAGTGGAAATTGCGCCAAGCATCAAAGGGTTGTGGCTGTTGCCATAAAAAGGGCAAGGTTTATCGCGCTTTTGCCTTATGTAGGAGAATAGCATAGTGCATAGGTCATAGCGTATATCTTTCGCTATGTTAGTTAGAAAGGCGTAACCATGAAAGTCATACTGATAGAGGATGTAGAAAAGTTAGGTTCCATGGGTGATATTGTCCAGGTAAAAGATGGGCATGCCAGAAATTTCCTGTTTCCGGGAAAGTTAGCAAGACCAGCCACGGATTCAAATCTCAAGATAGTCGAAGAGATTAAGAAAAAGAGATTGCTGGCTCTTGAAAAGAAAAAGAAAGAGGCAGAAGAGCTTGGAGAAAAACTTTCCCTCGCTTCATGCACTATTCCTGTTGAAGCCGGCGACGATGACAAGATTTTTGGCAGCGTAACAGGCCAAGATATTGCGCAGGCATTTGAGCAAGAAGGTTTTTCTATTGATAAGCGAAAGGTAATCCTGGAAGAGCCCATAAAGAGACTGGGCGTATATCATGTTGCTGTAAAACTCCACCCAGAAGTTAGTTGTGAAGTAAAGGTGTGGGTTGTGAAGCGATAGAAAATATAAGGTCTAAATTCGTCCGCCTCAGCAGGCGGATTTTGGCAGGAGTTTAATCATGGATAAAGTTGAGATGCATCTTGAAAAAATGCCGCCGCAGAACTTGGAAGCGGAAATGGCAGTATTAGGTTCAATGCTCATAGAAGAGCATGCTATCGCAGATGGCATAGAGCTTCTGGACAGCCCCTGTTTTTACAATGACGCAAACCAAAAGATATTTGAATGTATTTTAAAGTTATATGGCGAGAACAAGGCAGTTGACATCGTTACTCTGATAGAGGAATTAAAAGGGGCACAGGTTTTAGATAAGATAGGTGGTTCCACATATGTGACAGGTCTTACCACTGTGGTTCCAACGGCTGCGAATATAAAACATTACGCTTACATTGTAAAAGAAAAAAGTATATTACGCAATCTTATAGCTACTGCGACAAATATAATCACTGAGAGTTACGATACGCAAGGTGAAGCTGAGAAGATCCTTGATAAAGCAGAGCGCACGATATTTGAGATTTCCAGCAAAAAAGTAGACTCGAATTTCGCTCCTATTAAAGAAGTGATAAAGGATAGCATCGAGACCATTGATAACCTATATCAGAAAAAGGCGCATGTTACAGGCATAGCGACCGGATTTACTGATTTTGACAGTTTGACGGCAGGCCTACATCCTTCAGAGCTGATAGTTGTTGCAGGAAGGCCATCCATGGGGAAGAGTGCTTTTATAGCGTCTGTAGCGGAACACGTTGGCGTGATTGAAAAAACCCCGCTTGTTATATTCAGCCTTGAGATGTCAAAGGAGCAGCTGGTTCAGAGGATGCTATGTTCTCACGCACGAGTAAATGCGCACAATGTAAGGACAGGTTTCTTATCCCAATCTGACTGGCCGCGTCTTACAAACGCTGCTGGAAAGCTTTCAGAGGCGCCTATTTTTATAGATGACACAGCAGGCCTTTCTATCATGGAGCTGAGGGCAAAGGCAAGGAGATTAAAATCGCAGCACGATATACAGTTGATAGTAGTTGATTATCTCCAATTGATGCAGGGCCGCATTAGATCTGAGAACAGACAGCAGGAGATCTCAGAGATATCCCGTTCGTTAAAGGCCCTTGCAAGAGAACTGAGTGTCCCGCTTATAGCGGTGAGCCAGCTTTCTAGAGCGGTGGAGGCGCGTCAAGACCACAGACCCCAGCTTTCAGATTTAAGAGAGTCTGGGGCTATAGAGCAGGATGCTGACCTTGTGGGATTGCTTTTAAGGGAAGAGTACTATAACCCTACAGAGGAAAATAAAGGCATAGCAGAACTTATCATAGCCAAGCAGCGTAACGGGCCTGTAGGCACTGTTAAAGTGACGTTTATAAGGGAGTTCGCCAGGTTTGAAAACATGGCATTGGTCGGGGAAGAAGTAGTAGAATAGCTAACTTGACACTTTTGTCATTGACTGATTTGTCAACTTATTGACATGCATTTATATATGTGCTATATTCGTTATAAATAATGGATAGAATTAAGGTAATTAAAGCCTTCTTCACATTGTTTGCATTTATGATAGTATCTTTTTTAGGCCTCGCTCTCTCTACTAGCGCCTTGGCCCAAGAAGAATCTCCCAAGAAGATTATCAAATACGTGGATGTAAGGGATAACAAAACTGTTTCCTCAGCCAAAATACTATCTAAATTAAAGACCAAAAGAGGAGATGTCTTTTTAGAAAAGGTGGTTAACGAAGATGTTAAAAGGCTGTACCTCATGGGCTTTTTCAGGGATGTAAGCGTGTCTATCGAAGAGATCCATGACGGCATAGGTGTGATCTTTGTGGTTAAGGAAAAGCCGTCACTTGCATCGGTTAGGTTCACCAATAACAAGATTTACAAGAAAAAGAAGCTTGATACAGTCATCAAGTCCAAATTGAATGAATTTGCAGACGAAAAAAGGCTTAAAAAAGATGCAGAGGCCATAGAAGATGTATATAAACGCGCTGGGTATCCGTGGATAAAGGTTACGTACAAGATAGATATAGATGAAGAAGAGAATGCGGCAACAGCGGTTTTTAAAATAGAAGAAGGGCCGAGGGCGGTTGTGAGAAGATTGAGATTTATAGGCAACACTGCCTTCAGCGACAAACGGCTCAGGAAGGTCGCAAAAAGCAGGACCTCGGGATTTTTCAGGTCAGGCGTCTATAAAAAAGATGTGGTGGATGATGATATGGACCGCCTCAAGTATTTTTATAAAAAAGAGGGTTTTCTTGACGCAGAAGCCACTTACGAAATAATATCTCAGGAAAGAGGCAGGAAGAGATGGATAGAACTGGTGATACACGTTGAGGAAGGGAGAAAGTATATAGCAGGAGACATGAAGATAGCCGGCAACGCTGTCTTTTCTGAAGAGGAATTAAAATCTCTCCTGAAAATGAGGCCAGGAGATACCTTTACGGAGATTGCCTTGCACGAGGAACTAGCCACTATACAGGAGTATTATTTTGACAAAGGGTATATCATGGCCAAGGCAAAGCCTGATACGTTTTTGAATATGGAGACAGACAGGGTAAATATTACCTACAATATATTGGAGGGCGAAGTCTGTTATGTCAATAAGATCAATATAAAGGGAAATACAAAAACAAAGGACGTTGTTATTAGAAGAGAATTGAGAATGAACCCCGGGGAGAGATACGACGGCAATAAATTAAAGCGAAGCAAGGAACGTCTTTATAATCTTGGATTTTTTGAAGAGCTGACCTTTGACGTGGAAGACACCTCTGTCCCGAACCGAAAAGATATGCTCGTGGAGGTCAAGGAGTCAAAGACCGGAGAGTTCAGCTTTGGAGGCGGTTTTAGCTCTATTGATAAGCTTGTAGGTTTCATAGAGGTAGAACAGCGCAATTTCGACATTTTGAATTTCCCGACGTTCACAGGAGACGGTCAGTCTCTTAAGCTAAGAGCAGAGCTCGGCAGCGTGCGCAAGAATTATCTTTTGAGCTGGACCGAGCCGTGGATTTTTGATTATCCACTTTCTTTTGGATTTGATTTGTACGCTAGCGAGCGCAATAGAAGCGGATCAACAGGATATGCATATGACGAAAAGAGGCAAGGTGGCGCTATTAGATTGGGCAAAGAATTTAGCGAGTATGTGAGAGGAGATTTTAAATACAAGCTGGAGACAGTTACTATTTCTGATTTATCTTCTAGCGCCTCTCAGGACTTAAAGGATGAACTGGGAGAGAAGACAGTAAGCAGTGCTTTTTTTCAGCTCACAAAAAATACTACAGACAATAGGTTTAATCCTACAAAAGGACATGTACTGAGCGGTTCCATTGAAGTAGCTGGTGGGTTTATAGGAGGAGACAGGGATTTTGCAAAGTTTTTTGATTCCGCCAGCCATTATTCTACTATAGGTCCGTTTGTGCTGGAGTTAAAGCTCAGGAGCGGAATTGTCACTTCATACGGTGATTCAGTAAAGGTGCCTATTTATGAACGGTTCTTTGCAGGGGGGACGTATACCATACGCGGATATAAGGAGCGCGGCGTTGGCCCAAGAGACCAATCAGGAGATCCAGTAGGTGGAGGTACTATTGTATTGGGCAATGCAGAGCTTACATTTTCTATAGTCGAAAATCTAAAAGCTGCATTATTTATCGATGCGGGAAATGTATGGTGCAGGCCTGACAGCAAGCCAAAAGACGGCGTTGCCACAACGGGGATCAAATTTGGCGCTGGAGTCGGTGTCAGGATAAAAACACCAATAGGCCCTGTAAAATTGGATTTTGGTTTTCCTTTAAACTCAGATCCGCATCAGGATGATGGCGGCAGGTTTCATTTTAGTATGAGCAGGGGTTTTTGACAAAGTAGTCAATGACAAAAGTGTCAAGTTGGGCAGCGCGGCTGCGCAAGATTAGGAGGATTTAATGAAAAAGATTTTAGTTTTTAGTTTGCTCGCTATGTTTTTTCTTTCTGTGACAGGTATAACGCTTGCCCAATCAGAGACTAAGATTGGATTTGTGGACCTTTCAAAGTCATTCGATCAATATCAGAAGACAAAAGATTTTGATAAGGATTTGGAAAAGAAAGGTGACATAAAGCAGGAGCAAAGGGAAACATTGGTCAAGGAAGTAAGGAAGATGAGAGATGAGATAGCGCTTATGAATGAAAAGGCCAAAAGCAAAAAGGAACGCGATATAGAAGAGAAAATACGCGCCCTTCAGGAATTTGACCAGAACGCAAAGATCGAGCTTACAAAAGGGAGAGATGATATGGTCAGGGACATCTTGAAAGAGATGAATGACGTGATACAGGAGTATGGAAAGAATCACGGATATTCGATTATATTAAATGACAGGGTGCTTTTGTATGGAACCGACACAATGAATCTGACAGATGAGATCATCAAGATATTGAACGATAGGTATGAAAAATAGGAGCTGGATATAGATGAAGATGAAAAAGACACTGGGAGAGATAGCCCTCTTGGTAGGTGGAGAGATCGTAGGGGATAAAAACACCCTTGTAACAGGCGTATGTGGGATAAAAGAGGCCAGAGAAGGTGACCTTACATTTGTTGCAAATTCCAGGTATCTCTCGCTTATGAATCATACACACGCGGCCGCTATAATCACATCTAAAGATGTAAAATCAGCTCCAAAACCTATTATACGCACAGATAATCCGTCTATAGCATTTGCAAAGATGGTTTCCCTAATGGCGCCCAACGAGATAAAAAAGCCTAAAGGCATTCATCCAACTGTTGTGATAGGAGAAAAGGTAAGGCTTGGCCGCAATGTGGCCATACAGCCATATGTTGTCATAGGGGATAATGTAGAAATAAAAGAAAACACTATTTTATATACGGGAGCTTATGTCGGCCACCATGCAAAGATAGGGAAGAACTGCATGATCTACCCTTATGTGATAATAAGGGAACGCGTGGTGATACATGATAGAGTAATTATACATGGCGGCACAGTTATAGGCAGTGATGGTTTTGGATTTTCTACGGTTCAGGGTGTGCATCAAAGAATCCCGCAGATAGGCAGCGTGATAATAGAGGACGATGTGGAGATAGGGGCTAACGTTACAATTGACAGGGCGCGCTTTGATAAAACACTAATAAAGAAAGGGACCAAGATAGATAACCTTGTTCAGATAGCTCATAATGTGGTAATAGGAGAGCATTCTATAATAGTGGCACAGAGTGGAATATCAGGAAGCGCGACTATAGGTAACAATGTTACTCTGGCAGGCCAATCCGGCGTCATAGGACATATTTCTATAGGCGACAATACTGTTGTTGCTGGAAAATCCGGCGTTACCAAATCTGTCCCGCCAAATTCCTGCGTTTCTGGCTTTCCTGCAAAATCGCACACAGTGGCAAAGAGGATTCACGCGTGCGTTCAAAATCTTCCGGATTTATATAAGAAGGTACGAGCCATGGAAGAAGAGCTTGATAAAATCAAATCCAGCAAAAAAATTTAAGTTTTTAAAAAAAGGAAAACAATGGAACAGAAAACAATCAAAAAACCTATTGAACTTAGCGGC
>JBHPFI010000044.1:0-8565 GCA_042572045.1 Candidatus Omnitrophota bacterium
CGAATTGGTGGTTGCCTAAAGGGAATACACATAGCAAAAGCGTCATTGAATTATTAAAAACTACTAACGGTTCTATCGATATGAAAGCAATAGTATTATTTATGTCAACAAAGGGATATCATTCAAAAACATACTATGATCTATTTAATGCCCTAGTTGATTCGGAACTAGTTGAAGAAGTAAGTGTAAACGGTAAAAAGGGTTATCGACTAAAAGCGGATTAAGATAGCAGCTGCATATGAAAAAGAAAAAATATAATTATAGACAAAAGCGGAGAGCAAGTACTTTATTGGCACTGGGCTTATCTGAATATGAAGCCGCAGAGGTTTTAATAAAAAATAACTTGTTCAGAGAAGCTGTAGTTCATATTTATTTTTGTTCTTTCTACCTAACCCAAGCTCTTCTGTGTGATAAATTACCTACGAATCCAAGCCATAAAAATGTCGAAAGAGTTCTACATAGGGCATATGGTAGATCAAAATATTTTCCTAGAAGGTATGTAGAATTTCATTCTTACGTCCACAATTTAAGAAATACACATAATTATAAATCATTTCACGTACCAAGTCCCAGAATGGTGAAGCGCAAAATAAACGTACTTAAAAATTATGTAGATTTTTGTCTCAAAGTAGTTCCAAGAATTGAAATATGGGAAATATTGGAGGATTTTTCAAAAAATAATGCAGATAAAATAAAAGATTTTTCCTTCGATATATATTGCCCTAAGACATATGCGCA
Organism: Candidatus Omnitrophota bacterium; assembly: GCA_042572045.1. GTDB lineage: Bacteria > Omnitrophota > Gorgyraeia > Gorgyraeales > Gorgyraeaceae > JBHPFI01. The sequence continues at coordinate 739 of JBHPFI010000044.1, forward strand.
CCACACGCGTCTTACTTTTTGGTGCCCGCCATTTTATTTAAATATATTTACAGCTAGGCAATTGGCAAAGCATTCGAAAATAATGCTTAAGGGGCTTAAAGTGAACAAATATCGTAATTATGTATTAGGAATTAATAGTCGAATTAATCAGTATAGCCCCTTACACCTTATTATGGTAGATATCGATTCAGTCAATTTCGAGATAGAATCTGCGTTTAAGAAGATAGGCGGTATCTTAATCAAAACCGGTAGAGGTTTTCATTTCATAGGAGATAATCTTGTATATGGGCAGGAAAATTGGGAAAAGGAAATGAAAAAGTTACAGCATGATAGAGTTCTAAAAAAATATATAGATCAAGAACATATAGAAATATCATTAAGAAGACAGTACGCCACTCTGCGAATAACAGAAAGTCCGGCAAAACCTACGCTACCATTTTTTTACAAACAGTTATAAGAAAAATTTAAAGAATAAGGAGTGTATTGAAGAAATGAAATACCTACCTTTAGGCAAGAAATTAACTATAGCAATTGATATGGATGGTACAGTAGCAAATTGTTCCACAGTTGATTTTACAAAGGCGGATGACAACCCAAGCGAGCTAATGAAGGCAAAACCGATTAAAGGTGCTTTGCAATCAGTTAAAAAGTTACACAAGCAAGGGCATACAATTATTTTTTATACCTCGCGAGATAATGGGTGTAAGAAAACAACGGAAAAGTGGCTTAAAAAACACGGCTTTCCTTTTCATCATATTGAAATGGAAAAGTTTGTAGCGCATGTCTACATTGATGACAGAGCAATAAATGGATGCGATTGGAGTAGAATTATGAAGGAGTTTAAGAATCCTAATTTGCCAGGTAAAATAGCTAGAAAACGGGGGATGGTCTAGGGAATGGATGGAGAAAATAAAAGGAGCATTTAATTGGGAGGTAAATAATGGCTAGCTATCGTTTAAGCTCGACGTCTGCTGTAAAATTAGAAGACTACGAATATGGAATTAAAGGAAGAAATGAAACCTCTCTTCAAAAAATTCTTGCGGACAATCCAAATACTATTATAAACTTACCAGAACTTGGATTAGCTGATTCCGAGATTTGTTTAGTATATCGAGAGTACCCAACGCCTAGTGGCCCTATAGACATACTAGTCATAACTGAAAATGCAGAAATAATTATCGTAGAAACTAAATTGATAAAAAATCCTGAGTCCAATAGAACTGTTGTTGCTCAAGCTATTGATTATGTCAAGGCGTTTAGCAATGAAACTGTTGACAGTCTTTTAGGTAACATATCTAGGAAGGAAATGCCAAAAAATACTATTACCGAAAAAATCAAGAATGATGACAGGTTTATGGCGCTTCTTGCTAAAAATATTGAAAAGGGAAACTTCCAGGTATTAATTGTTGGAGATGTTATAAGCCCGAATATTCTAGGAATGGTAGAATCTATTCAATCAGCGCCACACCTTGCCTTCACCATTTATTTGGTTGAATTAAACGCCACCGTCTATGATGAGACCTATACTATAATTACACCAAAAATCGTTGCCAACACCCTGGAGATCGAAAGAAGCGTAATAAAAATCGAAATTACTTCAGGAAAAGGGGCCCCTAAGATTGAATCTGAAACTCCCTCAAAAGAAAGCAAAGGATCAAAACCGATGTTATCCTGGGATCAGTATCTAAGCAATGTGGCAAATAAAAGCTTTGGAAAGATTATTGAAGATTTCAAGACGAGATGGGTATCTGAAATTGATGATAGCATTAGCATGGGCCAAGTTGGATTCTCGGCAGGGTTGAAATATGGCAACAAAAGGACTGCTATTCAGTTTGTGTATGATAGGAAGATCGAGATTATGTCAGAAAAATGGAGAGAAGCCTATAATATCCCGGAAGTCTTTTATCGTGAATATAAAGAAGAGCTTAAAAAGTCTCCAGATATATATGATAAATACCTTATCGCGAACAAGGTAATGGTTAGATTTGATATGATAGATGCTGAAATATTGAAGATTATTCTTGATGCTTCGTTGAATCTGGCTAGAAAGATGAAGAATGCTCAATGAAAATTCCAAGCAACATTTATAGCAGAATTTGTTGCTAAAGAACAACGCTATTAAAAACACATATATTGCAGAAATGCTATGAATATAATAATCCATCGCGGAACACAAGAAATCGGGGGAACTTGCGTAGAATTTAGAACCGGAAAATCTCGGCTTTTGATTGATCTTGGAATGCCGCTTGTAAATGATAAAAAAGAGCCGTTTGATTCCAGGGTATTAGAAGGCAAGTCATTAGATGAATTAAAAAAACTAAAGCTGTTACCTGAAATATCCGGGCTTTACAGAGATGAAACAAAAGAAATAGAAGCCATTCTTATTTCTCATTCTCACCTTGATCATTATGGTTTCCTTAGATATGTGCATCCGGATATTCCTATCTACATGAGTAAAGGCGCGAAACAGCTGATCAAAATTTCAAATATATTTATTCCGAATAAAGTAGGTGCTATAAATTCAAAAACTATTGATAAGGGCAAGAAAGTTAAAATAGGAGATTTTGTTATAACCCCTTATTTGGTTGACCATTCGGCTTTTGATGCTAGAGCTTTTTTGGTGGAAGCAGAAGGTAAGAGAGTCTTTTACTCCGGAGACTTCAGAGGGCATGGCAGAAAAAGCATGCTATTTAGAGACATGATAAATAATCCTCCTGAGGATATAGATTGTCTTTTAATGGAAGGATCTATGCTTGGCAGGGAGCCACAACTTTATGAAACTGAAGAGAAGGTTCAAGCCAAGATAGCAAAGATCTTAAGAAAAGCCGAGAATATTACGTTTCTCTTTGCTTCATCCCAAAATATAGATAGATTGGTTTCGGCATATAAGGCTTGTCTTAGAATAGGCGCTATTTTCGTAATAGATATTTATACTGCATTTATACTAGATAACCTCAGGAAAGTATCTATTCATATTCCTCAATTTGATTGGAAAAATATCAGGATAAAATTTTTAAAATACCATGCTGACGTGTTAGCAAAGGCTGGGTATAAAGACTTGTTGTTTGTCTATAACAGAAGCAAGATTGATATGTTTGAGATAAACCGAAAGAAGAGCAAGATACTTATGCTTGCGAGAGATAATTCTATATTTCCAAAAATATTAAAAAGCATCAACAATCCAAAAGGTTCTACGATAATATATTCTATGTGGGAAGGATACTTAACAGATAAATTCAAAGATTACTATAGAAAAAAAGGGCTGGCAATAGAACATATACATACAAGTGGCCATGCTACACGGGAAGATTTAAAAAAATTTGCAAAAGCATTAAATCCAAAGGCACTGATTCCAATTCATACATTTTTTGCGGAAAAATATAAAGAGTTATTCAAAAACGTCGAAGTCTTGAAAGATGGGCAGGTACTTGATATATAAGATGCTAAAATTTAAGTAACTCTGAAGGGTTTGTACCAAACGCTTTAGCGAGCTTTTCAATCGTATCCAATTTAGCGGCAGGTGCTTTGTTGCTTTCTAATAGTTGGATATGTTTATAATCAATTCCAGACAATTCTGATAGCCGTTCTTGGGTCAATCCTTTCTTCTTTCTCAGCCCCCTTATTTTCCTAGCCAACTTTAATCTTATAGCCGTATCCATACGGTGTATTATCCCAGAATATTATCGACCTTGACACCGTAGGTATACGGTGTTATGATTTTACTGGATTAAGGAAAACTTGGAAAATTCCCTGCCACCGAAACTCCAGAGACGAAAGTTTGCCGCCTAGAGAGCCCTACATTCGTTGATCGACACTTCAGCGGGGCGTTGTTCGGCTTTTCAGCGTTCGAATGGTAGAGGGGCGTTTCTTAGCGAAATTAAACGAAACCTGTCTGGAAAGATGACATTATGAATCTAAAGGAGCATGAAAATCTTATAAGGGAGTTACAAGACTCAGATTCTGAGGTAGTATTGGACGGTGCAGTGAACAATGAAGTTTGGAGCAAGAACAGTGTTCGTATTCTTTGGATTCTTAAAGAAACGCACGGTAAACCGAATCCAGATAATGATTCTCAGGATTTAAGAATCTTATTGAAGAAACTTGCTGATGATGCTAATCCAAATGAAATTTGTCCTACATGGCAAAGAACTTATGGATTAGCTGTGAAGGTTTCTCATGGTTTGCTAGGAGATGTAAAAGGTATTCCGTGGGGTGAATGGGCGGAAAGAGTTGATAAGATCAGAATAGTCCTTCGCGAGATAGCAGTGATTAACATTAATAAGCATCCTGGAGGTAGAAGCACAACGCCACAACAGTTAGTGGAAGCAGCAAGACCATTTTATGACGTCACACTGAAACAAATTGACTTACTAGACCCTACAATTATTATCTCAGGTTTGAAAGTGTTGGGAAATCGTGCGAATTGGTGGTTGCCTAAAGGGAATACACATAGCAAAAGCGTCATTGAATATCACCCTGGAGCATATGAGAACCATCAGCAATATTATGAACGAATTAAGAAAGCATTAGGACATGTTGATGCTGAGGGGCTTACAATATAGAGCCCTTAGATATAGTCTTCTTCCCTTCCACAATTTTTCGTAGGGAAGAAAATATATATATACGGTTACAGGGTAGGTCAAAAACATCAATTTTGGCGACCTTCCCTAGATTGGTCATTTTCACGCCTCTATTGCCCGCAGTTAAGTTGTTTCCGAATTTTCCGACAAAATCCTTCAAAATTTCAGTAATAACCCCTCTGAAAGCTTCCTAAAGGGCAAAAATTCTATCTCCACTTTTTGTGCAACAAAACACCCAAGAATTTGTTATTTTAAAGGGTGGGAACAAGAGAAACTGCCAAAGTTTAACAGTTTGGCAAAAACGGATGCGAGGAAGACCTAGAACAACTCTCTTTTACTAAGAAACGGTGCTAGTTTATTCGATCGATTCTTTTTCGGGCAGTTCTTCGGAAAAACAAAATCGAATGCTCTAGGGCTTCTCTAGCGTAAATTTAACAAAATGAATTTAAAACTCCAGAATAAACAGGCAAAAACAACAAACAAAGCCCAAGATTCGGCTGCGAAGCCGAGACCGAGAAACTTTCGGTTCTGGAGTCTTGGGCTTTATCTTTATGGAAGGTTAAGTTGAGATGAATAGGCTAGAGATTGTTGTCATCGCTGTAACCGTTATTAGCATATACCTCACAGGGAGTAAGAATAACTGGACTTGGTTATTTGCGATTATTGCCAATGTGATATGGTTGATAATCGGTATTCAGCGAGGCATGACAGTTATAATTATTTGCAGTTGTATTTATTTAGTTCTGAGTTTTAGGGGAGCATATCTTTGGATATTCAAAAGCAATAAAGGGGGACAGGTGGTAAAGGTTCTACTTCTTATTTTAAGTCTAATATCTTTTAATGTCGGTATGTTACTCGCCCAAGATGATAAAACAATCCAAGACATACGAGAAAAATGTGGTGCCATTGATACATTTCAATCATACAGAAAAGTAGAAGTCGATGTAATGGACAAATCAACGGAAGGCGGTGTTATTGTAGGTTATTTTGATGGCAGTGAGCTTAAGAAGATAATAGAGAGATTCTATGGTGAGACAGGACAGGAGATAGAAGAATATTATCTCTGGAAAGGCAGTTTAATATTTGTTATATCCGAAACATCAAAGTATAAATATCCAATAAGTTATAATCATAAGCCAATTGGAGAGGTTGATAAGATTAAGGAAGAAAAATATTATTTTAAGGATAATAAAATGGTCCGATGGGTTAGACCAAATGGCGAAGTGGTTACTAAAGATAATCCCGAATATCATCAACAAGAACAAGCTCTACTTAAAGAAACTAGAGAATTAATAATGTACATAATGAAGGGTAGGTGAGTCAAGCAGTGAAAAAGATCGCTATTTATGCAAGAGTTAGTAAAAATGATGAATCACAGGATATAAAGAATCAGCTTAATCCGTTGCGGGATTATGCAAAAGCTCTTGGCGGGGAAATTGTGGAAGAGTATGTTGATCTTGCCTCGGGTGGCAGTGGTGACAGAGAAAACTTTTTACGAATGCTTAGCGATGCAGAGAAGCGGAAATTTGATCTATTGCTTGTATGGGCTCTTGACCGGTTAAGCCGGGAGGGCATTTCGAACACTCTCGGTTACTTAGAGCGCCTTAGAAGAAATGGTGCGGCTCTTAAGTCTCTACAGGAAAGCTGGCTCGACACTCGCGATGAAGGATTGGGACAGTTGTTGCTTGCAATATTCTCTTGGGTAGCGCAGCAAGAAAGACGCCGGATCGCTGAAAGGACCAAGGCTGGTCTTGAACGAGCGAAACGTCAGGGCAAGAAGCTTGGTCGTCCGGAAGGTGCTAAGGATTCGGAGATCAGAAAGAGGTCGGGGTATTATCTGCGATATGCGGGCAAATAATCCTCCCCCATATTTTGATCAGAATGTAAGCTAGTATAGAGGGGGACAAATAATCGGAGGATTGTTTGACTTAGAAAGGATAAAAGGATATGAAAATTATTATTATGCTGATGGTAATAACAGGACTGTGCCTGAATATATATGCGGAAGAATCAATTGAACAACGCCTGTTTAAGGATTTGAAGAAAGAATACAATTTAACCGATGCCCAGACATACGAACTGTTGGGGAGAACTTATTTACATCGAGATAAATGGGAAGAAGCTGTTATTTTCTTCGATAAGGCCGTTCAATTAGATCCGGAACTCTATCTGTCTTGGTATAACCTGGGGCTGCTCCACATGGATAACCCCGAATTATACTTGAAGAAAGCTATTGAGGCAAACTCAAAGTTCGCCCCTTCCTACTACTGGCTTGCACTTTATTATAGTAAAGGTGACAGAATAACTGAATCCATAGAATATTTTGAAGAATACTTAAAGGTAGTGGATAAGAATGATCCTATAGAAGAAGCTAGGATCAAGGTAGCGGAAGACTATATTAAAGGAGTGAGGTTAGAAGAGTGAGTTATGAAGTATGACAGGGTACTATTAAAAAGTTGGTGCTAGTTGATACGATCCTCAGTATCTCATCAATCAATATCTGCCTAATGTGATCTATAAGCCCATCTTGTAGCTTATTTAATCCTTCTTTAGTTATGGGGATCCCTTTGTCTAAAATCTCTCTAATCTCTTTTATTGATTTATGACTTGAGCAAGAGAATAGTTTCTAGCTGAGGAATCTGCGAAATACTATGATAACCTCTGTTGCCGTGTTTTTTCGCAGGAGGAGGGAATATCCTATTGAGTGCATAATACCTCAGAGTCCTTCTAGTTACTGTTATATTCTTCTGCTCTTTAAGATATTTTATAAACTCTTCGACCGTTAAACAATCTTGTGTATTCATCTTATTGCCTCCTCGCTTATTAACTATATTGTACTATTCCCTACCAATTCTACAAGTTAAAAGGATATTGACCCGTATTCTTCATTTCTAAGGCGATAAAATTCCATTAATCGATAGCTGTATTTCCTCTGCGGATCAATTGCGATCGCTTTTTTGAGACATTCAATCGCCTTTTTGGTAAAAGCCAGCGTCGGGTTACGACGTTTACTGCTCCCCTGTCTTTCGATATCAACTATAATATCCTGCTCGTCAACCGAAACGTCCATTCTCGGTATTTCTTTACTTTCGCCCCCCAGCGTAGCAATCCATATGTAGGCCTCTGACAATAACGCCCAAGTCGGGGCGTAGGCTGGATTTTTCCTAATCGCTTTTATACACCAATACCTAACTTGTCTCCTATATAGTTGTTCTACTGAACCATCCAGATTGCCTCTGTCATAGAG
>JBHPFI010000045.1:0-7667 GCA_042572045.1 Candidatus Omnitrophota bacterium
TGAGCCAGGTTTTTGCAAAAGATTTACCCACTTCCATTTCTTCAAAAAGCATTCTCTCTTCTTCTTTAATGATAAAGCTTCTGAGGCGCGAGATATCGTTCTGCATTTTTTTATACGAACCTTTATACTTAATCTTAAAATTTTCATTACCGGTTATCAAAAAATTGTTTAATTCGGAGAGGGTTTTCTCCATTGAAATGGCAATTTGGTATGTAGATATGGAAGCGGGTAAATCTTTTGCAAAAACCTGGCTCAACTCTATATATATATGCCTTAGACTATAAATGGAAAGTCCGCCAAGAAGGATTACCAAAAGAAAGGTTATAAAAAAACTAAGACCTATCTTCCTGCTTATACGCATAGATAGGATTGTATCATAGCAAATATTGGACTTCAAGTATTACTACATAAAGAGGAATACACGACTTATCTTTCTCAATCCTCTAAATGCACGTCTGTATATACGGCTAACATCTCCTGGATTTTTCTGGGGGGAAGGATAACAAAATAGTGGTCTATTATACAATGCGCCATCTCATGCGCAAATATCCTCTCGTTTACAACTTTTTCTGTCGTGTATATGGTATTTGTTTTATAAACATAAAATGAAGGTGCCTTGTTAGGCTCGTTAAAAATTTCCCTGTATGCAGCATCGAGCCCTTCTTTGGTTTTATAGATATTAATGGCGACATGGATTTTGGAAGGGTACATATCCAGTATATCCTCGACTCTGACAAAAATCGCATCAAGCTTCTCCGATAAAATCTCATCTATAGAGATGGCCGCTTTGTTCCGGAATGTCCTTGGATTGTAAAAATCAGAAAATCTAAGGTTGATGCGCCTGTTAACCGATTTCAAATCAACATCCTCCTCATAAAAAACAGTACAAAACCTGGTTGAAAACACATTCCTTTCTTCCTCTTGCGGATATGCATAGTCAACGATAACAAAAGACACGAAGCACAAAATTAATAAAGCAAAACTTTTTTCAAATCTCATACTGTTTCTATCAGGTCCTGATTTTAAAATACGTAAGTGCCTTTTTCAAATCCTGTTTGTCTCTTTTTAATTCAGAAACTACTTTCTTTATATCTTCCTTTAAAAGCATCTCGCTCTTTGAGCTCTCGGATAATTGCTCTATTAAATTGTCCAGTTTATCTGAAACCTCTATCACCTTTAAAAGCCCCAGGCTAAGATCATGGGACATTTTATTAAAAACGCCCACCATGCTCTGAAACTGATCTTTTCTTCTAATCTTTAAATTTGCAGAAAGCTCTCCGGAGCCAACCTTTTCGGCGTACCTTTCAAATCTATACATAGGGCCCGCTACTCTATGCGTCATAAGGAGCACAGTAAAAACCGCCGCTATTGCTGTCGCTAAACCTACTATCACGCCGGCGAATAAGAGTCCGGGCAGCAGGTAATCAGCCGTACTCTTTACCACCAATCTTGAATTTTCAAACGAGGTAGTCAGGGTGCGGCTTGAAAATGAATAAAGGATTATTCCGAAAACCACACATCCAAGCGCGACCAATATACAAAATTTAAATATAAACTCTGCCTGAAAAGTTTTGTTTATAAAATAATTCTTGCGTTTAACTTTCATAATCTCCTCCTTTGATTAAAAAAACTATCCATATATTTTCAAAAAAATTGAGATACGAATAACCCAAATCTCGCTCTCTAATCAGAAAATGCCTCTTTAAAAACTTCTTCGTTGATTCTTATATGCGCCCTTTTTCTCAATTCTTGTATCCACGCATCCATTGCCTTTGTCTCTTTTTCCTGCCTTATGGCTTTTTTTATATCTTCTTTTACCTTTGAAAAGGGCGCCTTTTCTCCGGAATTTCTATAATATTTATTTATCTCGCTGTCAGAAACGTAAATCAATCCTGATATCTCCTTACTTTTTCTCTGAAGCAAAAGCTTTAATAGTGCTTGCTCCCAGTAATTTTCAATTGTTTTCATAAAATCCTTTTCTTTATCAAGTCCCTGTCGTTGCGCCTCTTGGATCAAAACCTGTTTTTCCAAGAGTCTATTTACATATTCCCTTCTGCCCTGGTCTGTTTTTAAAAGAAAGATCTCATCGTAAGGCATATTCTTTAATTCATCCTTCAGGTCTTCTACCTTCATCTTGTATTTATTCACCTGCGCGACAACGCCCCTGTCAATATCACTATCATAAAATGAACAACTGCCCAAAAAAGAAAAAACAACAGAAATGATGATAATTTTGTAAAATATTATCCTCATGGTGATACCTCCGCATCTTTTAAAACAACTTTGATTTTATTCAATTCTTTATTAAGGCCATGGTCTCAGCTCTCGTTTTAGGGTTTTCTTTAAAAATACCCCTGACGGCGCTCGTGACTGTCAAGACCCCGGATTTTTTCACCCCTCGCATACTCATACAAAGATGTTCTGCCTCAATAATAACCATAACGCCCATTGGCTTTAATTTCTTCATCACGATCTCAGCTATATCAGTAGTCAACCTTTCCTGAACCTGCAGTCGCTTGGAAAGGACTTCCACTATTCTAGCTAATTTACTCAGCCCTGTGACTTTATTATTCTTAGGGACATACGCTATATGGGCCTTACCTATAAACGGCAGAAGGTGATGCTCGCACACAGAATACAAAGGTATGCCTTTTAAAAGCACAATCTCATTATGCTTCTCAGACAAGAGTATCTCTAATTCCTTTGCAGGATCTTTTGAAATGCCACTGAATATCTCCTCATACATATCGGCAACCCTTTCAGGGGTTTTCTTAAGGTCCTGTCTGTCTGGATTTTCTCCGACTGCTTCCAATATCATCCTTATCGCCTTTTTTATCTTGTTCTTGTCCATGTCATATCCTCCTAAAATGAGTCCTTGTCCCCGCCCTTTTGGGCCATGTGATTCTAATATGAAATTAACCAAAAGGACGGGGACTCACTTTCCTACACAAAACTCTGAAAATATCCTACCGAGGGCTTCCTCGGTTATGTTATGACCTGTTACTTCGCCAAGGCTCTCAATAGACGATCTAACGCATACGCCAATACAATCCACTGACATTTTATCTTTATAAGAAGCTAATGCTGCTTCTATATCTTCGAGAGAAGCCCGCAATATTGCCAGCTGTCTATCATTGGAGACAGTCGGGCAATCTGTTGTCGGAACGCTACCTTTGAATACAACATCCCTGATTGTATTTTCCAATTTATTAATGCCTGAAAAATTAATCGCAGATACATGCGCAAGGCGTGTCTTTGGAAAAAACTTTTTGACCGCCGTGAGATCTATACGCCTCTTTAAATCCTTCTTGTTTATAACTATTATTATATTCTCTTTATCTTTGATGCTATGCATAAGTTTCAAATCATTTCTATTCAATTTGCGGCCATAATCCAAAACGAGAAGAATCAGATCCGCCCTCTGCATAGAAAAATGGCTCCTTTTCACGCCCTCTTTCTCAGCAGGATGATTAGCCTTAGTTACCCCTGCTGTATCTACGAGAACCACTGGCACACCCTTTATATTGACAATCTCCTCTATAGTATCTCTTGTAGTGCCTGGTAGATGCGTAACAATGGCCCTCGCATCTTTAAGCATTGCGTTCATCAGGCTGGACTTGCCTACATTTGGACTCCCGCATATTACTGTCTTTATGCCTTGGCGTAAAATTTTCCCTTTGTAAGACGTAGCTACCAATCTTTCTATATCCTTTTTCGCCTGTTTAAGTCTATTAAAAACATCTCTTCTTCTTACATCATCCGCATCTTCTTCCTCTGAAAAATCTATAGAGGCCTCGATATGAGCCAATGCCCACAACAACTCACTCCTTATATCTTTGATCTTTCTTGAAAATGAACCTTCGAGATTATTGACGGCTGCCCTTAAGCTCAAATCTGTCTTTGCCCTGATTATGTCCGCTACTGATTCTGCCTGCAGTATATCAATCCTGCCGTTCAAAAACGCCCTCTTCGTAAATTCTCCTGGCTCTGCAAACCTGGCCCCTTTCATTAAAACCAGCTCTAAGATTTTCTTCAGCGGGACTATGCCGCTATGGCAATTTATCTCGACAACATCCTCCTTTGTGTAACTCTTGGGCGCGCGCATAACTGTCAAGATGACCTCGTCTACAATCCTCCGGCCTTTGCTATTTGTTTTACGGCTCCCTTTATCTATAATATGACCATAATGAACTGTATAAGTTCTAAAATCAGATGGTTTCTTGCCGTCCGCTGATAAAAAGATTTCGTCGACAATCTTAAGCGCATCTTTGCCGCTTAAGCGTACAATGCCTATGCCGCCTTCGCCTATGGGAGTTGAAATCGCAACGATTGTATCATCTAATCGTATTTTAGCCATAGAATCATCTAATAATAAAAATAAAGTTTGCCGACCTCAGCCTAAACTCTGACATCATGCGGCCTTTTATTCATATATCTAATTGCATCGCCGACAACATAGAGGGACCCGCTGACCAATATCAAATCCTCTTTATTTGCCGCCTCCAAACCCGTTTTCAGGGCCTCTTCTACATCATCGCTTAGCTCAACAGCAGCCTTTGAAAAATTCTCTTTTAGATAAATAGGATCTTTTGCTCGGCTGCTTCTGGATCTCGTCAAAATTACTACATCGCTAACCTTGTCCAATTCCGCACTAACTCCTTTTATGTCTTTATCGCGCGATATACCGAATACACATATCAATCGATTCCAACTAAAAATCTCCTTTACTGACGCTAAAATCCTTTTTATGCTATGAGCGTTCTGAGCTCCATCAAGAACGACATATGGCCTTTCTTGAATGATCTGCAATCTCCCCGGCCATGATATGTTCTTCAAACCCTGAAACACCACCTTTTCATCCATTTTTAAGATGCATTTATCTATGGACCTTAGCATTGCTATGGCAATGGCTGCGTTCTCCACCTGATGAGCGCCTATCAGATTCAATTGCAGATTCTTGTAAGAATAACCTGGCCCATCCAAATTAAAAATCTGCTTGTCCTTGCCGGAATATACTACAGAATATTTTACGTCTCTGCCTATCTCGCGTAATCCAAATTTCTTCTCCTGACATACGTTTCTTATGATATCTGTTGCTTCTTTTTGTTGTGAAGCGCTAACTACCAAACTGTCAGGCCCTAACCGTAAACCGTCAACCTTTATAATCCCTGCCTTTTCTCTGGCGATAGATTCCAGAGAATCGCCCAGTTTATCAGTATGCTCAAGACTGATATTCGTTATACCGCATACAAGAGACATTGTGACATTTGTCGCATCAAGCCTCCCTCCAAGCCCTGTCTCTAAAACAGCAAATTCGACTTCTTTTCGCTTGAAATGCAAAAACGCGCATGCCGTAAGGACTTCAAAGAATGACAATCTACCTAATGTCTCATGGTCTCTAAACCTTTCGGCTACCGGCCTTATTTTCTCAACCAGTTCGACAAACTCTTCTTTTTTTATTGCCCCTTCAAATCTCGCCAGAAGTTGAGTCCTAGATTCTGAATCTTCGCCTAAGATCCTAATCCTCTCGTTCACCTCCAAAAGATGCGGCGATGTATATAATCCTACGCGATATCCGGCTTGTTTTAATAAAGAAGCTATAATAATACAGGTAGAGCCTTTGCCTTTAGAGCCGGCTACGTGTATTACATTGAGTCCCTGGTGAGGATTTCCCAATTCCTGCAAAAAGGCATGCATCCTCTCCAGTCGAAAACTAGAGGCGTAATCATAGTGCGGTATCTTTTCGAAATCTATAAAGGAATCGATATACTCCAGCGTCTTATTGTAATCCATTGAGCTATTTAAATTGCTGCGTTACGCTTAACTTGACACTTTTGTCATTGACTGATTTGTCAAGTTAGGGAGGGTGTTAATGTTTAAAATGCCTGGTCCCGGTAAAGACCATGCTTATTCCAGCCTCGTCACATGCCTTTATAACATCCTTGTCACGTATAGAGCCGCCAGGCTGTATTATGCTGGTTATGCCTGCTTTTTTGGCTTCCTCTATAGCATCCTCCTTAGGAAAAAACGCATCGCTTGCGCACGTGGCCCCTTTGCAGCGTCCGTTTGATTTTCTTATGGCTATTATCATTGAGTCTACCCTCGACATCTGGCCCGCCCCTATCCCGACTGTCTTAAGGCCGTTGCAGAGCACTATTGCGTTTGAGCGCACATGTTTTATTATCTTCCAGCCAACGAGAAGGGACTTTATCTCTTCCTCTGTAGGCCTTTTTTTGGTAGCTACCTTCAGGTCTTTCTCGTCTATCTCTAAAATATCTCTGTCCTGTATAAGCAACCCTCCTACAACCTTTTTTAAATCATAATCCTTTTCCGTTCCCTCTAAATCTCCTACATCTATCAGCCTCAGATTCTTCTTTTTTTCTAGAATCTCTAAGGCATCCTTGTCGTATCCAGGCGCAATAACGCATTCTGTAAAACCTGCTGAGGCAATAGCCTCGGCAGTGCCTGCGTCTACCTTTCTATTAAGTCCGACAATGCTGCCAAATGCTGAGACCCTGTCACAATCCAACGCATCAATATACGCCTTCTTTAAGGTTTCAGCCTGGGCTGCTCCGCATGGGTTGGTGTGTTTGATCACGCTCGCTGCCGGCTCTTTAAAGGCCTTGACTATCTCAAGGGCCGCATCGAGATCTATTATATTGTTAAAGGATAGCTCTTTGCCGTGCAGCTGTTTTGCATTGCTTATACCTGCCACGCTTATATTCTTATCCCTGTAAAAACTCGCCTTTTGGTGCGGATTTTCTCCATATCTCAGACCCTGCGTCTTTTCAAAACTTAATTCCAGGGCATCCGGAAAGCCCTCTTTACTACTTGATCCCTGTTCCTTTAAATAGCTATAAATAGCCTTGTCATACCGCGAGGTCTTCTCAAACACCTCAACGGCTAATTTGAAACGCAATTCATCTGAAATCCCTGCATTGTTTTTCTTCAGCTCTTCCAGCACCCCGACGTATCTATCAGGATTGCATATAATCACCACATCCTTAAAATTCTTTGCTGCCGAACGCAGCATGCTCGGCCCTCCTATATCTATATTTTCAATGGCCTCTTCCAGCTTAACTCCCTCTTTGGCTACTGTCTTTTCAAATGGATAGAGATTGACTACAACCATATCGATCATTTCTATGCTATGTTTTTTAATCTGCTCCATATGCTCTTTGTTTTCACGAAGCGCCAAAAGACCGCCGTGAATCTTGGGATGCAATGTCTTTACCCTGCCGCTCAGCATCTCTGGAAAACCAGTATAATCTGACACAGATCTTACTTTTATTCCTAAGTTCTTTATAAGCTTTGCGGTCCCCCCTGTTGAAATTAGCTCTACCCCCAACTCATTCAGTCCCTTTGCGAACTCCTCCAACCCAGCTTTGTCAGATACGCTAATAAGCGCCCGCCTTACCTTACGCATTACTCCCCCCTTTTTCAATAAATCCACCCCCGGCGGATATTCTCTTCAGACATTAAACCTTATATTTATTATATCTCCGTCCTTGACTATATAATTTTTTCCCTCCACTTTCAGCATTCCTGTTTCACGCGCTTTATGTATGGAGCCGCACTTAATAAAATCTTCAAAATTTATGACCTCTGCCCTTATAAAACCCCTTTTCATGTCAGAATGGACCTTGCCAGCCGCCTCTATCGCAGGC
>JBHPFI010000046.1:0-7559 GCA_042572045.1 Candidatus Omnitrophota bacterium
CTTAAAAGCCTGACTTCTCAAATTGGCATCCATACTCGCCTATAAAGACGGACGAATCAAAAAAAGCAAAAACTTATGTCGGTTTATATTTTAGGAATTTCTTGCTTTTATCATGATGCGGCCTGTGCATTGATCAGGGACGGCGAGATCATCGCGGCTGCGCAAGAGGAGCGTTTTAGCCGCAGAAAGCACGATTTTAATTTTCCGACAAACGCCATGAACTACTGCCTGGAGGAAGGCGGGATTGGCGTAAAGGATTTATCCTTTGTCACTTTTTATGACAAACCTTTTTTAAAATTCGAAAGGATACTTCTTACATATCTTTCTTACGCGCCTTTGGGTTTTAAATCCTTTTAT
Source organism: Candidatus Omnitrophota bacterium (assembly GCA_042572045.1). Taxonomy (GTDB): domain Bacteria; phylum Omnitrophota; class Gorgyraeia; order Gorgyraeales; family Gorgyraeaceae; genus JBHPFI01. The sequence continues at coordinate 358 of JBHPFI010000046.1, forward strand.
AAGGCCGTTCCGTTATGGCTCAAGGAAAGGCTTTGGATGAGGCAATTGATATCCGAAAAATTAGATTTTGAGGGGAAGGTTCTATTTACAGAACATCATGAGTCTCATGCAGCATCTTGTTTCTATCCTTCTCCGTTTAAAGAGGCGGCGATACTGACCATGGACGGCGTGGGGGAATGGGCTACAGCAAGCATTGGCCTCGGGAAGGACAATGGTATTAGCTTATTGTATGAGATAAAATTTCCTCACTCGTTGGGGCTTTTATATTCGGCGTTTACTTATTACACGGGCTTTAAGGTGAACTCCGCAGAGTACAAGGTCATGGGGCTCGCGCCTTACGGCGAACCCAGGTACGTTGGTTTGATTTTAAAGAAGCTTATAGACTTGAAGGAAGACGGCTCCTTCAAGCTTAATATGAAATATTTTAATTATTGCGTCGGCCTTACGATGACGAATGGAAGGTTTGACAAGCTGTTCGGAGGGCCTCCAAGAAAGAGCGAGACAGAAATTACTCAGAGGCAGATGGATTTGGCGAGATCCATCCAGGTCGTGGCTGAAGAAGTGATGCTCAGGGCAACAAGGCATGTTTATAAAATTACAGGCCAGAAGAATCTTTGCCTTGCCGGAGGCGTTGCGTTGAATTGCGTGGCGAACGGCAGGATATTAAAAGAAGGCCCTTTTGAGAACATATGGATACAGCCTGCGGCAGGCGATGCAGGAGGGGCGATTGGTTCAGCCCTGAGCATATGGCATAAATACCTTGGCAACAAGCGGTATGCGGATGATGCCAAAGATAGACAGAAGGGTTCTTATTTGGGTCCAGCGTATCCTGATAGTTATGTCGAGGATTATTTGAAGAAAAACAATATCCCTTATCAGGGATATTCGCGCGATGAATTATTAAAAAGAACGGCAGGGTTTATTGCCGGCGGAAAGGTAATCGGCTGGTTCCAGGGGAGAATGGAATTCGGGCCCCGGGCTCTGGGCGCAAGGAGTATAATAGGCGACGCCAGGTCTCTAGATATGCAGTCTTGCATGAACCTCAAGATAAAATTTAGAGAATCTTTTAGGCCTTTTGCGCCCACAGTGTTATCAGAAAAGACACAGGATTATTTTGATATAGACCGCGAGAGCCCGTATATGCTTTTAGTGGCCAGTGTTAAAGATGGTCATTTAAAGTCAAAACCTGATAAGGAGCCAGAAGGATTTGAGAGGCTGAAAACAATCCGCTCTGATATCCCGGCTGTTACACACGTGGACAATTCCGCGCGGCTTCAGACTGTATCAAGGGATGGAGGGAATCAAATATACTACGATCTATTAAGCGAGCTTTATAAAAAGACAGACTGTGCTGTAGTGATAAATACATCCTTTAATGTAAGAGGCGAGCCGATAGTTTGCACCCCGGATGATGCATACAGATGTTTCATGCGCACGGATATGGACTATCTTGTAATGGGGAGTTTTATATTGGATAAGAAGGCGCAATCAGAAGAAAAACATAGGACAAAAGAGTACTTTGAGCTCGATTAGTTTTTAAAGTTACTAATAGTAATCAGAATAATTATGTCAGATACTATAATCATAATCCCTGTATATAATGAGAAGGATAATATAGAGAGGCTTGTCTCTGAGATATTCAGGTATGCCCCTGATGTAAATCTTCTCATAGTTGATGACAATTCTCCTGATGGCACAGGTGTTATTGCAGATAGGATCGCTAAAGACGATAATAGAGTTTCTGTAATGTACAGTGCGGTACACAGGGAGAGTACTGTATCTGCATTAAAAGAGGCACTAAAAAGGCAAGATGTCCATTATATTATGGAGATGGATGCAGATTTTTCGCACGACCCTAAGTATATACCAGAGTTTTTGAAAGAAGCGGAAGATAATGATATAGTCATAGGTTCGAGATTCGTTAAAGATGGCAGGGATGAAGGAAGAAGTTTTTTAAGAAAGCTTCTATCAAGAACAGCAAATTATTTCGTAAGAAACTATCTGGGCTTGAAAATAAAAGATTGTACTTCAGGATACAGATGTTTCAAAAGACATGTTATTTCCTCGATTGATCTGGATTCGCTTATATCAAGAGGTCCTGCCATAATAGAAGAGATCATGTATATAGCATATTTTAAGAATTTCAGGATAAGGGAAATGCCTATAATTTTAAGACAGCGAAAAAGAGGTAGGACAAAACTAAATGCCAGAAAGCTATCAAGAGTATTTGTAGATATAACAACTTTCAAAGAGGTGCACTTGCCTGAGGAGAAAAGGGAGAAGCTAAAAGAGATGAGACGATTCGGTTTTAGCCTTGCATTGGCCATGAATATACTAGGCGCAATTGTGTTCTACAGAAGTAGAACCCATTTTATGTGGTTTACGGCATTTGGGTGTTTCAACTTAACCTTCGCTATTCTGTATCCATCGGTACTGACGCCCATCAAAAAGATTTTAGATAATGTTATTTTAATTATCGGCCAGTTGGTAAATGTTATTACTTCGCTGGTAGCCTTTTATTTGATATTTACGCCGATAGCTCTTTTATTAAGGCTTTTTGGAAAAGACTTCTTGAACCAAAGGATAGATAGAAAGGCTCTTTCTTACTGGACAAAGATAAAAAAAGCATCTTTTTTAAAGGCGTCTTATGAACAGATGGGTTGATTTTTATTATGCGTTTTACAGATAGAATAGCAAAGATAATAAAACAGAGACAGATCCTAAAGAGCATGGTAGTCAATAATCTGAGGGGTAAATATATTGGATCGGCGCTGGGAATATCATGGGCAGTCATAAATCCTTTATTGATGATGGCTGCAGTGAGTTTTGTTTTTACACAGATAGCTAAAACAAAGATACCTTATTATCCTCTGATGGCGCTAAGCGCTCTTTTACCCTGGTTCTTTTTTATTAATTCTATATGCGAAAGCACTAATTCAATGAGGGGTAACGCCGATATGTTGCGTCAGTTTGTCCTTCCCAAGGAGGTCATACCGATATCCATTGTGTTTACGGATTTTGTAATCTTTTTGTTGGGTTTTCTGTTTGTGCTTCCGATTTTTGTTCTATTCAACACAGCAATAGTAAAATGTTTAACACTATTACCCTTGCTGATGTTTTTGCATCTTCTTTTTACATTGGGAGTTTCTATGTTGTTCAGCATAGTAAATATTTACCTAAGAGACCTGTCGCAGTTCTTAAGCATCGGTATCATGTTTTTATTCTGGATGACGCCTATTTTTTACCCTTTAGAGGCTGTTCCTGAGAACTATCGGTGGATTATCATGGCAAATCCTGGAACGTCTTATATGATTCTTTATAGATCTTTGCTTTACCATGCCTCTTTTGGCGAGATACGCATGTGGTTGTTTGCAATCGGATTCGCCCTAACCAGTATAACAGGTGCTTATATTTTTTTTGCAAGCAGAGAAGCGGATATACTAAAACACATATAAAACATTCTTTAATCATATGAACGTGATATCCCTAAAAGATGTTTGGTTGAAGTACAGAGTGAACTTTAAGGAGAATAACAGGACTGTGCCTGAAGATTTTTGGGCTCTTAAAGGCGTAAACATAGACATTAGAGAAGGTGAAGTTACCGGTATCATAGGTGAGAATGGCGCCGGAAAAACAACGATACTTAAGATAATAGCTGGAATGCTAAGGCCTGACAAGGGTGTTTTAAAAGTAAATGGGACTGTTTCTGTGTTGATGGAGATAGGCGCTGGTTTTCAAAGGGATCTGACAGGAAAAGAAAATATCTATCATATTTCTTCATTGTTCGGATTGTCAAAGGACGAGATTGACAGAAGATATAGTGATATAGTAAATTTTGCCGCGATAGGCAGATTCATAAATGCGCCTGTAAAGGTTTATTCTCTTGGTATGTATATGAGGTTAGCTTTTTCTATCGCAATACATGTAGACCCGGATATATTGCTTATAGATGATACCTTTGCTGTAGGGGATATACACGCACAACGTAAATGCGTCAACAAGATTTTTGAACTTAAAGAAAAGAGAAAGACCATCATCTTTATTTCTCAGGACATGGAGATGGTGAAAAGATTATGTACAAGGGGAATTTTTATCAGAGAAGGCACACTTATCAAGGAAGGCCCTATCGATAAGGTAAGTAGTTATTACGAAGAATCCGCTGGAGATAAGAACGGAATAGCTATTTTGCAGAACGGCCCCTTAGGGATAGTGTTTAATAACGGCAGGCTTATCTTAAGATGGAAGGATAGAACCATTACATCTCAATTATCCGGGCATAATATAATATTTTTGCCAAACAAGGAATATCCATCCACGCTGGCTGAATGGCAGGTCCAGGAATTGGTGAAGGACAGGGAGATTATAGCGACAGCCAAATGGCCGGATCTTCCGCTTACCCAGCACTGGAGGATAGTTATTGTAAATGAGAAAGAATTTAGTTGGGATATAGCGATGAGTATATCCAAAGAAGTCGCTATAGAAAAAGTAAGGACAACAGTTCTTTTGACAGGGGGATTTAAAAGCTGGTTTACCCTGAAAGAGGAAACGCCTTTTCCTGAGAAGTTTAATTATGCATGGCAATGGGAGTATTGCATGGTTGATGATTCCCGCAATAGCCTGATAGGTTTTAAAGATGATGATAAAATAAGAGAATCTTTACCTACGATTGTTTTCGATAGAGTGCACGATAACATAAAAATGGTATGTCAGGTCAGTAACACAGGGGCTGATGTTAGCGGCAGGGCTATAGCGTGTGATGTGTTTCCTGAAAGTTCCAATATAGATAAAACCGCAGATCAGCACAGATGTTTTGCTGCAAGGGTGAAGATCTTTGATAACGAAGAAAGAAAAGACTTAATAGACTATCTTGAAGGTACTAAGCAGACAATACGAGAATCTACGATTATGCATCGAGATTCCCTGAGCCTCTTTTGTAAAGACCGCAAAGTTGAACTATACTGGCAGGATACATTGATTACCAGAGGGGTAGGCCTGAACACTAAATTTGTAGTCCAAGGCAGGGATTACAGCGCACAGGATGGCCGTTGGTTGATCAAAAAGGAAAAAAATGAAAAAATTGTTATTACTATTTCATGGGAGGATAAGCCTAAATTTGTTCAAATCTGGAGATTGGAGCTAAAGGATAAGAATAGACTTCTTTGGTATATAGATATGAAATTTTACGAAGAGCTGAAAATAAAAAACAAACAGGCTGAAATCATACTGACCGATGGATATAAGGAATGGATGACTAGAGGAGAAAAAGGAAATTTTGAAAAACTGGGCAAACAGGGCAGTGCAGTCATTCTGGATAGATATATAAACGATTGTATAGGCCTGCAGGCTGTCTATCGCGATCGCTATTTTGTCTTACCTGGTGTATTGTTCAGCCACGATAATGAAGGGCCTGCAGCTTCTTATATTTCCAGAATAGATAAGGATGTAACATTACGCTATTTAGAGATAGATCGTAAGGAAGACGTTAAAGCGCAATCAACAGAAAGCAGATATTTCAGAGGCGAGATAGAACTTATTGGTAACAAGGAAGCAGAACCAAGCCCTGCTGAAATGCTTGATAAAAGGGCCAATATTATTAAGGCCAGGCAGGATTCAGTTTACAAAATAGGTCATTCTAAGATATCATTAACTTTTGGCCATGGCAAGGCAAGGCTTTTTTGGAAAGGAGTGGAGTTGACCAAGGGCATGGCTTTATATACTTCGATGTTGTCTTCAGGGATGTGGCATGATTCGTCACAGGCCTCTTGGGAGATTTTGGTTTCGAAAAAAGATAGCTTAAAAGCTATTGGTCATTGGCCATGGATACCTGTGGTACAGACATGGGAAATTTTTCTATTGAATGAAACGGCGATTTCGTGGATAATCACACAGAAGTTATGGGAAGATGTTAGATTGGAAAGGGCTCAGGTAAGTTTAATGCTGTCTGACTTATATAAAGAATGGCTTGCCAATAAAAATATTTATGGCAATTTCCCTAAAACCTTTAGTAAGCATAATGGTTTCTTATGGGACAGGTTATGGACAGGCGATGTAAAATCGACCATTGGCATCAAAAAGCGCAGGCTTGCCAGAGGTATATTCAACAAAAAGACACTGCCGTCTATTCTTTTTAATTGTTCAGAGAATTGCCAGGGTCGCCATTGCATAATCGAGAACACGGATGACTTGTTTGAGGCCAGGATTCTTCAGTGTGAATTGGATACAAATAACGAAGATGCTTCTGGAAGGGGTAGGTATTTTGAAGGACAAATAAAAGTAATTAGTTGATATGAAGAGGTCATTTATGGATAGCATAAAAAGATTAAAAAGAGTTGAAAGAGATGATATAAGCCTTTACGTAGGCAGAAAGAATGAAATAGGCTTATGCTTTAAAGATAGGGAACTAACTAAAGCCAGAGGTTTCAATTTTTCAGTTCTCTCAGAGGGCGTGTGGTATAGCTTATCCGAGACTCATATAAGATGTAAGGCCATAGAAGATAGATTGGAATTACATGCAAGATTTAAAAATCTACCTATAGTCCAGCATTGGTCCATTAAATTAGGTCAGGATAATGATTTAGAATGGATGGTAGGTTTAGAGGTAAAAAGACCTGTCAGGATAGATGCATTAAAGGGCAGTTTATTTTTATCAAAGTTATATAGTGCCTGGTTTGACGCAAAAGCGAATGAGGCAGAGTTTTTAGATTTTACGCAAAAGTGGCAGGTCTTGAGCAAGATCAAGGGTTTAGATTTTATTGGGGCAAAGTCATTGGATTCAGGTATCCCTACTTTAAGATTGAATCTGAATGGCACAAAGACTGCTTTAATACAGAATACAGATCTAAGGTTTTCATCGCGTGTCTTTGAACTTCAAGTCGGAGAGAAGAAAGAACTATATGAGACAGGGGTATACCCCTGTCTCAACGTCAAGATCCAGCTTTATCCAGATAAGGATGTTCCAGAAGGTTTCCTTAAGGGGATAAGAGAAGAATGCAAAAGTGTCCTTGCCCAGAAAAAAGAACAGGAACTAAAAAGACAAGTTGCTGAAGAGAAAGCCAGGCAAGAAGAAGAACTAAAAAGGCAAAAAGAAGAAGAAGTCAGACAGGAAGAGGAGAGAAAAAGGCAAGCTGAGAACGAGAGAAGAAAACAGGAAGAGCTTATCAGAAGGATAAGGATGTAACATTACGCTATTTAGAGATAGATCG
>JBHPFI010000047.1:0-6828 GCA_042572045.1 Candidatus Omnitrophota bacterium
AAAGGTGAAGGCTACTTATGATGGAAAGTATGTAATAATCGATGGCTTACAAGTTCTCTTAAAGCTGCTTCAGGATTACCAAGATGCTCAAAGGTATTAAATGAGTAAGCTATATCAAAAGAGTCTGAATCAAAAGGAAGCCTTGAACATACATCAGAACGAACAAAATCAATATTACTAGCCCGCTTATCTCTCCAATCATCAATATCAATTAAGGACACATCGTGACCATAGTTGACAAAAGCATAACCTGTCATACCATCTCCGCAACCAACTTCAAGCATTCTCAACTCAGGTTTACGCAAAACTTCTAATGATTCCATTAGAACGGAAGCACGTTTAGTGCCTCGTTTCCACGTGCTCCATGAATCAAATCCATATTCTGGCAGAGGCAAATATCTATCCTGAAGATGTTCGAATAATTCCTCTGAATCATAATATTTCAGATCTTGAGGTTTTGATAGAACTCTGTCTATCTTTCTACTAAGCCAATATTGTTTCTGATAAACCCAACGTGAGTACAGCCCAGGAAAAACCTGCTTCAAAACTTCTTTACATTTATGGCTAATATTCATTTAGTTACCTATCCAATTTTCATTCTTTTGCGCATTTAAATATAAACAATTCTCTAAATTAGATTATATCGCTTCCCTACCGAACTTGAACACATCTCTCCCGGTATCACCTGTACCTAAATGTCTAAAGTATTTATATCTTGAGTTTGAAATAATCAAATCCGGTATGGTTTTTTTGTTGATGGTCAGACCGTGAGTCCACTCTTGGGTTCGCATCTTCGGCTCATTATCTTGACCCATATCAAAAAACATCACAGGAGACTGTGCGGAAAGCAACTGCAATGTTTCACGCACACCATCCATTCCTCTATCTTTTAATATCCAATGCAATACGCTAAAAAAAAGAATGGCATCAACTTTTTTGTCTTTTAAATATTCAAAAAAATCTGCATGAATAAATTCGACATTAGACTTTAATAAAATATTTATCCTTTTAGCCTGATCTAATCTTTTATCATCTATGTCTATCCCGGTCACCTTGGCTCCTGAATTTGCAATTTTATGAGAAAAATATCCAGTATACGAACCAATATCTAAGATTTTCTTGCCTTTCCAAGCAAATTCGTCTTTTATTAACATCCATCTGGTCTTATTCCTTGAAGTTTTCCATTTACTAAATACTGCATGGTCAAGAGGGGCATATAAAGCATTTGTTCCTTCTGCTGGATATGCATCCTTTAGTAATTCCATTAGTGCCCGTAGCCTGCTATCAACAGATACAATTTTCACAGCAACTTTTTTAAATCCTAAGGCGTGAGCAATTGCAGCTCTATGTAAGCCATCGATTATTACATACTTTCCATCATAAGTAGCCATCACCTTTATTAGATCAATTTTTCCTTTGGACTTTATTTTTTTGTAAAGTTCTATAAAATTGTTACACATTTGCGTTGCTGAATATATAGGCTCTCTTTTATTGTGAAGATAGATCCCGCCAACTCTCTCCTTATGTATTGCTAAACTAAAATCTGCTAGCTTCCAGTAACAAGTATCTGCAAATCTTAACTTTGCGTTGTTTTGATAATCTCTAATAAATTGAAATCGTGCAGTTTCTTGTATAGAAAGATTGTGGACTGGGAATCCATTTCTGATGTAATCTTGCCTGTATTCTTCTGGTGCTTCACCCCTTCGAAGGTTATCAATCTCCACTTCTGTCACAATATCCAGGTTGTCTGGTTTATTAATATATAGCTTTAAAGCTCTCTTGATTTTTTTAGAAAATCTCAGAGTAAAATTAACACAATCAAGGGCTATATTTAAGCTTGGAATTTTATTCTTTATTTTACAAATTAACATCATGAGTAAGTTCTCCATATTGACAAAGTGTCCAATCTATGTCCAATAAAACTCTCCCACTAGATTTAAAATTACCCACAACAAATAAAGGTATTTCTCTTTTGCAATCAAAAAGCTCTGTCCTGTCGCTCTGCCATAAGGCAACAGTGAACAAAAGCGTCTGGTTATTGGCTTGTAGATTCTTAAAATTCGTATCAATATAACCTTTCCCCTTATGTATTATTAATTCTTTATCATAAGCTTTGCTACTTGCTTTAAAAAATATATCGTTTCCGATTTTAATTGCAACATCCAATTCTACTGGTCCTATATCTTCATCAGCTGAATAGAATAGCCTTAGTGTCGAAAAATCTTTGGCATTTATTCGTTTTGCAAGTATTTCATTCTCTTTCAAAAACTCAGCTCTCGTAATTTTTACCTTACCAGAACCCATAATTTCATCAACTCCAAATTGAACGCATGGCAAATTCTTCTTAACACTCATATCTTCTTGATAGATTTCTACAGCTTTATCTGTCGCTCCATAATATCTCCTCTTTCCTCCATTAGCATAGAATACTTTGTCACAAAATCCCAATATATGCTGCATGCTATGTGAAACTAAAATAGTGGTAATTCCATTCTCTCTCAATTTTCCCAATCTGTTGAAACATTTACTCTGAAAACCAATATCCCCCACTGCCAACACTTCATCCACCAATAAAACATTAGGCTCGCAATGTACTGCTATAGCAAATCCAAGCCTTACAAACATGCCGCTGGAATAATATTTAACCGGCGTATCTAAAAAATCTCCTATATCAGCAAATTCTACTATCTGGTCAAACCTCTTATTGATTTCTCTTCTATTCATGCCTAAAATAGCAGCATTCACATAAATATTTTCTCTACCGGTAAGTTGTTGATGAAAACCTGCTCCTACAGCAATAAGAGCACCTACCCTACCTCTGATGGAAATCTTACCTTTATCCGGCCAGAAAATTCCATTAAGCATCTTTAAAAGCGTTGTTTTGCCTGAACCATTAGGACCAATAAGGCCTAATGTCTCTCCTTTTTTAACCTCAAAAGACGCATCATTAATTGCCCAAAATTCATCTGAACGCAGTCTTTCAGAATTATTCTTAATGCCTAGAGCATTTCTTGTTACATCCATGGTTCCATAAAGCATAGACTTTTTTAGTTTTTTACAGAACTTTTTTGATACATTATCTACTTTTATAGCAATATCGCTGTTCATCCTACATCCTTTCTGTGATTCTTGTTTCTGTCAGGTGAAACATAAATAAAGAAACTAAAAATATCACTAATGCCACAGCTACTGAAAATATAAATCCCTTTGGCTCTGAGATTGATCCTTTTAAAACTAGATCTCTTGCTGCAGATATAATGTAATATAAAGGATTGAATTTTGAGATATGCATAAGTATTCCAATCTTAGGCTTTACATATAAAATAGGAGTTAGAAACATTAAAAACGTAATAAGAACACTCAATCCATTTCCAACATCTCTAATAAAGGAATTCGCTATTGATAAAATAAAACCTACGCCAAGAACCAGTAATATCATTGGAATTATCAATAGAGGTATCCATAAAATTCCTATATTAGGAGTAATTCTATATATGATAAACAATATTCCTACCAGAATAGACTGTATTAGAAAAATCAGCATTGGTTTTCCTAAAGACGCTATAACAAGAGATTTTTTGGAAAAGTTTATCTTTGTTATCATATCCCTCGCCATTGATAAGGAATTAGCGCCTGTTGATACACCTGTTGCAAAAATCTGCCAGAAAGACATTCCCAGTAAAGCATAGAGCGGATATGGGATATCAATGTTCCCTATATTAAATATCCCGGAACGATTTAAGACAATGAATGTGCCTACGCTAAATAACGGCATAATAAACGCCCAAAATACTCCTACAAAAGACTGCTTATAAATGCCGAAAAAGTCTCTTTTGAATAACTGAAAAGTGAGCCATTTATTATATCTAAGCTCATTTATTATCTCCCGAAAAATCGAAAGATGCCCCCTTTTCAATGAATTATCTGGTTCATAAGTTACTATACTATTACTCATTGATAGTTCTCCTTTTTAAAGTGTAATTTTTACTATTGCGTAAAACATTGCTACGATGCCGGTGGTTGCAAGGCCGATGTTGCGAAGATCACGCATGGTAAGTCTATTTACGCTCACATTATGTGGCAGACTGAGATTTGCGCTATTTACATTGACTAAACTGGCTGACAAAGCAAATAGTATATATGGTATTGGTATATATAAACGTGATAGAAAAAAGGCTGATGCTGTAAATCCGATAAGCGTTCCCTGGAGGCCATAGGTATAGTTTCTCATGCGCATGTTGTGCTTCTGGATCAGAGAAAGCCCTTTAAAAGATATATAAAATAAGCCTACCAGAAAAAACAGGCCTAAAAGTCCTGCTTCTGTCATTGCAAGAACAAAGGTATTATGAGCAGTCATTCCATAGTCGTCCATGAACATCCCATATCCTATACCAAAAATAGGATTGGCTTTTGTTAACTGGACTCCGTAATACCAAGCATCTACTCTATTGTAGGCAGAGTCACCATCTGTTGACATGTATGCAAGCCTTGATGGCCCAAAAATAAATATAAGAAACACTAATCCAGCTCCTATTAGAGGACCTAGAAGTTTTATCTTTGAACGCCTTACAAAATAAAAAAACACCATCACCATAAACGCCAAGTATGCACCGCGAGAATTAGTAAGATACAGCGCATACATGATACAGCCTGCTATGGGCAAGATGAAAATCTTTGATATAAGATTAGTCTTTCCAAAGAAAAGGCCTATCAAAAGTGCCAGGCCTATGACAAACGCAAGACCCAAGTCGTTGGGGTCATTGAATATGCTAAGCCAAGTAATCCTTAGACTTTCTACGCCTTCATATGTGTGTCTGATAATGGGCTGGCCTGCCCAGCCATAGCCAGTGTTATACTGATATATACCTTGTAAGGCCAATAGAAACGTCAGAAATATTAATAGATATATGGTTATTTTTAATTTTTTCTCTGAGTCTATTATTAAGACAAATAGGAAATACATAATAAGGATCTTGGAGAACTCTGTGAATGTAAACATCATACCTGCGAAGTAAGTGTGAACTACGTGCGATAGTAAAAATGCAAGGAAAAGTCCTATCATGAGAATATTCTGTGGCGCTTTTAGCTCGTCTATTCTTTTTTTCATCATGAACGTTACTAGCCATGAGAAGAATGCCATGCCTGCCAGGATATCCAGGAACTGCCAACCATAGAAGACTGGAATCCATTCAGCTGGTCTAAGATATATGTTAGCTATATATAATAATAAACAAAAGAAAGCCATTTTAAATACCTATATGAAACACACGATAACAACTATTGTATTAAGTACCATATCTACAAAAACCCTATCCTTTCATGAATTTCAGATGGGATATTAATAATACTTATATAAATACTGGCTAGAATACTTATAAAAATAATAAGGCAGATGATCTTCCATTCTAGTCATTACACAGCCCAGGATCCTTACGTTTGCCTGATCAAGAAGCTGCTTAGCTCGCAAAACAACATCCCGCTGCGTCCTTCCTCCCTGGACCACTAAAATAACGCCATCTACCTGAGCGCCTATAGTGCTTGGATCTGTAACAGGCATGACAGGAGGGGTATCTAACATTATGTAGTCAAATTGATTTTTCACTGCTTTTAAAAGATCTTTCATTTTGGAAGAAGATAAGAGCTCCGCAGGATTTTTTGGGACTTTACCAGCTGGCAGAAGCGTCAAATTGTCTATACCTGTTTTTATAAGTACAGAATCCAATGCCAAACTATCCTGTAAATACTCTGATAAGCCCGAGTGTACATTATGTATACCCAAGATCTTATGAACCTTACTTTTTCTTAAATCAGCATCTACAAAAAGGATGGATTTTTTACTGAGTTCATGAGCCAGTGTAATAGCCAGGTTTAACGCGGTAATAGTTTTGCCTTCAGCATGTATAGCGCTTGTAATAGCTATGGTCTTGATTGGTTTTGAAGCTGATGAAAGTGAAAGTAAATTAGTACGAAGGGTCTTATACTGTTCGCTTACCGGAGAGAGAGGGTCAGAGAAAGCTACTACATGAGGGTCGATATTAAGCTCTTTTGTGAGCTTTGGATCGACTTTTACTACGTAGTTATCTTCTGACTTTTTATCCACACGCGCTAATCTATTTTCAGCTGCTCTTCTTAGTGCCTCGGTTATTTTACCCATGATATTATCTCCTTTTTATATTTCGTTTTCTTTTATTGACTCTTCTATGATATCTATACCTATTGTTTCTTTATTATAAATATACCCGTTTAGTAAAGCACGATCACATACTAAATTTATAAGGCGCGGTATGCCTTGTGAATAATCATAAATCTTGTCTATTGAATCCTTTGTAAAGATCTCTACGCCATTATTAGAGGCCTTTGTAAGACGGTGTCTTATGTAGCCTTCGGTCTCAGCCCTATCTAAAGGACTCAAGTGGTAACGAAGGGTTATTCTTTGCTTGAACTGCTCAAGGTTTCTCATGCGTAACTTGTCTCTTAATTCAGGCTGGCCTATAAGAACTATCTGAATTAACTTTTCTTTTTCGGTTTCAAGGTTGGATAACATGCGAATCTCTTCCAAGACATTCCTTGCAAGATTCTGTGCCTCATCTATTAAAAGTACAATATTATTATCGTGTGAGAGCTCTTCCAAAAGAAAGCTATTTAACTGGCCTAAAAGCCGGGACTTTGTACCTTTTACCGGCTCCAGGCCTAAATCATCAAGTACTGTAGATATAAGCTCTTTTGCGCTTAAGTGAGTGTTTAAAATAAGTGATACCTTTGTATTAGGATTAAGCTGATTCAGCAGCATACGACAAACAGTGGTTTTGCCAGAACCTATCTCCCCTG
>JBHPFI010000048.1:0-5898 GCA_042572045.1 Candidatus Omnitrophota bacterium
GGGGATATACGCTATGGCCTTATATTTCTAGGCACCATCAATATATCCAGAAGAGGCCACAAGACTTGTCCAGACATTGTATCTAAAACCCGTAAAAGAAAAACTTATTGAAAAACGCATAAAGGAGATCAAGGGTAAAAAGGCTACAGCTGCTGTAAGCACGATTCCTCAAAACGCAGAGAGATTTGGACAAATTGCGCAAAACTCAGGAGCAGATATATTTATAGTTCAATCAACCGTTATAAGCATAAGACATGTATCTACGGAATATAAAGTAATGAAGCTCAAAAAGTTTATTGAATCGATGAAAATCCCGGTTGTTCTTGGTAATTGTGTTACGTATTCTGTTGCGCTTGAATTGATGGAAGCAGGCCCAGGGGCTCTTTTAGTAGGCATAGGTCCTGGTGCAGCGTGTACCACAAGGGGCGTTCTTGGTATTGGAGTCCCGCAGGTAACAGCTACCATAGATGTGGCAGCAGCGCGCGATTTTTATTACAGAAAAACCGGTAAATACATTTCTGTTATTACAGACGGGGGTATGGATTCAGGGGGGGACATATGTAAGGCATTTGCTAGCGGCGCAGACGCAGCAATGGTAGGTTCGGCTTTTGCCAGGGCAAAAGAGGCGCCTGGCAGGGGATATCATTGGGGCATGGCAACCCCGCATGCAAATTTACCAAGAGGGACGCGTATTCGCGTAGGCACCACTGGGAATCTTGAAGAGATCCTTTTAGGACCTGCAAAACTGGACGATGGATCTCAGAATCTAGTGGGCGCGCTTATGACCTCTATGGGGAATATTGGTGCAAGAAATATAAAGGAAATGCAATTAACTGAAATCATAATAGCCCCATCCATTAAAACTGAGGGCAAATTGATGCAGCGGGTGCAAAAAGTAGGGATGGGGAAGTAATTGTGGGTATATAAAGAAGTTTGATTGAAAATCCGAAACTCTTCCGCCAAAAGCGGATCCGCCTCAGGCGGAAACTCCGAAATTCGAAACAAATTAGAAATTCTAAACACGCCAAATAAACCCTCAGATTTAAACCTCAGACGTAATGTTTGGAATTTATGATTCAGGGTTTGTTTCGGATTTCAAATTTCTATTTTCGAGTTTAAATCTTTAGGTTTAAATCGAATCCTGTATATGTTTCACTCCGATTTTGTCCACCTACACGTTCATACCCAATACAGTCTTCTTGACGGAGCATGCCTTATAAAAGACCTAGTTGATATTGCCCGGCGAATGAAGATGCCAGGAATCGCAATAACCGACCATGGCAATATGTTTGGCGCCATTGAGTTTTATCAGGCCTGCATGCAGAACGGCTTAAAGCCTATTATAGGATGCGAAGTTTATATTGCTCCTAAAAGTCGTTTAGATAAAACTATTCAGAGTGGAGGAGATCGCTCAAATCATCTTATACTTTTGGCCAAAGACGAAACAGGATACAAAAACTTAATGAAGTTAGTTTCTATTGCGTATCGGGAAGGATTCTATTATAAACCAAGGATTGATAAAGAAGTCCTATCTCAATATTCAAGGGGTTTGATAGCGCTTTCGAGCTGCCTCAAGAGCGAGTTTTCCGAACACGCACTTAATAATAGAGAGGACAAGATTAAGGAATTAGCAGGTCAGTATCGCGAGATTTTAGGCAAGGATAATTTTTATTTTGAGTTACAGGATAATTTGATACCAGAACAACGAAAGGTAAGCGCTGTATTGGTGAAACTAAGCAAGGCATTAGACGTAGGATTAGTGGCGACAAATGACGTTCATTATCTCACTAAAGAGAGCGCTAGGGCGCATGAAGCGCTTCTCTGTATCCAGACACAGACTACGCTTGATGACCCGAACCGTATGAGACTTCAAACGGACCAGTTTTATTTAAAATCACCTGAAGAGATGAAAAAACTTTTTAAAGATACGCCAGAGGCGATTTTAAATACGGTTAAAATACTTGAGCAATGCAATTTAGAATTAGATTTTTCAAAAACATTATTGCCGCACTATGCAGTTCCAGAAAACATTGCGAGAGAAGACTATCTAAGAGAACTTTGTGAGAAAGGTTTAAGCGCGAAGTACGCAGAGATAACCCCGGAGATAAAACAGCGATTCGAGTATGAATTGAATGTGATTAATAAAGCCGGATACACAAGCTATTTTCTTATAGCATGGGATTTCGTAAGCTACGCAAAGCAGAAAGGCATATCGGTTGGGCCCGGCAGAGGCTCTGCAGCAGGTAGCATTGTGAGCTATTGCCTGGGTATAACAGATATAGATCCATTGAGATATAATTTGCTTTTTGAAAGATTTCTAAACCAGGAACGCGTTACAATGCCTGATATCGATATTGATTTTTGTTACGAGCGCAGGGGTGAAGTAATAGATTATGTGATAAAGAAGTACGGCCAAGAGAATGTGGCGCAGATTATAACATTTGGGACAATGGCTGCCAGGGCAGTTATAAGAGATGTTGGAAGGGTCATGAATATACCATATGCTGACGTGGATAAAATTGCGAAACTTGTACCTGCAGACCCTAATATGCGGCTTAGTCTTGCACTTGAGCAGGAACCTGAGTTGAAAGGGCTTTATAACGAGGACCCGAGAGTAAAAGAACTTATAGATACCTCAAAACGTCTTGAAGGCCTTACACGACACGCATCAACGCATGCGGCAGGCGTTGTTATAAGCGAAGACCCTCTGACGAATCATGTGCCGCTTTTTCGAACAAGTGACGGTCAAATATCGACTGGATATGCAATGGCTTCTCTTGAAAAGATAGGCCTTTTAAAAATGGATTTTTTAGGCCTTAGGACGTTGACAGTCATACAGGAGGCCATAAAGATAGTAAATCGGGTTAATGGCACAGATCTGAGCGTCAAAAAGATACCTATGGATGACGCAAAGACTTTTAGGCTTTTGAGCAGAGCTGATACCATAGGCATATTTCAATTAGAAAGTTCAGGGATGAGAGATCTCTTGAAAAAATTAAAGTCAGAGAAGTTCGAAGATATTGTAGCCCTTCTCGCGCTTTACAGGCCTGGCCCTATAGGCAGCGGTATGCTCGATGATTTTATGAAGAGAAAACACGGTGAAGTAAGGGTGATGTACGACCACCCGCTTCTCGAGGACACGTTGGAAGAGACGTACGGGATTATAGTCTATCAAGAACAGGTGATGATGATTGTTTCAAGACTTGCCGGCTTTTCTCTTAGCCAGGCGGATCTTTTACGGCGCGCCATCGGCAAAAAAACACCAGAAATAATGGATCAGCAGAGAAAGGCATTTATAGAAGGCGCAGCAAAGAATAAAATTGACCGACGAATTGCCGAAAAGATTTTTAACTTAATAGAACATTTTGCAGGATATGGGTTTAATAAAAGTCATTCTGCGGCATATGCAATGATATCTTACAGGACAGCTTTCTTAAAGGCGAACTACCCTGTTGAATTTATGACCGCCCTTCTCACTAGTGAAAAAGATAATACGGATAAGATAGTCGTATATATAGATGAGGCCGAGCGGAACAATATAAAGATGCTACCCCCTGACGTTAATGAGAGTTTTGCAAATTTTACAATGGTTGACAAGGATACGATTCGCTTTGGCTTGGGCGCAGTTAAAAACGTAGGCCAGGGCGCCATAGAATCTATTATTGAGGCAAGGAAAAAATATGGCCGCTTTGAGTCGCTGTGCGAATTTTGTGAACGTACAGATTCGCGTCTTGTTAATAAAAAGGTAATAGAAAGTCTTATTAAGTGTGGTGCGTTTGATAGTTCAGGTCTTAGGAGATCGCAGATGATGGCAATGTTGACCAAGGCAATGGACGCGGCAAACGCTATACAAAAGGAGCGTTCTCTTGGCCAGATGCTCCTTTTTAAGGATCAAGGCATTGATCGACAGCCTCCTGATATAAGAGAGTGGCCTGAAAGTCAACTTTTGAATTTTGAAAAAGAGATGCTCGGGTTTTACATAACAGGGCACCCGCTTGCCAGATATGAAAAGATCCTAAGGGAATACTCCACAGCTAACAGTAATAAACTTAAGGATTTGACAGACGGCGCAAAGATCAGATTTGGAGGCATAATAAATAAAGTAAAATACACCATTACTAGGCGAACCGGAGAAAAGATGGCTATTATGATGATGGAAGACTTGGAGGGGCGCGTCGAGGTTTTGGCTTTCCCCTCATCTTATAAAAATGTCTCGAAATTTATAAGGCCGAATTCTGCAGTTTTTGTAGATGGGAAGTTGAATCTAAGAGAAGAAAGGCCTAAGATAATTGTCGAGAATATGGTGGCAATCGAAGATGCAAGGAAGCGCTTTACCCAGGCGATATCTATAGACATTTTTTCTCTCGGTATGGAAAATGAAATCTTTGAGAAGCTCAAGAACGCGCTTAAAAAATACAAAGGGAATACCCCTGTTTACCTTAATGTTTCAAGTAAGAAGAATGGTTCCTACCGGATATTAATCGACAAGGATCTTTTTGTGACTCCCACCAGTGAAATGGTTGCAGAGCTAGAAGAACTCATAGGCCGTGACCATATTCGATTTGAAAAGAATTAACAACGGCACATCTTTATCCTCTCAAGCCTTATCGCTAACTTGACACATTTGTCATTGAGGATTTATCAAGTTTTTGTTTGACAACATTGCGGGGGTCATGTTACACTACCCCTTGTAATTAAACTAGATACAGAAAGTAGCATAGAGCGAGGCGCCTAGAGTTTTGCTATGTCTCAGGCTCTATGTCTTAAACCACGGAGGTACGGCATGACTAAAAAAGACATCGTTGTTAAAATTGCAAATGACTCAGGAATAAAGCAGATAGATGTCAAAAAGGTTGTTCAGATGACCTTTGATATCATAATCGATGCACTGACGAAAGGGGAGAAAATAGAGCTCAGGAATTTCGGTGTATTCAAGATAAAATCAAGAAAAGGCCGTATGGGCCGAAACCCAAGAACTGGCCAGCAGGTACCTGTTGAACCAAAGAAGGTAGCTGTTTTTAAACCAGGCTTAGTAATGAAGGCCAAGGTGAAATAAAGATTACAAGGCAGAATTTTTATAATTCTTTGTTTTGTCGGTAGTTAAAGATTAAGGAATTAGTATGTTAAAAGCGTTGCGGGGGACAAAAGATATATTGCCTGCAGATATCAATGCATGGCAATATATTGAACAATCTGCGAGAGAGATATTTGATATATATGGGTATAAGGAGATTAGGACGCCTATCATAGAAGAGGCGTTTTTGTTTATTAGAAGTATTGGAGATTCTACAGATATAGTGCAGAAAGAGATGTATGTTTTCTCCGATAGAGGAGGAAGGTCCATTGCCTTGAGGCCTGAGGCAACAGCCTCTGTTGTCAGGGCATATCTTGAAAATTCTCTCGGACACAAAGAAAGCCTTTCTAAATTATTTTATATAGGGCCTATGTTCAGAAGCGAGCGGCCACAGAAAGGGCGTCAGCGCCAGTTTCATCAATTGGGCATAGAAGCCATTGGCTCAGACAACCCTTTTCTTGATGCGGAGGTTATCTTACTTGCGGTAAAATTCCTGCAAAAATTAGGTATAGACAATTTTAGTTTAAAGATTAATAGTTTAGGTTGCAAGAATGACAAGATTGAAATAATAAAGAAATATAGGCTCGCTATCAAGCCATGTTTAAAATCGTTGTGCGATGAGTGCAATGCGCGCTACGATAAAAATGTATTAAGGGTTTTAGATTGCAAGAATGTAAAATGCAAGGAGATCGTGCGGAATATCGACTTTGATGATTCATTGTGCGGGGGTTGCGCAAAGCACTTTGAAGATGTCAAGAAAGCATTAGATGACTTAGGTGTCATTTATTCGGTTGACCCAAAAGGGTCGCTTTTTCGCCTATATT
>JBHPFI010000049.1:0-5875 GCA_042572045.1 Candidatus Omnitrophota bacterium
AAAAGATTATTCCGTTGCTGACTGTTATGGAAAAAAGAATTAGTTTAGTTGAAGAAAGAAGAGGTAGAAGCAAATAAGAAAAAAATCAGGATCTCTACTAGTCACTATTTGGTCACTGAAAATATAGTAGTGTCCAGTGTCGGAAAGGACGTCAGATTGTACATCTGATGTTAACAATAGGTATAAAATATACCCATTTTTAATTGACTCATATTAAATCTGGGTATAACATGTACTTAATAAGTAAGCCACAAAGGAGTGGCAATGCAAAACATCCATATATAATTATCACAAGAAGCAACTCTAACACAGAAGGGTTGCTTTTTATGTTTTTAAGATAAAGAGAGGAGGGCAAGATGAGCGAAGAAAGAAAGACAGAAAAAGAACTCATAGAGGAGATCCGTCTATTAAAAGAAGAATTTAAGAATATTATGTTTTTAATTCCTTCAGTGACCTATAAATCAAAGCCCTCCGGTGACTATGCTGCTACATATATCAGCGATAACGTAAAGCGCATTACAGGATATGAGCCAAAAGATTTTATAGGGAATTCCTCGTTTTGGATTGATAATGTCCATCCCGAAGATAGACAATGCGTGCTTGGTGATCTGCCTATGCTTTTAAAAAATAATTACTGTCGGCATGAATATCGTTTTAGAAAAAAAGACGGTTCGTGGCTGTGGATGCACGATGAAATGCACGTCGTAAGAGATAAGGAAGGTAGTCCGACAGAAATAATTGGCAGTTGGCTGGATATCACCGCGCGTAAAAAGGTAGAGCAAGCTTTGCAAGAAACCCAAGCCCAGCTCGTTCAATCTGAAAAAATAAAGACATTCAGCACTACAGCCCTAGGGGTAGCGCATGAGGTATTGAATCCCTTAGCGGTAATACGACAAGGAATCGATTCTTTAAAAAGAGAAGCACCTAAAGACAATAAAGATATAGATAGTGCTCTTAAACTTATAAGTGAGCATATAGATAGACTCGATAAGATTATAAAGGCGCTTCTTAATCTTGCTAAGCGGACAAATGTAGATTTAAAGTCAGAATATGTAGACTCTACTTTAAAGATTTGGTTAGATAAAGAGAACTAGTTTGTAAGATAATAATTGTGTCTAATCCATGTTTGATGCCTAACTAAGGTGGGAATAGACGAAAAAAGTTCATGTCTAGCCGACTTACACTAGTCACTATTTAGTCACTGGATTTTAGGGCACAAAAGTAGCATACCAAATGTAACTGCTAAAACCTACCACTATACCTATATATCTGTCTATCTACTCTACTGTTTAGTCTATATTAATTTTATTGAGAAAAGTCATTATGAGAGTATAATATCTAACAGAATATGAAAAAACTTTATAAGGATATAAAATTTTAATTATGCCACAATTATATAGGGTAAAGAATACATTTATAAAAAGATATAAAATTACGATAATCATTTTGATAAGCGCTTTTCTTTTGTTGAGCATGCTCTATATGGGATTCCAAAAAGATACTCGCACAAAGATAGTATTTATGGGCTTTGATGGCTTAGAATGGTCCATCATAGACGAGTTGTTAAAAGAAGACAAAATGCCCACTTTCGATAAATTACTCCGAAATAGTTCTTACGGAAACCTTAAGATGCCTCATGGAGCGGCTCTCTCACCCGCCCTTTGGACAACCATGGCAACAGGGAGAAGCCCTGGGATACACGGCATACTTGACCATATAGTCCATGAAGATGATAGCTATGAGCCAGTAGTTGTAAGAAGCTACCATCGTAAAGTAAAGGCATTGTGGAACATGTTAACCGAGCGCGAGAGAAAGGTAGGGGTTATAAATTACTTTGCTACATGGCCGCCGGAGGAGATAAACGGATTCATTGTATCGAATAATGCGCTTAGCGGATTGGATGGCAACGATGTATATCCAAGTAATCTGGCCAAGGAAATTGATCTTCTAATCGAGCCATTCAAAGTTGTCAATGATAATAATAACTTCCTTGAAAAGCACGCAACGCGTGCAGACTTCGAAATGGATATATTACCAGTTATGTCCCAATATCTATATCAGAAGCTCAATAAAGATTTAGATTTATTTATTGTTTATAGTCGTTATCCCGATCGTATACAGCATTTTTTCTGGAAATTTATGGAGCCAGAATACTTTCAGCATCCAGTATGGCGCTTAACCCCCGAACTTATTGAGAGATATGGCAATATTATTAAAGATATGTACCAGAAAATAGATACAATAGTCGAAGGTATGCTTGAACATATTGATAAGGATACAATAGTTATTGTTTGTTCCGATCATGGCTTCGAAAGGAAAAGCAATCACCCTCATGTTAGGCTAGATAACCTAGATCAATTATTAGAAGCCATCGGATTTTTGACATTTAATGAATCAGATAAGGAGATAGACTTTTCCAAGACAAAAGCATATCATTATCAAGTAGCTTCACAACCGTACGTTTTTATAGGCATAAACTTGAAGGTACAAAATCCTCATGGCATCGTGGAATCCGGCGATGAATATGCCCAGGTTAAAAAAGCTTTAATCAACGCTCTATCGAGCCTGACAGTGGTAGAAACAGGCAAGAGATTGTTCAACGAAGTCAAAGATATGACATTTGAGAGAGCTCATATAGGGCTTTCCAAAGAAAAGAACATCGATTTACTTAAACAACACGTAAAGATTAATGAAAATATTTATTCTTTGGACAGATTTTTTAATTTTGAGAATATATCAGGTCAACACAAAAATCATAAAGGCGTTTTTATGATTTATGGTAAGAATATTAAGAGAGCACAGCTTATTAAAGATGCACATATGTTGGACATCACGCCCACTATCTTATATTTACTCGGCCTTGCAATTGCAAGAGATATGGAGGGAAAGATCTTAGTCCAGGCCATAGATGAAGATTTTATAAGAAAGAACCCTATCAAATATATCTCTACATATGAAGATAAAGGAGAGTATGAACGTAAAGAGCAAAGAGAACAGTTAGAAATGCTAAGATCATTAGGTTATATTCAGTGAAAATTGAAAAGATAGCTTTTATTTTTGCTTTCACTCTAGCATTAATAGCACCTTTTTCTAGAACATGCCTTGCCTTTGATGATGAAGATTGGCAGTATTGGGCTACAGTGAAGGTATCTACGAAACTGTCGGATGAATGGAAGGCTGGCATTGAAGAAGAGTTTCGTCGTGGCGACGATATGTCCAACCCCTATTACAATCATGCTGATGTGGGGTTTTCATATTCTGGCCTGGCAGATTGGTTTGTTTTTAGTCTTAATTATAGACATATAAAGGAAGAAAAATCCAATGACTGGAAGACGGAATACCGGCCGCATCTGAACGGAACTATTAAATGGGAATGGCAGGATTTTTCATTTTCTAATCGTTCAAGATTTGAGTTTAGAGAGAGACAGGATGCTGACGAGGTCTGGCAATACAGGAATAAGATTTCAGCAAAGTTCCCAATTAGCTTCACAAAACACAAGATCCAACCTTACATTGCAGACGAGACGTTTTTTGACTCTGACTCAAAAGAGCTGAATAGAAATAGGTTATATTCAGGCCTATCTTTCAAGATTTTTAAGAGCCTTAAAGGTGACATCTTTTATCTCTGGCAACGCTCTAAATCTTCTTCTAGCGGCAAGTGGACAGATTATAATGTCGTTGGTACAAAGCTCAAACTAACGTTTTAATAAAGATCGGAATAGCCGCTATAATCAATTCCTACAGATTTTCGTGCATTTTGGTCAATTTGGATACCTTGTGGACACCCCCCTGAGAGCAAATATTTTAAATGTCAAAACAGTTGTTTTGAATTAGGCATTGTGGTAGTATATTGAGCTATCAGGAAGGAAAGATATGTTTTATGAAGAAAGAATTGCTTAAACAAAAATGCGGCGCAGAAAACTACAGAAAGCTCGAAGAATTAGATAATTCCAGGATATGCGCTTTTATAGAAAAGTATGTCGAGCTTTGCAACCCGGATTCTGTGTTTGTGCGTACTGATTCAAGAGAGGACGCTGAATGTATACGCAAGAAGACTCTGGAAAACGGCGAAGAAAAACCGCTGGCTATACAAGGCCATAGCATACATTTTGACGGGTATTTTGACCAGGCACGTGACAAAGCAAACACCAAGTATTTATTAAGGCCGGATGAGGTGCTGGGGTCTGATATAAGGTCAGTGGACAGAGAAAAGGGCTTGGAGGAGATACATAAGCTCCTTAAAAATTCTATGAAGGGCAAGGAAATGTATGTATGTTTTTACTGCCTTGGCCCGACAAATTCCGTGTTTTCTATACCTGCCGTCCAGATAACCGATTCGAGTTATGTGGCGCATTCAGAGGGTATACTCTACCGCAGCGGTTATGAGCAGATTAAAAAGTCAAAAGGTAAAGAGGGTTTTTTCAGGGCTGTCCATACTGCTGGTGAATTAGACGGTGCTGTAAGTAAAAACATTGATAAGCGCCGTGTGTATATAGACCTCGAAGAAGAAATGGTTCTGAGCACCAATACTCAATACGCCGGCAATACCGTCGGCCTTAAGAAGCTATCCATGCGGCTTGCGATCAAACGCGCATCAGAAGAAGGGTGGCTTACTGAGCATATGTTTATCATGGGTGTGCACGGACCGCATAAAAAACGGGTCACCTATTTTGCGGGATCTTTTCCATCTGCATGCGGCAAGACTGCTACTGCGATGCTTGAGGGCGAGAAGATCATAGGGGACGATATCGCGTATTTACGCAGCATCAACGGAAAGATCCGCACTGTAAATGTAGAAATGGGTATCTTTGGGATTATACAGGATGTGAGCGAGAAAAACGATCCTACTATATTCAAGGCATTGACTACACCAGGAGAGGTTATTTTTTCTAATGTGCTTACAAACGAAGACAATAACCCGCGCTGGCTGGGTGATGGAAGGCCTGTGCCTCAACAAGGCGTTAATTTCTCAGGAGAGTGGGCCTCAGGTAAAAAAGGGCCTGACGCAAAAGAGATCCCTTATGCGCACAAGAACGCGCGTTATACCATACAATTGCAAGGCCTTAAGAATTGCGATGAGGATTTAGACAATCCGGACGGCGTTGAAATCGGAGGCGTGATATATGGTGGACGTGATTCGGATACAAGCGTTCCTGTCGCGCAGTCATTTGACTGGGCGCATGGCATCCTTGCGCAGGGCTCTACTATTGAGTCAGAGACTACTGCAGCTACACTTGGGCAGGAAGGCCTCAGGGTATTTAACCTCATGGCAAACCTGGATTTTCTTTCAATACCGATAGGCAGGTATATTCAGAATAATCTAGATATAATTAAGGATGTGAAAAATCCGCCGCTTATATTCCATGTGAATTATTTCCTTCGCGGGGAAGATAAGAAATTTCTCAACGGCATCAAGGATAAGCATGTTTGGATAAAATGGATGGAGTTGCGCGTGAACGATAACGTAGGCGCGATAAAGACCCCGATAGGGTATATACCCAGATATGAAGACCTTAAGAAGTTATTTAAAGAGGTGCTTGATAAGGATTATACAAAAGAGCAGTATAACGAGCAGTTTAAAATCCGCATCCCGGAATGTATAGCCAAAATAGAGAGGATTAAAAAAATATATCATACCAAGGTATTCGATACCCCCCATCTCTTAGTGAAAACTTTAGGCGATCAGAAAGAACGCCTGGAAGAATGCAGAAAAACCCACGGAGATTATCCAACCCCGGATGTTTTTTAACGATAGATGATCAAAGATATAGACCACAGCTCCTGCCAATTTTCCTAAAATCTGCAAATTTGACATTAAAATAGTCACTATTTAGTCACTGGATTTTAGGGCACAAAAGTAGCATACCAAATGTAA
>JBHPFI010000050.1:0-5820 GCA_042572045.1 Candidatus Omnitrophota bacterium
AAGCAAGTCTTTAAAAATTTATTTTTATCTCAAACTAAATCTTTGCATAATACAAAAGAACTGGTTTTTATCTGTTATATAGCCGTATTTATATGCATTTTGAGTACAGTAGTAGCTGCGCCTTCAGATTTATCCGAGCCTTGGGGGGCTTATACTAGGCTGTTCCATTTTTATCCATTCTTATTTGCCTTGGTGGCACTTTGTTTCAATAAGTTTCTTCCTATTAAAAGGGATAGATACTATTACTTGCGTATGGTTTTGGCTGTGATCCTGGGGGCTTGGAGCATAAGTATAGGGTTTTTAAATTATTCTGAATTACGCTATACTATGAAAAATGTTCCCCCTAATATATCTCCCAACAATATAAACCCTTTGAAGATAAAAGGATATTCTGTTCTATGGTCTTATGTGCATGAGACTAAAAACAAATTGAATTTTATAAACCGAGATATGTTTAAGGTCATTAATGCGTCAAAAAAAAATGATATGAAATTAAAGTATTTTTTTATGCCTCATGGTTTTTGTTATCTTTATTCTGATAATAGTTTTAAGCATGAATTGGTAAGTGACATACAGTTAAAGGAATTTCAAAAGCCACTTTATTACTTGATTATAGGATTTAATACAGGAGATTTTACAGAAGGTTATGATGTCTCGAATTTAAAAAAGCTCATCGAACGAGAGATCCCTGTCAGATATAGACATTACGTGTACGAAGGAATTGCCGTATCTTTGATGAATAGAAGAGTTGAAGAATTAATAAAATACGCAGATTTTATAAATAAAATTCCATTGGAATATTCAGTTTTATGCTAAGTACCCAGTTGCGAAACTCGTAGTCTTGGGCTGGGGCAGGTTATAGGGGAGAAGTTTAGCGCTAAAGTACGAGGAGAGAAAATGCGTTACATAATAAATACTATCCAGCCTGTTGCCGAGGATTATCTCTGCCGCGGTTTCATCTGGGGTTTGATAGCTAATGGATTGTTAGACTATGACGAAAAGGACAGAGACAGGCCTATAATAAAAGAGGAGTGTCTTCCTTATCTTTATCGGACTATAGCTAAGTACAAATTTGAGAATTTACCCTCAGAAGAGCAACTTTCCTATTTAATTAAAGAAAACGGAGTTGACAAGAAAAATGAGAAGCATTTCTATTATGGTGCGATAGAAGCTTTTTTCAAAGATTGCAATATCTATAACGAGAAAGATATTAAAGAAAGAATAGAAGAAGTCACAGCATCTGGTTGGATAAAGAAAGAGTTTTTGTACGAAGGCTTGGGCTTAAGTTTAGGCTACCTTGCTTTCGGAGATATAAATAAGTTCACGGGATTTGTCAGGTCTCTTCTTGATAACGATGGATTATCTCATTTCTATTATGGATATTGCTTAAGTTTAAAAGAAAGATACGGAGAAGATCTTAGTAAAATAACAGAGCTCATAGATAGTAATGTTCCGGAAGGGTTTAAAAAACAGGATATTGAACAATAGAGAAATAAATAAAAAGAGGGCATTCAAGAGATATTTCTGTTCAGGGCGGGATGAATGATAAGACTATTGTGGAAGCGAGGACGAGAGGGGCAATCATCTTTATCTCTGGCACTTATGTATTGAATAATAAAGAAGGACTGTCTCCTCAACAAACCCTTGAGCGAGGATGTGCGAACTAGCCGACTTAAACTAGTCACTATTTGGTCACTGGCGATAAACTTAAAAATTGGCAATTCTCTCAACCTGTTGTAAAATAATAAGTTGTAGCTATAATATTTTACTAGGACATCAGATTTTCGATCTGACGACACCGGTTCGAATCCGGTTGGGGATGCCACTTTATCGACGATAAATCTAAAAATCAATTCCTACCAATTTACACCAATTTTCACGAATTTTGACAGAAAGTAGTCACAATGTGGTCACAAAAACAAAGATGACTTAAATTAACAGGCGCTGGCGTTGGATAATGGGTGAGACTTTTTATTAACAGCTTCCCTCTGGTGCGTATAACAGTAGATTTCCCGATTGTAAATACTTAAAATACGCTTACAGTGAAGAAACTTGCAGATTCTCTTTTTTTTAATCGAGGAGATTTCTTTCATTATTGCTCCTTTTGTTTGTTGTATTATACCACGAAAGAAGTATAAAAGGTGGGATATATTCAGTTTTATGCTAAGTACCCAGTTGCGAAACTCGTAGTCTTGGGGGGGGCCGCTTTGTTTGACAAGATGATATTTAGCAGCCACTATTTAGTCGCTAGTGATAACCTCTTATAGAGTTAGCCTAATCATAAAAAATTGATAAAAATAATTTGACAACAACACCTTTTTTATATATACTTCATGACTGTATGAACATATGTTCATACAGTAAAAATGAAAAAGGAGGAATAATGCATCTTAAGAAAACTCGCCAGATATTAAAGGCCTTATCTGACGATACTCGCTTAAGGGTTTTGAATCTATTGTATATGAATGAATTAACTGTGACAGAGATTTGCCAAGCCCTTAATAGGAACCAGTCTATTGTTTCCAAGCATTTGACCAGAATGAGGCTGGTGGGAGTAGTAGGAGATAGAAGAAAAGGTCTTAATGTATATTATCGCTTAACAGAGCCAAAGGATAAAATACACCAGAGGTTAATCAATGTCATTAGTGAGTGCATTACTGAGCTGAAAATAGGTAAAGAAGACTTGCAAAACTTAAACAAGTTACAAAAGAAAGGAGCGTAACCATGAGAGGTATTTTGGTAATAATGTTGACCTTTTGTTTTCTTGTGCAGCCGTATCACAACGTAGTGTTGGCCGAATCTGTTGTTGTTGATGTAACAGAAACTAATGATAGCATTGATGAGCATGAAATGGAATATGGCCGGGGCGTTGTTAAGGAAGTGCATAATGATGATGATATCATTGTTGTTACAGAAACTAATGACGCTGATTTTCATACAGATGTAATTTATAAGATATCTTCTGATACAAAGTTTTCCGTCTCTACAAGAAAGAACTTACTAAACAAACTTATAAGCAGAAGAACGATGGCATCTGATCTCAGCATAGGGGATACAGTTAAGATTGAATATTTTGTTTTAGCTAGCGGCACAAAGGAGGCCCAAGCTATATCTGTTGAGTAAGGCACATTGCACGCTGGATATTAATTGAGGTATAAATAACTAGTCACTATTTGGTCACTAGCGATAATTTCTAAAACCACCATTTATCCTAACATATATAATATTGGATTCTTGGTTATCCTTCACCCGCTCCAAAGCAAACAATCAATTTAAATAAAAATCCCAACCTGCTTAGAATTGCTGGATTAAGAAGAGGCTAGGTTTTTCATTGTCTTTTTCAGAAGGGCTATCCATCTACCCAAGTGAATATGCTTGAATGATAATGGCATGATATAGAGAGCAGTAAGGGCAGCTAATACAGTTCCGAAAAGAATAGCGCCTCCAAATCGTTGTGTAGGCGGGAATGTAGAGAATAAAAAAATACCAAAGCCAGTGGCTACAACAAACATAGAAGTCAAGATAGGTTGCCAGAGTTCATCGCGTACTGTCTGCCAATTTCGTGTTCGGCGGAAAGACTTTATCATATGTATCATAGAATCAATCCCCATAGCTATTGCAACATTTGAAGCTGGGGCAGAGATGACATCTAGAGGGATTTTGTAAATCCCAAAGCACCCGAGGATAGTTAAAGGTATGACAAAAATACTAAGCATTACTGAAAGTGTTACGCGCAAATTTTTAGAAATATACAGGGCAATAAGAGCGAAAAGAAGTAAAAGTTTAAAAAGTCCCCATACAAGACTTGATGATACAAGCTTTGCCAGATGCCCTTGCAGGCTATATATGCCTCCTATGATTTCAGGTGAAAGACCTTCGTTTTCAGTAATTAATTTGATTTCTTCAATGATATCCAGGCGTGGCAAGGTTCTGTATGATTCGATCATGCGAAGCAGAAAAAGTCCGTATTTACGATCCTTTGTTATAAAGCTTTTTGCGATCTTGTCGTTCATGGGCAGTTCCATTGCGCTTAAAAGAATTGATCGCGGAAGAAACCAACCTAAAATAGGCGCATCTTTGGCCTGGGCAATAAGTACAGGCAAAGATATTACTGAGCCAACTCCACGGTGTTGTTCCAAAGTTCTCTGTAGATTCCAGAGCTGGTTATAAGATTTATCCGAATGTATTTTTTCGCCGCTTTTTGAACGCACAACCAGAATAAGAGGGCTGCTGCCACCGTTTTGATCAATATAACTAAGACCTTTATATATCTCACTGGATTTTGAGAAGTAAGACAAAAGACTTGGATCAAAATCAAGCATTGTTAGTCCTGGAAGAGTTAAAAGACATGTTACAAAAATTATCAGTATAACAAACTGTTTTCCCAGATCAATAAAGTTATAGGTTTTTACTTCGTAATCTTCGATTTTGCCTTTTTTACGAAGGTGTGGCCTTACCATTTTTAAGAAAGAAGGAAAAACCAGATACGCTACAGCTATAGCCACTAAAGAGCCTATGGCACCAGAAACACCCAAATCCCTCAAGGGCTTCGCTGATACAAAAGTTAAACTTATAAATCCTAAAAGAGTTGTAAACATGCTCCAGAAAGAAGGAGGAAATGTCCTACGTATAGCGTCGCGAACAGGATGCTTGTTGTGTGGATTGGATCTGAAAGTTCGCCAGTTAAATGTTAGAAAGATAATATGAGAAAGCGTCATGACAAAGATAATCGTGCCAAGATTTGCTGTTAAAAGGCCTATTGGTATATCAAGTAGATTTGTTATAATAAAGGTCCACAGGCAAGCATTTATACAAGAAAGCATTGTTCCTATAAGCACGCTTTTGGAGCGAAAGATCTGAAATATCAAAAAGCCGAAGATTAGAAATGCCAGAATGCTGAAAATCCTAAGATCCCTCAAGAGATACCTTTTGATCAATTCAACCACATAAGGCAGACCTGCTGCTTGTAAGTGGAAATCCTTATCCCCGAGTTTCTTCATAATCTTTTCTATCTTTGGGATAATTACAGGGAATTTTTCCTCATCCAGAAGCACAATAAGATTGCTGGCCTTTCTGTCGTTAGAGACAATAAGGCGTTTCCAGAGCGGACTATCAAATGCCTTTCCTACGCTGCTTGGGCCAGCATGAGTAAGACTGTTGACACTGGCTACTCCATCAAGTTCCAGAAGCGCTTTGCTAAGTTCTGAAATCTTTTCTAGGTATTTTCCATTATTAATGTCCCCGCTCGCCGATATAATAAGCTGGGAGTCTTTTCGTACGAATAGCCTGCTGATTTTATGTTCACTTTGCAATTGCGGATCTTCGCTTGAGAAGAAAAAGTTATCATCAACAGTGGGTGTAAGAGGCACAAATTTGACAACCCAGACAATGCTCAGCAAAGTAAGTATCATGAAAACAATTACTAGGCGGGGAATAGTACGAAGGAACTTAAAGAGCTCTTTAAAGATGGTGCTGAGATTTTTTGTTATTTCTTTTGCTTTCATCTGGTTATAATTATTTTAAGATGAAGTATAGGATTAGTAAAGTAAAATCGCTTGAAATAATTATTGGATTTGGTATGTTTTGTCCAGACACTGGACACTATTTGGTTACTGGAATTTACCTGGGCAGCCCACTCACAAATTCCCTATGCGATAGCTATGAGGCCTTGAAGAGACCAAGGGATAAGGTATAACCCCTTGGTCACCAATATACGGACTACCCCCACCCAATCTGGTTCGTAAGTAACGATAAACTCCTCAAAACCTCTTTTGTACAAAAATTGAAATTTTGGAATAAGCAGGGTATGCTTGGTGGGAA
>JBHPFI010000051.1:0-5509 GCA_042572045.1 Candidatus Omnitrophota bacterium
GTTTTCGTCCTTTTTCGTCTATTGTCGCTTTAGTTGGGCACCTATTTGGGCACCACTTTCATGGTAAACAAACGACCGTTTTTTTATTTTGGGAGATTTTGGGTAGGATTACCTAAACTGCTCCTTTACTTTGGGGCGGGTGTATTTTTAGGACTAACTATCATACTAAAGACATCTGTTTGCCTTGGTAACGAGTAAGCTTTTTCAAGAGCATCGGTAATCTCCTTCATCAGTACCTTTTTTATTTCCAAATTATCAATCTTTGGCCCTTCTATTGTTACACTTGGCATTTATGAACCTCCTTTCTAGTATATGTTCCCTGAATAATTAAAGGGGCCCCATGATACTTTCTTAATAATTCACCCTTCCCACTTTCAGTTTAAGATGTCTCTGAACACCACTCATCAATACTGCAACAGCAATAGAGTTAAACTTTGACTCATCAGAATCTGCCCGTGAAGTCAGCACTACTGGAACAGAAGCACCTACCAAGACACCGGCTACCTTTCCACCAGCGAAATACACAAAACTCTTGACCAGCATATTCCCAGATTCGATATTAGGGACAATAAGAATATCTGCCTTCCCCGGGACATTACCGGTTATACCTTTATGCTTAGCGGCTTTCTCATCAACCGCATTATCCAGAGCAAAGGGGCCTTCGAGGAAACAATCCGGAGAAAATTGTTTCCTGTCATTCATTTTATGTAGACATGCTGCATCCAAAGTCGCCGGCATACGCGGATTAACCAGCTCAACCGCTGCCAAAACTGCAACACAAGGCTGTTCTATCTTGAGTATTTCAGCAAGGTGTAAGGCATTAAGGATAATCTTGGCCTTGTCCTCAAATATAGGCGCAATATTCATCGCCCCATCAGAAACAAGGAGCAACTTACCTTCACGCTGAAGAATAAATACATGACTCATAAATTGCCCTGAACGTAACCCCGCCTCTCTATCTAAAACTCCCCGCAAGAAATCGTCCGTATGAATATGTCCTTTCATTAAAATATCCGCCTTACCTCTCTGAACACAAAGTGCCGCCTCACGCGCCGAGTCAATTTCATCACGAGTTTCTCGAATAGATACCCCATCAAGGGAAAAACTACACTGCTCGGCCAGCTTCTCTATTTCTGATCTTCTGCCAAAAAGAATAGCCTTACTAAGATTAGCATCATATGCCATCTTTAACGCAGAAAGCACAGTCACATCAGCAGCCTCAACAACTGCAAGAACTTTTACGGGATAGTCTTTTGTTGCATCACGCACTTCCTTAAATGTATTCATTGCAACCTCCTCTCATAAATCTCTTAAGGGCTAATCCTATTTCACTGATGATATAGAATGGTAATTTAGCCAGCTATGCGCCAGCATTTAGTGTAAACTCTTCTTTGAGTTTTGGGAACTTAATATTGGAGAAACCATGTTTTTCAAGGGCGGACTTGAATATCTCTTGCTGATCTTTTTCTCCGTGGACTAGAAAGAGAGTCTTGAGTCTCTCTCTATTTAGATTTGAAAGAAATTCGATCATCTCCATCTGGTCAGCGTGGGCGCTGAATGAATCTAATATCTCTATCCTTGCCCTTACCCTTAGATCCTTTCTAAAAATCCTTGCTCTTTTTGCACCATTTCTTAAAATTGCTCCTAAAGTACCAGGAGCACAGTAACCAACAATCAATACTGTGGTATTCTTATTTTCAATATTGTGAAACACATGATGTCTTATTCTCCCTGCTGTTATCATGCCCGAGGCACTGATAATAATGGCAGGCTCTTTTGAGGTATTTAGTTTCTTTGAATCCTCAGCTTTTCTGATATATTTAAGGTCGGCAAAGCCAAAGGGATTGCCGCAGTGATCGATGTGTGCATGTGAAAGTAACATACAATCGATATCTGCCGGGTTAAACAGCCAAGTCCTATTGAAGACATTAAACTCTTTTTTACGGCCCTGATAAAACCCGGCATCCATAAGAATAGTATAACCATCTTCCAGGGTTAATAGATGACAACTTCCGGTCACAGTTTGTGCGGCACCACAAAATTTAATTTTCATATTCCTAATTGGTTATTACAAATATCAGTATATGGACTTCAATCCTGGGAATGTAACCGTAGCCAGTGTTAAACCAAGTGCGATGAGTAAGATAATCAAAATTACTATAGACAGCTTCCTTGAACGCAACGGAGTGCAACCAAAGTCTTTTACGAACTGCGCTACTACATCTCTCCGCTCCTTACGCGCATCTTTAGGTAGATTTGGTACGTGAGTAAAGAGTCGTCCCAAAGTAGCGCTCAGCCTCATATGCACATTTACTGCCCAACCTGAAGCTTCCAAGAGGACACTCATATCCCTTTTGCGTATCTTGATAAAACCCACAATTATACCCGGTAATAAAACAACGGCTGCTATTCCCGCTAATGCAACTAGAATATGAGCTGGCTTTACTTGGGAGAGGGCCTTGGTAATATAAGCAAAGGATGATCCGAGAGCCGCAATAGCTATGCCTCCACCTAATAAGAGATCGCGAGTCGTGCCTGACGCGCTAGGGGCAGTAAAACTTTTCTCTAAATTGCCCTCACGGGATTTGGTGAATTTATCTATTTGCTTCCTTATGAAACTTGTAAATTGCTGAAAAGGCGCTCTTACTGATTCCCATATGCTAATAGGGTTTTCCACAATATCTACTATTTCCGCATCCCACTCTCGGTCGTCTACGGTAAAAAAGATGCCTCGCTTCCCAAGACGTAACCTGCCTGCAGTGCCGGAAGTTACCGCTGCCACAATCTCAAATTTAATATCTTTATCCTGACGGCCGGTAACTTCTATATACAAGAGATACATACAACTATTTTCCGCTATCTTTTTGTGTGCCTGCCTATCCTGAACTTTCATTGTAAAAGTAATTTGTCTACCATCAATTACTAATGTGCCCATTTCAAAAAGGGAACGAGCTTTAGGATTATAAAGATTTGAAAAACTCACAAAATTGTTTGCTAATTCCATCAACCACCTTTGGTAAAGGATTAACTTTTCCAAATTATGCATCTGGTTTAAATCATCAGCTACAGCCACATCTTTTGCAATAAGCTCACTCACCCGTTTTCCGTAGGGTCCATTAAAATAGGTACGCAGTCTATCCGCGTCCAGCTTTTCTACATTTATACCCTGTTTGCTTTCTAACCACGCCCGGTATGAGGCAAAGACGTTTTTTACCTTATCCCACTGTTTTGGGGTAAGATGTTTGACCGCCCCCCCAAGAGCGCGTTCTAGAACCTTCTCCTTAAGATAAAAAAGGCGCTCAATATATAAGGGGTTGATCGCTCCCCCTAAATCCAAGATAGTTTTTGGGTTAGGCGCAGCCAATGGGGCATCCTTAATCCGAGCTTCCATCATTGATTTATCCGTAAAATCGATTTCTTCGAGCTCCTTCTGACGAAGCTGCATCTGAGCTGCTGCCCTCTCATCGAACTCGATCATTGCGCACTGTGTAAAATACTGTTCGATCTTCTCTCTCAAGCCAGTCATTAACTCATAAGCTTGTGGTGTTTCGGTTCCCCAAGGCATAACCTCTGTGGCATTATCCCCTTTAGGAATTTCACCTCTCGCTTTCCATGCAAGATATCCTTCTGTCTCATGAAAAAATACCTTAAGCTGCTCTTGGCTAATCCCTGCTTTACCGCTGGCATCAAGAACAGAGCCAACAGTCTCTATGACCGATGTAATGAATTGAGCTAAATCGGAGTCAGATGTGGCTTCCGGAGGAATAATACCATCGCCATTGTTCGTTGCACTAGCCATAATGCTTTGCACGTCACGTACCTGAGCTAGACTAATCTTCTCGGCACCCGGTGAATTGAGATTGGTTAAAATAAGCTCTGCTACTGCGCGTAATTTTTGACCTTCAGGATGACTGGTATCAATATCGTTTAAATCCAAGACATCACTACCAACGGATAAACGGCTGCGATTGGTAAGAAATCGAAATAGCCAAGTCTGTGCATCCTTGATTTCATTAGTTCTGATGCGACCGTTTTGATCAGTATCTACATAAGAAGTAAATGCGGAATCACAGTTGAGACTGTTAATCGGAACGCTGGTAGCTGCCCAGTGCGCCTCATCGAGAACTTGCATCTTCTCCAAATCCTGCGCATTTTGGATTCTAAGCTGATAGCTTTTACCGTAATTTTTGAATATCAATTGAGACATAACAAACCTCCCTGGTCAATATGTTCGATGCCATTTTGCCTCATCTATAAAGAGAGGCTCCTATATGGTGGTATTTATATTATCCCTTTCGACTAATTTTAGCAAGCTGAAAATACTCTACAAATACAATTCGAGACATACAGAGATAAAGAGAGATAAACCTTCCTGAAATATCCGATAGTTTCATTTAATCGCTGTCCATTATCAGAGAAATAGCCCGTAATTCTTGGGGGTGATAAAAAATTAGGTGAGTTGTAACTATTTGAAAAACAATAGGTTGGAATTATGAAAAAATACTGGCGGAGAGGGAGGGATTCTCTTGTGCGTGTTTCCCTAATTCCCCGTCGATAAACATGTTACAATTTAACTCTTTTATTGTCAAGGAATTAGCGAGTCCGAATGTTTGCCGTTGTTTGCCGTTGCTTACCGATGTTTTGGTGTTTTTTGGGCACCACTTTCAAAGTAGACAATAATCACTGTGGGGCAAGTATCTTATAAAAATGTAAGGCAACCTCAATTATTGAGAATTGCCTTATACATTTAATATATCTTAAAGACTTATTACTCTTTTTTATCCATAGCTTGTCCGCAGCATTTTACTTCTTCGCCTTCCTTGACCTCTTCTATTTTTTCTCTACCACAAGCTTTGCAGACATATTTAGTGTTTTTCGGCTCACCGCATCCACATCCACACATAAATTCACCTCCTTTTTAAGTAAGTTATTCTATAGCCTCATAATACTACTTCTGAGCCATAAACTTATCTTTTTTATTTATCATTGTACAAGCTTATTGCCCTTTTTCTGCCATTCTTTTAAGCCACCCTTATAGTCCAATACTTTATAGCCAAGACCTGAAAGAACCCGAGCCGCGTTTGTGCTTGCGGCACAATGGAAATTAGCGCAATACACCACAATTTTTGAATCTTTAGAAAGCATTTCTTCAGCAGATTCCCTGGTAATTGTTGTTACTGGGAATGACCTTGCGCCTTCAATATGGCCGTTATTGTAGCTATCAGATAAAAGTACGTCAAAAAGTATATATTCCTCACTTGATTTTCTTAGCTTGACAAATTGTTCATAGCTAATTTCTTTCACTTCTTCCTTTACGGTCGCTTCTTTATATAACGCATCGAATACATTTCTATCCATAGCATCATCTCCTCCCAATGCATAACCAGCATGGGTAAAAAGAATTACTAACATAACTAAAACAAACTTTTCTCTTTTCGTCATTATCCTCACCTCCTTATTAAATGATACCAATATGGTATCATTTAATAAGGAGGTGAGGATAATGACG
>JBHPFI010000052.1:0-5385 GCA_042572045.1 Candidatus Omnitrophota bacterium
CCCTCCATGAAGGGAACTTAAGCCAAAATATAACAATAGTCCTTGCTGATAGATACGACTATCTTGCAGGAGACCATAGAGACAATAACCTCATTATCTTGAATGCCGCTGACCTTGAAAGGATGATTAGAGAGGGAGAAGACACTGCACATATCACAGAACTAATAACCTCTTTACTATCCGAAGAACTTGCGCATGAAAGAGGCGCTAAAGGAGATATAGCTACAGAACAGACCCTTGCTCAAGGATGTGCCAATAATACAATGACCTCCCTTGACGCCGGTCAGATCAAAGGATTTGTTGCTTTTGTCGAGAAATACGGAAAAACCCTTGATGACCAGAGAGGGTATTTGCACTATCTAAAAACCCAGGATTTAGCAGAAAGAGTTTCTTTAGATTTAGAACAGTTAGAGAGAGTGAAGCAACGCATTTTTGAGGATATTGACAGGTCAACATATGCTGATGCGCCAACGCTACAAGAACGAATCGCTGCATTTGAAAGATTTGTGGTGCATGATGAAGAGGGAACGTCTCAAGCTCAACGTTATGGAGTTCCTGTGAGGAAGGGCTTCTTGAGTGTGCTGGACTTTAACAAGCAGTTTATCGTATGGTCTTATAGAACGTGGGTTGAGGTTTTTCGTGAGCTGAAAAAAGGTTCATTGAGACGCTCTCTTAGAACGGCGGTCACCGCTATGAGCCTCTCGATATTTTTACTGTTTCAATATACACCACCCTTTGTTGAAAGAATGTACGATACAAGCGGAAGGATTAAAGAATTAATCTATTCTCCGGATAAAGGCAAGATATATTTTACCGCTGCAGTTATACCCTTGGTTTTACTGTTATTGGGATGGCTGAATCCTGTCGGTTTCGTATATTGCTTAGTGACGCCGGCGTTACTAGCTACTATATTTCTACAGTTTTTAGTTAAAGTTGAAGGGCATGAGTTAACCCATGTTTTTCAGACTGTTACCTTGGAACGTATCAGACAGGAATTAGGGATTCATATAAGTCAAGAGGCATTCCAGGACCTTGTTTCTGTTGCAGCTCGCTGTCGAACAGTCGATACGTATCCAGTTCCGTTACTCAGAGAGCCACCAAGTAAGGATCGCCTGAAGTTCATTGTCCAAGATCTCTTTGAGGTACTCCATGGAGAACTTGTGCCTGATACCTCTCCTTCTGCCCACTTCTCCCTTCGCTCCAAGTCCAATAGCCTGACAGAATACGGCGTTCCGACAACAGAACGCTTCTTAGTAGCTGGCAGAGGGTATGATGTTAGTGATATACAAGCTATAGAATCTGAATTACAGGAACTGGCTACTCTAACGCCAAAACACCCCAGTATCAATGTAACATTCACCATACGCGGGCCTACTGAGAGACAGGCCCTATTAAACTTCCTCCAAGAAAACCCACAGATCCTCATTGACGCCTTAAACCGCTCACAGGCCCTCCATGAAGGGAACTTAAGCCAGAATATAACAATAGTCCTTGCTGATAGATACGACTATCTTGCAGGCGACCACAGGGATAACAACCTCATCATCCTAAATGTCGCTGACCTTGAACCGATGATTGCAAACGAAAACCCTGTATTCGTAAACGAACTCATAACCTCTGTATTATCGGAAGAGCTCGCACATGAAAGAGGGGCAGAAGGAGACATAGATACAGAACAAACTCTTGCTCAGGAATGCGCCAATAATACAATAGTTTCTCTTGAGCAACAACCAATGCCAGCTGTATCTTTATCTAACTACATTGACTTTGTTGAAAGATATGGAGTAGGAGTCAAAGATCAAAAAGGATACTTGGCCTATTTAGTCATAGCAAGATTTTGGCGCCAACAAAAATATTTTGTTATTCATCGCACAACACTTAGAACAAAAGAAATAGAGACAACCTTGCTGGACGAATGGAATAAAGATATAGTACACAAGGTCGCTGAGGTCACAGGAGAAGATGCAGAAAAGTTAAAGATAGAAAAAGGTAGAGACAGGTTCTGGGAGGCCATCTTACCTATATTCTTTGCAAGCTCTCTAATGGCAGGTAAAAGAAGGGATGTAGGAAGGATCCTATTCAAGTGGACAGCACTCCAAGAGTTTACAAGAGAAACCAGTTTTTTAGTAAAACTCAATCAAAAGGATCAGGCCTTTATATTTAGATATGAGGACCCGGAAACAAAAGAAGTCAAGTATTCCAGGGTAGCACTTGATAAAGATAACAAGGTTGTCTATAAAGCCAATATCCCTGGCAAATACTTTGCTGGAAGGATGATAGAGATTGCAGGAGGGAAGGTAGCCGATCTTGCTAAATCAAAAGCTGGCAGGGAAGAAACACAAGTTGAAGTAGCTTCGAAACCATCTCCTGTGCCCGAACAAGACTTACCTGGCAAATTCGCTTCTTCTTTTGGCGCAAGTATGGTTAGAGGGATAGCAAGAATAACATTTGAAAGAAGAATGATACGGTCAAGAGCATCATTTGAAAAGAGAAGAGATATTTTTGTTAAGTTTATGAGAAACCGTCTTTCCAAAGTCGATAGTCTGGCTTCAAGAAATGAGGTTATTGGGGCGCTTACAGAAGTAGGGCTATATTTTTCCAGAAACACGGCTAACCTCAATGAAGATGATGGGCTCACATTTAGCATGTTAATGCGCAGTATGGTTGCTCTTCAAGAAGGCATGACTATCCGGGAGTTAGTAAGTACTGAGATTATGGCAAGAGCACCTCCAACATATCTTTTTATAAATTGCCAGGATAAAAATCGAACAGAGCTCACTGCTTCTATTTCTGCCACTGCATCTGATGATTCAAGAGTTATATTATTAGGGCGTCCGGAAACTATATATGAAACAGCCAATTTATTAAGGCCTGCCTTACGTGCTAATGCAACTTTAGTAATTTTGCCTCAGAAATACGGGGAAGCTGTTGATATATCCAATATTTTTGATTGGGCACTAAAAAACATTGACAAGAAGATAGAGCCGCCTGTAGTTAGTAATATTCTAGAAGCATCAGCTGGATTTGTTCATGAGAGCTTAAGGCAGGAATTGATTCATAATTTATCAAGAAATTACTTGCTTTACGAGGAAGACATAGAAAGGCTTCAAGCAAAAGGTCTTATAAGCCCAGAAGAGGCTCTGCTACTCAGAGGTTATGGCGAGAAAGAGATAGAATATTTTGGAAGAGAGGTCTGCACAAAAGTCGCAAGCATATATAGAAACGCCAGGTGGGGAGTTGACATGCTCAGGGTCAGAGGAGAGCTTTTTAGAGGGAATATAGTTCCAGTGAGGAATATTTTTGAGACTTTAATTTATTTATATGAACGTAGTCCAGTAGATAGGTCTATTGCCAAAAAGCTTGCCGTTGCTTTGCAGTATTCTAATGGTACGTCTGATTTAGATGGATTGCAAATGCCGATAACTCATCAAATGATATTGGATGTGGCCCGAGTCTGGCGAACTAATTTCAGCAGATTCGAGTTGGCGACTGAGGCGCTAGATGAAGGAGCAAGATCACAATTAGGTATTTTTAGAAATATTTGGACGCAATACAATGCTTTTTCAGACTTTGCGCAAAGGGCAGAAGAGATTACTGGCAATTCAGAGGTTGATTCGTTGGCTGGCTTGGCCCCTAAAAAGATAGATGAGAACGCTATACATGTAGCTGTAGAGGCTGAAATAAGAATGTTGCTTGCCTCAAGCCCTATAATAGCGAGGCCTTTTACGCGGATAATCTGGCGCATCACAGGACGCAGAAAAAAGATGTTTGCACAAAAGTACGCCGCAGAAGAAAGAAGATTCAAGGATAGAGCTTTTCTGGAGTACAAAAAAGCGGATATTATAGGTCTTGGCACAATAAATTCTTTAATGAGAATAACCCAGGAGCAAGTTGAGCAACTCATAACGACTGCTAATTATGGAGCCTTGTTAGAAATGTATGTATTGGCGATGCTTCATGGAGAAGGCAGGGCTTACCAGATGATGAATGTTTATCTCGAGGCCTGTTTTACCAAACGTGAGGCAAAGCGCTTTAGAAGCCTGGCAAAAATGTATTATGACATGGTTGAAGCTGGATATCATGAAAGAAGAGTCATTGATGAAGTTGACTTTGAGAGACTGGCAAGGAGGACAGAAGCAATTTTAGATCACATAAAGTCTCGTGCAATACCATCAGATTTTAACTATGAGAAGGCCAGCATAAGACACCGCCAGAGGTCTTTAGCTAAACTCGAAAGGCATCTCTATGAGATTGAGGAATACTACGATTCTCTTGAATTAAGTAGTTTATTTAGCAGCGAAAGAGCGCATCTCGAATTTTTAAAACGTGATCCGGCCGAAGAATATGGCAGAACAATGCAAGCATTTCTTGACGATATGGAAGAGGTGTATTCTGGCGCAATGGACATAAATGAAACCCTTGGACGTTTTAGGTCGCGATTAGCCAGAGCAAGGAAACTTGCTGATGCGAAATCACCGGGAGATTTTTATTATCAAACAGGTCCAGGGGAAAGGGCTGGACAAATGTTATTAAGAGGCAAGCATTCGAGAGTGAAGCTTTACTATGCTGAGGCATATGCGGAAAGGATGTACATAGCAGCAAAAACACTTGCCGACTCTGATAAAGAAATAACAAAGGCATCTTATCAGCGTACATTTGACTACGATAAGGCAGCGATATATACAGAGGAATTTATATATTACAATGCAGGAAGATTGCCGTATATGTTTGGTTTTAGAACTACATCAGAATATGAAGTAAATAATGATATAGTAGAATTAGACAGAAGAGTTTCGAGTATAGTTAGTTTGGCAAGGACAAAAGGAGCAAGTCCTGCCTTATGGGGATATCTATATTGTGGATATACAGATAGGTTGAGATCTATAGTTAAAGAAACAGGAACAGATAGCCCAGTCGTAAGGCAGATAGAAGATCTATTACGAAGAGGCAAGATTTCCGATGCCGAAAATCTAATAAGCAGAACTTACCCATTTGATTATGATCACAATGTTGATCCGGACAATACCCCAGGACTTGTTTTGGCGCTACACATCTATAATGAGCCACCAGCTACGATAAACAGATCTCTGATGCACTTTGCAGAAGTCGATTGGACTCCTGGAAGAAAATGGATGGTCATCGGGACAAGCTCTACAGATAGAAAGAGAGCTGAACAGGAGAGACAAATTGCTTTAATGTACGGTATTACAAGATATGATATCAGAGCTAGAAGGCATCTTAAGGCAGGTAATCAAAATAGGGTATTCAAGAATCTTCCTGAATTAGATACTGCGGAAACATTTTATTTTACGTTTGACGACGATTCAGTAATATCTTCTCAGATAGGAAATAGATTTTTGCCTGTAATGGTAGGTAAGCCAAGGT
>JBHPFI010000053.1:0-5196 GCA_042572045.1 Candidatus Omnitrophota bacterium
AAAAAACATGAGGTAATTGTAGAAAAAGGGGCAGGGCTGGGTATTGATATTACAGATAATGTCTTTATGAAAGCAGGCTGTAAAATTGGTTCTCGTAGAGAGGCGTATGATTGCGATTTGGTGGTTCGTATTAAAGAGCCCAGTTTCGAGGAGATTGCAATGATACGACCAGGGAGTATTATTATGAGCATGATGCATCTTCGCTGTCGTCCGAAATTACAAGAGGCCTTGTGTAAACAGAAACTCATCGCAATCCCATTAGAGAATCTGAAGGATACAACTGGCAGAAGGACGGTTGAAGCAGTTGAAGATTCCGGTCGTATTGGAATGGAATATGGTTTCAAACTCTGGGGAAAAGACCCTGCAACTGCAAATGTTAAGATTATGGGATATGGCAATATGGCTGTGGGTGCTATTAGGTGTGTTGCACGTAAATTTGCCAGTCTCACCATTCTGCATAAAAGGGATTTTCTTGAGATGGATAAACATATCCCTGGGACAGATATTCTAGTAGACGCAGTCAATCGCCCTTATCGCCGAGAAGTTGCCAAAGAACCTTTTTTTGTTACCCGTGAAATGCTTAAGCTTTT
Organism: Candidatus Omnitrophota bacterium; assembly: GCA_042572045.1. Lineage (GTDB taxonomy): Bacteria > Omnitrophota > Gorgyraeia > Gorgyraeales > Gorgyraeaceae > JBHPFI01. The sequence goes on from JBHPFI010000053.1 coordinate 591, forward strand.
TAAACCTGGCTCAGTTATTGTAGATTTAGTTTCAAATCCTGAAAATCATGCGCCAGTAGAAACCATGCGACCCACAACCTTGGATAATTTACATTATATGGTTGATGGAATCTATCATACTTCTTGTTGGGGTTGGCCAGGATTAGAGCCAAAGAAAATTGCCGAAAGGTATAGTCTTCAGCTTAGGCCAATTCTTAAAAATATAGCAGATAAAGGTGTTGATAAGTGCAGTAGCCTTACTAAAGCAGCTATTTTACGTTTTGATTAACGGAAAGTATATTATGATGAAAAAGGTATATCTTCGCAGTTTTGGTTGCCAGATGAATGATCATGATTCTGCGAGAGTGAGGGATTTGCTCTTGCAGGACGGGCATTCGCTGATTGATAAAGCAGAAGAAGCAGATGTCCTACTTTTTAATACCTGTAGCGTCAGGGCCCATGCTGAGGCCAGGGTATTTGGGAGAGTAGGGCTTTTGAAAGATTTAAAAGTAAAACGGCCAGAGGCAGTCTTTGGCATCCTTGGATGTATGGCAGAGGCGCAGAGGGACTTGATATTCAAAAAATTGCCGCATGTTGATTTTTTATGCGGCCCTGCTGATTTAGATAAGGTCCCGGAGATTATAAATAGGATCAGGCGCGGCGGAGGGCGGCTTATTTATCTTAAAGGGTATAGGTCAAAAAAGATTCCTGAGTTTTCAAAGAAGAGAATGGTTACGAAAACCGTTTATGTAAAGATAATGGAAGGATGCAGTAATTTTTGTTCGTACTGTATCGTGCCTTATGTAAGAGGGGAAGAAAGAAGCAGGCCTTCAAAGGATATTTTAGAAGAAATGAAATCTCTTATAGGCGAAGGCGTTAAGGATATAACGCTTCTGGGGCAGAATGTGAACTCCTATGGAAGGGGTCTTAAGGAAACAATAAATTTTCCAGGGCTTCTGCGGACAATAGATAAGGTTGTAGCGGGAAACGCGACAATAAAGTTTGTAACAAGCCATCCAAGGGACGCTGGCATTGATTTATTTAAAGCTATTGGCAGCTTGCAATCTATTTCAAAGGCCTTGCATCTGCCGCTACAATCAGGCTCTAACAGGATTCTTAAGAAAATGAATAGGGGATATACTGTTGAAAGGTACAAGAAGCTTGTTGACGAGTTTAGAAATATAGTCAAGGGCACGAAAATCATGTCGGATTTTATTGTCGGATTTCCGGGAGAGACAGAAAAGGATTTTAAGGATACGCTTAAGGCGGTCAAAGAGATCCAGTTCGATGCTGCATATATATTTAAATATTCTCCGCGCCCTTTTACAAAGGCGAGTGAATTTGAAGACGATGTCCCAAAGGCGGAAAAGGAAAGGCGGCATGCATTGCTTTTGAGTACGCAAAAAGAGATATCATATAAAAAGAAAAAAGAATGAGTATATATTTCTTAGTAGGCCCTACCGCATCTGGTAAAACTGACGTATCCATTAAGTTGGCCAAGAAGCTAAATGCAGAGATTATCTCCTGCGATTCCATGTCTGTATACAAGGGCATGGATATCCTTACTTCTAAACCCACGAAGACAGATAGGGCAAAGGTTAAGCACCATTTGATAGATATTATCTCTCCTGTTAAGGAATTTAGCGTAGCTGAATATAGAGCCCTTGCCCTTGAAGCAATCGAAGATATTTTGAAGCGTGGCAAATCGTCTCTATTTGTGGGAGGGAGCGGTTTATATGTAAAGGCGATTGTAGATGGCTTATTCCCATCAGGGAAAAAAGATGAAGATTTTAGGAGGAGACAGGAGAGCCTTACAAAAAAATACGGGAAGGCCTACCTATATAATAGGTTAAAAAGAATAGATCCTATTGTTGCCGACAAGATACATACAAATGATTTGAGGCGTATAATAAGGGCGCTTGAGATATATCATACAGAAAAGAAGAGGCCATCGGAATTGAAAAAAGAGACAGAACCGATAAAGTACAAGACAAGACTCTTCGGGATGAAAATAGATAGAGACGCGCTCTATAAGAATATAGAGCATAGGATTGAAGAGATGTTTAAAAGAGGCATCGTGGAGGAGGTAAAGAAGCTTTCAAAAATGAGATTGAGCATAACTGCTAGAGGCGCGCTTGGGTACAAAGAGATATTAGGTTATTTGAAAGGCGAATATTCGCTCGAAGAAGCCAAGGATTTTTTAAAGAAAAACACGAGACATTTTGCGAAGCGCCAGATGACCTGGTTTTGCGCTGATAAGCGCATACAATGGCTTAACTTGACAATTCAGTCAATGACAAAAGTGTCAAGTTAGGAGAAGGATGGAGCTTTGGGTAGGGAAAAAGCAGTGCTTGTAACTGTTGATTTAAGAAAAGAGCAAGGTTGGTCTGCAGAAAACCGTGCAAACGAGCTTAGGGACCTTGCCCGGTCTAGCGGCGCTTTAGTACAAGGCGAGATTGTATGCCATAGGGAAAACCCTGCGCCGGATTTATTTATAGGTAAGGGAAAATTCGAGGAGTTGATATCGCTCTCTAAAGCTAAAAACATAGATCTGGTTGTTTTTAATAACGATCTTACGCCTACGCAGCTCAGAAATTTAGAAAAAGGTCTGGATGATGTTAAGGTTATTGACAGGACACAGCTTATCCTTGATATATTTTCGCAGCACGCAAGGAGCATGGAAGGGAAGATTCAGGTAGAGCTGGCCCAGATAGAGTATCTATTGCCGCGGCTTATGGGCAGGGGCATTCAACTTTCGAGATTAGGCGGGGGTATTGGTACGCGCGGCCCTGGAGAAAAGATACTCGAATATGATAGGCGCAGGATCAGGGATCGCATTGGAAAGCTGAAGATAGAGTTAAAGGATTTAGGAAGAAGACGTCAGGCATTACGCAAACGGCGTAAGGACGCCATGCTTACTACTATTGCCATAGTGGGGTATACTAATGCAGGAAAAACCACTCTTTTGAACACCCTGACGGATTCTAAAAAACTAACTGCCGATAAGCTTTTTAGTACACTTGACCCTGTTGCCAGAAGGTACACACTGCCCAATAACGTAAAGATCCTTTTTCATGATACAGTGGGTTTTTTATATAACCTGCCGCACCACCTTGTTGAATCATTCAAGGCCACGCTGGAAGAAGTCAGCACGGCAGATTTCATTATACACGTCCTCGACTCTTCGAATCCGCGCGTTCACGAACTCGATGAAGCAGTTTATACTGTATTAAAGGAATTAAACGCGGAGAATAAAACTATTATTAACGTGCTGAACAAGATAGATTTAGTAGATAATGCCCATTATTTAAAGCGCCTTAAAAAGGAATTTAGAGATCCGATATTGGTTTCTGCTTTAAACGGGATCGGCATAGAATCGCTTATTGATAAAATCTTAAGTCTATTGTCCGGCATTGTTACAGATATTCAGGTAGAAGTGCCGAACGTCAAAATGCACCTCCTTAATTTGATTTACGAACATGGCAGGGTTCATAAAAGAGAAGACAGGGCCAATTCCATATATATAGAAGCAACAATCCCTGTAAGATTAAAAAAACTACTATAATATTCCGCTGACACCTCCCCAGTTACTTATCGCTCTAACTTGACACTTCTGTCATTGACTGATTTGTTAAGTTAGGGGATAAAATTTTCCCTTGACAAATAGCACTCTAAATGTTAGAGTGCTAACCTATTCTAGAGCAACCTTGTAAAACAAGGATATTCAATATTAGGAGTGTTAATATCATATGAAACACGTTGATGTTGAGCAAAGACAAAAAAAGATTCTCGGAGCCATAGTGGATTCTTATATAGAAACTGCTATGCCTGTAGGGTCGCGCGCCATCTCGCAGAGATTGAGAAGGACTATGAGCCCTGCCACCATCCGCAATGTTATGGCTGACTTGGAGGAAATGAACCTTATTACGCATCCGCATACTTCAGCAGGCAGGATACCTACTGACAAGGGGTACAGGTTTTATGTTGATAGTCTTTTGGAACCAAAGCATCTTACAAAAGAGGAAGAATCTATCATCAGTAAGCTGCTTAATAAAAAGTGCGAGGATTTTGATTCTCTGATGCAGGCTACGTCGCGGGCCATCAGTATGATTACAAACGTGGCCGGAGTAGTGCTTACGCCGAGACTTAAAAGAAGCATATTTAAACATATAGAATTTATATCTATAGACTCTTCAGACTCCTCGCGTGTATTAGCAGTGCTTGTTACGAGTTCAGGCCTTGTGAAGAATTCAATGCTGGAGCTGGAAGAAGAAATCGCCAAATCAGAGCTTTTTAGAATATCAGAATTTTTGAATCAAGAGCTAGAAGGCATGTTTTTAGGGGATATTAAAGATTATTTTACGCGTAGACTCCTTGAAGAGCGCGATTCTTTTTATATATTTTTAAAGAAGGCAATGTCTATGCTCTCCAGACCCAGTTTATTAAGAATGGATGACAGGATGTATTTTGAAGGCACGGCGAGCCTTATGTCGTATCCAGAATTCAAGGATGTTGGAAAGGCAAGATTGTTCCTAAGGGTCTTTGAGGATAGGAAGGATATAATGAACCTATTTAACGAGGATATAGAGAAAGAAGGCGTCAATGTGCATATAGGCAAGGAAAATAA
>JBHPFI010000054.1:0-4764 GCA_042572045.1 Candidatus Omnitrophota bacterium
TTGCTTCTGATATCTCAAATCCCACTCCAAAATCAAAGGTAACTATTTCACTAAAAGCATAATTTAACCCTGTAAGAGCGCTACAGGGATTATCATCAAAATCGCCATCGAAAATCGTCTCTCCGGTAAGTTCTCCTGCTATATTTAATTTCTCATTTACAGGATACTCTATGGCTAAACCATAAGAAAAGATATCATCGAGCTTTTCTCCTTCAGGCTCTCCGACGATTGTGTAACCAAAATTTACATGTGTAGTAAATTCCCTTATTTCTTTAGTCATTATCCCAGTTAAAGCATAATCCACTTCACCAGAACTTAAGCCTTTATCTCCTGTTTTGGTCTTGATGCTACAACTTAAAGCTAAAGCAGGCAAATTTTGTGTCTCATCTAAAAAATGATATTTAGTAGTACATTGTATATCTCCCATACCATCAACATTAGCGCTTTCATTAAAATCAATAAACGTATAAGGAATTTCTATACCTAAATCCAAATTTTTAATAATACCATATTTTAAAACAAAACTTAGATTATTTTCTTCGTCGGCTTGCTTAACATATTCAAAACCACTTTCAATTTCGATACGTCTTTTTTCTACTGTACCTGCGTCATCGGTAGATATAGGCCTGGCAGCATAAGTAACTGAAGGTATAATTATTACAAGTACGATAAGTAAAAATAAGACTAAATCTAAAATTCTTCTCATAATTTTTCCCTTTTTTGGGAAGCTATAAATATTAGTAATACTATTTTTATAATCGTGCTACTGATAGAGAAAAAAATAATACTGGCTATTCAATGCTCTTGCCAGTACTAGACATACTTAAAGTTCCATGTTTTATTCCTTTTATTGATTTTAGAGTATTGGTTAATTTTTGCACTTCCTTGGGATTGCCTTTTACTGCAACTATCTCTAAGCAATTATCATGATCTAAATGGACGTGCTGGGTAGAAATGATTAACTTTTGAAAATCATGCTGAATATCAGTGATTTTATTTAAGAGCTCCCTTTTGTGGTGATTGTAAATAAGAATTATGGCCCCGGCTATTTCCTTACCCTGTTGCCATTCTTTCTTTATCAATTCCTGACGGATAAGATCGCGGAAAGCCTCGGAACGATTAGCATAACTTTTTTCTTTCATAAGCTGGTCAAATTTAACCAACAAGGCTTTTTCTAATGAGATCCCAATTCTAGATAAATCTGTCATATCCCACCATATAGTATTACGTTTTTTAAAATCGTAGCATAAAAGAAATTAGATGTCAAGCTTTTTTGTACATTAAGCGGATTATTAAATAAAGGCCTCCTTGCTATGTCATCAGATGTACAATCTGATGTCCGGGGTATGGGATATCAAGAATGAGATTTTATAATGTTATGTGTTTAGAGGGGTTACAAGAGGGGTGCTTTCTTGGTCTTTTTCAGAGGTGGGTTCTAGTGACCGAATAGTGACTAGTTTGTGTCCGATTTTCCACTAGTCTTGTTTGGTTGGAGATTCGATGCAATGTGATAATTTTTCTTTAATACTCTCCGGTATCTCTAAGAAAGAAACGCCTATGCGATACAGTTCGCTCTCCCCCTTACCTTTATATCTCACTTTACAAGTTAGCTCAAATGGAGACCCATCTTTAGGGCAATGTATGCGACATAAAAGTTCTTCATCAAGAATGTCCTGAGTTGAAAACAATAACATGCCTTCTTTAGAGATATTACCTAGCTTGAGGTTTTTAAAATTTTTGCTGGAGGGATCAACCATTTCTATTGTGGTACCCGGCATCGGGTTAAGCCGTATTGACCCTCTCCTTTCTAAAACCGCTTGGTTTTTGCCCTTTCGCTTAGCTTGAAGCAAAGCAGTGTCTACAACCCAAATCAATTCTTTAATGTCTTTTGCGTTGTGTGGAAAAACTGCTATTCCTGCACTAAATTCTAATGTGAGCTCTCTTTCATTTTCTACGTGCGGCGAGGTTATCTTTGTCCTGTTGAGATCGTTCCTGATTCTCTCCAAAACCACTAAAGCATGTTGCGAACCTGTTTCAGGAAGAACGACTATGAACTCATCGCCTCCGTATCTGCCTACAATATCTATGCTCCTGACACAATTTTTAATAATGTTGGCAAAGGCTATCAAGACATCATTGCCTGCCAAATGACCATGCTTATCATTTATTCTTTTCAAATGGTCAATATCTATCATAACTATGCTGAATGTTTTTTGATAGCGACTGGAGCGAACGATTTCATTCTCTAAAAGTTCCATTATCGATCTGAAATTTACACAGCCTGTGAGTTCATCGCGGCTAGCCAAAGTTCTCAATTTCTCTTCTGCTTCCTTGCGCACCGTAATATCCTCAATGACAAGCAAGATAAGCTGCGTATGTTTAGCTTTATGATAAATCTTGCGGGCATTTAGAAGCATTGTCCGCTTGCCGATATCAGGAAAATCATGTTCGACCTCATAGTCATCAAAAGTTGTGGTCTTGGGAAGGATGTCCTCCAGCAACTCTCGCAGTTTCGGAATATCCCATTGGCGATTTCCCAAATCATAGATAAGTTGTTCCTTGGTCTCTTCAGGTTTCACCTTAAAGATTCGATAGAAGGAGCGACTAGCTGAAATTACCCTTAAATCTGTATCCAGAATAATTAGGGGGTCACGCACAGTATCTATGATGCCATTGACATATTCAATAGCATCCTGAGTTACTTGCTCTAATTGCTTGCGCTGTTCAATCTCACTACGAAGTTGCCTTTGAACGATTCTTTCTGAAGACGTACGTGTATTCACCCGATCATCAAGATTTCTATCAAATTCCATTAATTCTTCCTCTTTGTGCTTTAGTCTAAGCCCCAGCTTCCCAAACTTTTTTATCTGCTTCTGCAAAGAATCTATCACCTTAATTAGTTGTTTTTTAGTTGTCTCCTTGTGTCTCATTTTATTTATCCTTACATCCGAGTATACCACTCCCTACTCAAAAGTGAGAATATCTCAGAGTCATGTTAAGAGTAAGGTATGTCTGGAGAATGTATAAGAGATAAAGCTATCCTTTTTTCCGTAATAGCTGTCTCTGTAAGTCATCTACCAGTCCTTTCAGTGCCGCTATCGTACGGTCTTTACCTTTTGCTGTTCTCAGGGATGTCTCTAACTGTCTAATCTTCTCATGGAGTCCATCTAATATCTTCTTGGACTCGGTGATGTCCTCAATAGTAAGTAGAATTAGCTTCGTGCGATTGGCCTCTATATAAATTCGGCGGGCATTCAACAGCATTATTCGCCTGCCGATATCAGGAAAAGCATGCTTAACCTCAAAGTTATCAAAACTTGTTGTTTTGGGAAGGATGTCCTCCAACAACTCTCGCAGTTTCGGAATATCCCATTGGCGATTTCCCAAGTCATAGATAAATTGTCCCTTGGCCTCCTCAGGTTTGACCTTGAAGGTCCGGTAGAAGGAACGATTGACCAAGGTTATATTTAAATTCTCATCCAGAATTATTAAGGGGCAATGCACGGTGTTTATAATGCTCTGAGTGTATTTAAAGGCATCCTGAATTTCCAGCTTTTTAATTTTCTTCTTATTTTCCATGGTTTCACCTCCGTATTAGGATAAATTTATCTCTAAATTGAAACTAGTTTCAAACAACATTATCTTCTTCTATATGTTTAAATTGGTAACTTGCCTTTGAAAGCTTATTAAACAATATTTCTTCCTGAATAACCACGGGAGACGTGTCAACAATCTTTGAAAAACCTTCCCAGATACCAAACCAACCAAGAGGCATAAATATAATACTCAGAATGTCAATTGTAAGTTCTTTAAAGAATTGAAAATACGTGCTTATTGTAAGAAAACCCAGGGAACAAATTCCCATTATAGCGAAAATAACCCCCCTCCTCCTTATGCGACCAATATCCTTCTGCCTTTGCATGGCTCTATGTTTAAAATATTTCTTTAACCTCTGAATAACCGTTTTCTCTGACTCGCTGTTCCTAAGTGATATTGGCGCATAAATTGTAATGAGAAAATTGCCTTTACGTGTCTCGCGGTATCTTTTTTTTAGCTCTGCTATAAAATCTTCTGAAAGCGCGCGAACATTCAAAGGACGAGGATCAAAATCAGAAAATATATCATCCCATGTATCAATTGCTATTGATGCTTCCTTTATATCCTTGATTCTCCGTTGTATTTCTTTTGCCTTATCTGTATTTTGCATTATACTTTCACTCATTAAATGCCAAAATGGCACCTCTAGAGGGTTTTATATATAGTACTACTTTGGGGTAATAAATTCAAGTAGGGATCAATTATTGTAGAGTAGAGAAGGGTGTCGATGTTCTTTCGTAAAGCAGAGGATGTCTATGAATATAGCAATGAGTGCCTGAATTATAAATACTCAAAGGCTGTCTGCAAGCTTTAAATTTGCAAATCCTGCCTTTCTTAAATATCTTGATTTTTTTTAGCATTTATAATGTGGTGTTGGTATGAATAGATAAGACCTATTTGTAACTAGCAGGCCTTATCTATTGTTAGGTTATAACTTCACTACGTTCTGAGCTTGGTTGCCTTTAGGGCCTTTGGTTATTTCAAACTCAACTGCCTCGCCTTCTGCTAAACTCTTAAAGCCCCCGCCCTGTATAGCGGTGTGATGTACGAATACATCAGCTCCGTCTTCAGGTGTAACAAAGCCGAATCCTTTTTGGTCATTGAACCATTTTACTGTTCCTTTTGCCATTATCTACTACCTCCTTTCCTTAAGATTATAGTAAACAA
>JBHPFI010000055.1:0-4032 GCA_042572045.1 Candidatus Omnitrophota bacterium
GCCCTGATTATCAAATTATCACAGGTTTAACATTAGGGTTTTAAATAGAAAGAAAGGGGGAGAAAAATGTGTTACACTGCACCGTTAATAGGAGCCGTAGTTACATCTATCGCATGGAAGAAGACAAAGAGTGTAAAAGTCTGGTGGTTGAACTTAATGTTTTACGGAGGGGCTTTATTCGGAGTAATAGATCATCTTTGGAATGGGGAATTATTTCTTATCTCGGAAAACATAGTTAGTGATTTACTGTTGGGGGTAACTATTGCAGCCATTATCCTCGTATCATGGGGAGCAACAGTTGTATGGAGCAAGATAAATCCCACCCTATCTAATTATGTAAATGTTGAACGTTAATCCAGTTAGATAGGAACTAGTAAAAAGGGGGCAGATTTATTACGAGAAGAACTCTGTCCATTTTTTTAATTTCTTCTTGACAGCCAGCAGAAGATAGGCTATACTTATATTGGAAGTGAAAACCATTATCAATAAGGAGTGTTAATATGCCAAGAGGAGATAGAACAGGCCCTCCATGGTGGAGCGGAAGATTTAGAGGATGTGGGCATAGGATTACAGCGCCCAGACAAGCAATATTGGATGTTCTCGGCAAAACGAATGAACATCTGAGTGCAGAAGATATTTATATAAAGGTACACAAGATTTATCCTGGCATAGGCCTTACCACTGTCTATAGGACAGTTGAGCTTTTGGTTGATATGGGGCTTTTGTTTAAATTTGACTTTGGAGATAAAAGAGCGCGATATGAGCTAGTAGAGGGGCCAAAGGGAGAAAGGCACCACCATCATTTAGTATGTACTAGTTGCAACAGGGTAATTGATTATACGGATTTTATAGATGAAGAAAAAGAGTTACTGCACAGGACAGAGAAAGGTCTCTCAAAGAAACACAACTTTAAAATTAAGGGCCATTCGATCCAGTTTTTTGGGTTGTGCGATCACTGTAAATAATTTTTTTCATTGTTAATGAAAATGATTTTCAATAACATATAGGGGGTGATTAAAATGCCAGGTTTTGACGGAACAGGTCCTGTGAGAAGGGGACCTATGACAGGTGGCGGAAAAGGTTTCTGTGCTGTGCCAGCAGAAAGAGTAGAAAATCGAAATTTTGCTGGAAGATTTTTTGGTAGAGGACGTGGCTGGAGACATGGGTATCGTGCAAAAGGCGGGCCCGGATGGATGAGAACAGATCAGGACTATCCAGGTTTTGAAAGAGGATATGGTCCACGAGCACAAGAATTAACAGCAGAAGAAGAAATCAATATGCTCAAGGAAGAAAAAGATTTTCTAGATTCCAGGATTACAGAGCTTCAAGGAAAGTCGGAGAACAAAAAAGATTAGTCTAATAAATCGTACAAAGATGAATGTAAAGAAAAGGAGGAAGGTTCATGAAAATAGGGATAGTTTTAGAGAATGAACAGGGGATACACGGTAATGTATGCCAGCATTTTGGCCAGTGCAAATATTTTTTCCTTGTAGATGTCAAAGACAACAAAATATCTGGTACCAGAATAGTGCCTAATACAGCAGTGCATGGCGGAGGAGGCTGTGTAGCAGTTGACGAAATTTTGAAATATAAAATTACTCATGTTATAGCAGGTGGTATGGGTATGGGCGCTCAACAGAAGTTTGCAGCTAATGGTGTTAAAGTTTTTGGCTATTCCGGGAATGTAAAGGATGCGATAGAGGCATTTCTTAAAAATACTTTAGGAGGCCTAGATGCTTGCCATCAACATGGCGAATGTAGCTAATTAAGGAGATAAAAAATGAAGATTTGTGTAACTTCGCAAGGAAACAATTTAGATTCACAGGTTGATGCAAGATTTGGCAGGTGTCAGTATTTTATTATTGTAGATACAGATACCTTGGCATTTGAAGCCTTAGAGAATCCGAATATATCGGCTACGGGTGGTGCAGGAATAGTATCCGGACAATTGGTTTCTGCTAAGGGTGTAAAGACGATCCTCACAGGGAATGTTGGGCCTAATGCATTTCAAACACTACAAGCAGCAGGGGTCACTGTAATTACCGGTATATCCGGTAGCGTCAAAGAGGCGGTAGAAAGGTATAATAAAGGCGACCTTAAACCAACCGAAGGCCCAAGCGTAAATTCTAAATTTGGCATGCAAGGAAAGGATAAATAAATTATAGGGAGCGCTTCTTGGAAGAAAAATTATTAGAGAATCATAAAAGATATTTAGAAAGAATAAAGTTTTACAAGAAGTTCGGCTATGATGTCGAAGAAGAGAGAAGGTTTATCCTAGAAAAAGCATATCCTCTCTATGGAGAGATATTAGAGGTTGGGACAGGTAAGGGATATTTTACTATTGAACTTGCTAAGGAAGGATATAACCTTACTAGCATAGACATTTCAGATGAAGAGCAGGAATTCGCAAGGCTTAATATACAATATTTCGGATTTGAAAAACTTGTGGATTTCAGAATAGAAAATGCCGAAAAGTTAAGTTTCCCTGATGCTAGCTTTGATCTAATATTTTCTATCAATACGATTCATCACCTTACCAACCCTATTAAAGTCATAGACGAGCTAATAAGAATAGTTACTCTTGAAGGGAAGATCATCATAAGTGATTTTACTAAAAAAGGTTTGAAGATAATAGATCAGATTCATGAGAGCGAAGGTAGACAACACGAAGCAGGTCAAGCTGTTTTAGCAGATGTAAGTAGCTATTTGGAAAGCAAGAAATTCAATATACAAAAACATACAAGCGGGTCCCAGGATATTCTTATAGCATACCACCAACTTATGTAACCTTTTATGATTATTTCAATTGCCAGCGGGAAAGGTGGAACAGGGAAGACTACAGTAGCTACGAGTCTCGGTCTTGCCGTGAATAATGGTGTTCAATTTTTAGATTGCGATGTTGAAGAACCCAACGCCCATATCTTTCTGAAGCCTAAGATTGAACAAACTAAAGTTGTATCTATTCCTATTCCTGAAATAGACAAATCTAAGTGTACTTTTTGTGGGAGATGTTCAGAAGTTTGCGCATACAATGCTATTGCTGTACTTAAAGATAGCGTATTGACTTTTCCGCATCTATGCCATGGTTGTGGAGGATGTATGCTTTTTTGTCCTCAAAAAGCAATCAAGGAAATTGATAAAGAAATAGGCGTTGTTGAAGTGGGCAATGTAAATAATACACAATTTATACATGGAAAATTAAACATTGGTGAGGTAATGTCTCCGCCTTTGATTAGAGCGGTTAAAGACTATATTAATCCAACGAGGACAGTTATTATCGATGCACCACCAGGTACGTCTTGCCCTGTTATAGAAACAGTAAAAGGAAGTAATTTTTGTCTATTAGTTACAGAACCAACTCCTTTTGGTCTGAATGATTTGGTGTTGGCCGTTGAGGTCTTAAGAAAATTAAATATCCCTTTTGGGGTTATAGTAAACCGTTCTGATATTGGGGATCATTCGTTGGACGATTATTGCAGAAAAGAAGATATTCCAATATTAATGAAGATACCTTTTAAAAAAGAAATTGCTTTTGCCTATTCAAAAGGTGTGCCTATTGTAGAAGCGTTACCAGAATTTAAAAAAGAGTTCATCGTGTTACATAAGAAAATTATAGAAGGAATAAGATGAAACAGATAGTGATAATAAGCGGGAAAGGCGGCACGGGTAAGACGGTTTTGACTGCATCACTTGCTGCCTTGGCAAAGAATGCAGTCTTCGCAGATTGTGATGTTGATGCAGCAGATTTACACCTGCTTTTAAAGCCCAGGACAAAGGAGAGGCATGAATTCAGGAGTGGAAAAACCGCCAAGATTAACAAAGAACTTTGTCAAGAATGCGGCAGGTGTATTGATGTTTGCAGGTTTGATGCAATTAGTAAAGATTTTGTGATAGATCCTATCTCTTGTGAAGGGTGTGGCATTTGTAAGTATATTTGTCCTGCAAATGCAATTAGCATGGAAGAAAATCTATCAGGCGAATGGTTTATTTCGGAAACAAAATACGGGCCAATGGTACATGCAAAACTAGGCA
>JBHPFI010000056.1:0-3676 GCA_042572045.1 Candidatus Omnitrophota bacterium
CTCCTTAATGAGAAATTCTGTGATTCTTTGCATTGTCTCGCATCTCTGCTGTATGCATTTAATTAGGAAATTCGCGCTTTGCATCTTTTGTTTTACGTAGTCTTTTGCTTCCTTATCGTATTCATTGTTTTTCAGCATGTTGTTGTAAAAGGAGTTTATTCTTAAGTGCGGAATATCAAAGCTATTTGAGATTACCTGGTAGTCATCATCTATTTTTTTGACATATATGTCAGGGATTATATATGGCTCTAGAGGGCGGTTAATGTATTTTCTGCCGGGTTTAGGCTCTAGTTTTCCAATCTCTGAGATACTGTTTTTAACTTCATCCAGCGAAGCGCCCAATGCCTTTTGTATGGGCATATACTGCTTTTTCCCGCACTCATTAAGGTGGTTTTCCACGATCTTCCACGTAAGGGAGTTCTTTTTGCCTTTGGCCTCCAGCTGTATTAAAAGGCATTCTTTTAAATCTCTTGCGCCTACGCCTAATGGTTCAAGGCTCTGCACGATAGCTGCCATAGCCTCTATTTTTAAAAGATCCACACCAAGAGACGCTGCGATCTCTTCAAAATCAGCCTTTAAATAGCCATTGTCATCTATATTTCCGATAATCTCTTCGCCAATGTCAATGTCTTCCTGACAGGTGGCTATTATATGTAGCTGCTTTAATAGATTCTCTTGGAGTGTTAGCTTTTTAGTTAAACGTAGATCCCTCCTTACGTCATTTTCTTCGATCCTTAGGTTTCTGTTGGGGGGAGGGGTCTCATAAGGCGCTTCTTCCAGTAGGGGGTTAGTTTCCATCTCAGTCTCTACAATATGCTTCAGCTCCATTATAGACATCTGCAGTATATATACAGACTGCTGCATCTTCTGAGAGAAGAGCATTTTCTGTGTTTGTTTTTGAACAAGTTTTTGTTCCATAGCTCAAAGAGACTGATGCATGTTTAGAGATTTCGACACTTATTCTAAGAAAGTGTCTAAATAAATTAACGTATATTGTGCTAAAAGTAAAAATGCAGGGTAAAAATTAGGGTTTTTACAATTCCAATATCTGTATATAGTATATCATGTTATGAGCTTTTGTAAAGCCTTTTTTTGATTAAAAATAATTATTGGCACGTATAATGCTACTATGATAATTATAGACAATGTTGGACAGACTTGTAACTACCAAGACAGTCACAATTAATTTTTTAATAATTTACTAAACTAATGGGGGTGTTAAAGTGGCTAATGGAAGAATGACTATAACAGATATTGCTAAGACACTGGGCGTCACTCCAAAAACCATCACGCGCTGGGAAAAATTAGGTAAAGTCAGAAAATCAAAGCGCGATTGGAGGGGGTGGAGGGTGTATGAAGAAGAAGACCTTCTTCATATAAAGGACTTCTACGAATCTTTGTACGACTATGAATAATTTAAGATTAAAAAAGGAGGCATTACGATGAAAAACCACAAAATAATACTAAATACCTTATTAATAACATTTTTCTTCTTAGCGAGCGCTACGTTTGTGTATTCTGATGGGGCCTCTCAAGGCCTAGAGACTTCGAAAACGCCAACCCCTAACAGTCCAGAAAAAGAGCTTTCTCTAACCGTTGAACAGGAGCCTTTAAAATACACCATGGGCTCAGACGACGTTATAGAGATAGACGTAAGGCACCACCCTGAGTTTAGCGGTAAGTACGCTATAAACTCTGAAGGTAAAATCCAATATAAGTTCATTGGTGATATACCTATAGCTGGCCTTAACAAGTTAGAAACAAAGGAGAAGCTAGCAAACGTCCTTTCGAAATATATTATCGATCCTGATATAGAGGTAACTATTTTACAGTATAGGAGTAAGGTTATATTCATAATAGGAGAGGTAGGCGCTCCTGGCAAATATTACATGAGGGCAGATAGTGTTTCTGTAAGAGACGCTGTAGTGCAAGCAGGTCTTCCTACGCTTTCAGCATCAATGCGCAAGGCCAGGCTCATTCATCCATCTGCAAAAGGAAGGCCAAAGCAGGAGAAGATAGATATTTACAAAATCATATATGAAGGCAAGCTTTCATTGGACAAGGATATGCTTCCAGGTGACATATTGTATATTCCTGCAACTTTATTCGCAAAGGCAGCAAGAATATTACATCCTGTAGCTTCACCTATAACTTCAGCAGGCACTATAGAGCGTGCTGCAACAGGAGGTCTCTAATAATATAAAGGAGAAGAAATATGACTACTCAACAAGATACCCATGTAAATGTATTAAGTTACTTACGTATATTTTTCAGGAGAAAATATTTTCTGATTATCCCGCTTCTTCTAGGACTCTTGGTATCGTTTTTTGTTGCCAACGTCTCGCCAAAGGTTTACGAGGCGTACACAGTGATACTTATAGAGGAAGACAAGCTTGATAATCCTATAATAAGCGGTTTAGCAGTTTCAAGGAGCGCCCGCCAGCGCCTCAGAAATTTAAGAGATCAGATCTTAGGCTGGAACCGCCTGGTGAAGCTTGCTGAAAAACTGGATCTTATTAAAGACATAAAAGATCAAAGAGAACTTGAGGGCCTCATACTTGGTGACCTGAGGCAGAATATCCATGTGAGTATGCGTGGGCCAAGTCTTCTAAGGATTGGATATAGAGCAGAAAGCCCTAAGGTGACCCAGATTGTTGTCAAAACAATATCAGAGATATTCGTAGAGGAAAACGTAATTGCGCAAAACAAAGAGTCTGATATAGCCATATCCTTCTTAGAAGAGCAGTTAAAGGTTTACCAGAGAAAGATAAAAGACTCTGAAATCGCTGAGCTGGAAGATAGGTTAGATGTCCTTCTTCTGGATTCAACAGAAGCCCATCCTATGGTAAGAGATTTAAAGTCAAAGATTGCAAATGCCAAGGAAAACATGGTAAACAATCAAGATGCTATTATAGAAAATCCTGAATTTATAAAGGATCCGGTATATGAAAAAATTAAAACGAGCTTGGAAAGCGAGATAACCACTATGAAGGCTTCTACTGTTATAGGAGAAGACGCCTCTTTAAAAGATAACGCAGCTACAGAAGGGGATATCTATAAAGTAGCTCTAATGAGCAATATAACAAAGGCATTATCTAGAGACTTAAGCATAAACCAGAAGATCTACAATAAGCTTCTAGAAAGACTCGAAACAGCCAAGATTTCAAGAAGATTAGAAGCCTCTAAAGAAGGCACGCGTTATACAATACTTGATCCCCCGCGCATCCCTCTTAGCCCTATAAAGCCAAATAGAGTTTTAATAATGCTAATAGGTTCACTCATAGGAGTGGCTGTAGGATTTGGACTGATAGTCTTATTAGAGGTTATAGACAACTCTTTCTTAGAGGTAGAGGAAGTAAAGGCCATTCTAGGTTTACCTGTATTAGGGGCTATATCAAAGATTGTAACAGCTAAGGACCTTGCGCAGGAAAAGGCGAAAAGGGCTGCGCAGTTTTGGACAGTATTGATCACAAGTATAACCTTTGTCAGCATAGTGATAGTTTATACAATCACTCATAAACCATAACTACCATGTACGAAAAACATTACGGTTTCAAAGAAAATCCATTTAATCTAACCCCGGACTCCAAGTACTTCTATCCTAGCGAGAAACACCAAGAAGTCCTGGATAATCTTATGTATGCCATAAATGAACGAAGGGGTTTTGTGGTTATAA
>JBHPFI010000057.1:0-3560 GCA_042572045.1 Candidatus Omnitrophota bacterium
TGTTCTCTTGGAGGCAATAAAGACTCAACAGAAAGCGATAGATGAATTAAAGGAAGAAATAGGACGGTTGAAGCAGCAGTAGGGAAAACAGAAATAGGAACACTTCTACTTTTTGTTTACAATCTTCTATGCTACAGTAAATAATCCTCCCCCTGTTATTCTTGTATATATCCAGCATAGTGGAAATAGTGGTAGATTTGTATTCAATGGTGCGGAAGGTGGGAAGCCGTAAGCCCATAACCGCATTTTCCTCACGATTTAGCAATCCTGCAAATTACCGTCTTTAAAATTACCTCAAATTACAATAGATTAGCTTAAGTTAGAGGTCCAAAAATAGCAAATTTTAGGACTTTTTGTGCCAGATTTGTGCCAGAATCGTGCCTTTTTTATTCTTGCTTTTAATACCCAAGATGTGGTAATATATCGCCCATAACTCAAAACAAGGAGGTTTGTTATGGAAGAACTATGGAATAATGTTTCTAGTTATATTGCTGCTTATGGACTGAATGTTGTAGCTGCAATTTTGATTTTTATCATTGGTAAGTGGCTGGCCCGTATTGTTTCTAGGGTTATTGAAAAGTTAATGATAAAGGCGAATCTTGAAAAGACACTAGCATCTTTTGTTAAGAATATCTCCTATGCGGGACTTATGGTCTTTGTAGTAATAGCTGCCGTTAGTAAGCTTGGCATTCAGACAACATCTTTTATTGCCGTAATAGGTGCTGCAGGTTTAGCAGTTGGTCTAGCTCTCCAAGGCTCTCTATCTAATTTTGCTGCAGGAGTGCTACTTATTATCTTTAAACCGTTTAAGGTGGGTGATTTTATTGCTGTTTCTGGAACTATGGGAACAGTTGTAGAAATTCAAATATTCAATACAATATTAGATCATTTTGATAATAGGCGCATTGTTGTCCCTAACTCAAAAGTCACAGGAGACAATATTACCAATTTCAGCGCTATTCAGAAAAGAAGAGTTGATCTGGTTTTCGGTATCTCATATAGTGACAATATAAAAACGGCAAAGGAGACATTAGAAAAAGTCGTATCTTCTGATCCACGAGTATTAAAGGATCCCAAACCTGTCATTGCTGTTTCAGAGCTGGGTGATAGTAGCGTAAACCTTGTATGCAGACCTTATGTAAAACCTCAAGACTACTGGGCTGTTCGTTTTGATACATTAGAGAAAGGTAAATTGGAGTTAGAAAAGAACGGCATTACTATTCCATTCCCACAAAGGGATGTTCATACATATAATGAAAAGCAATAAAAAGGAGGGGTGTGATATGAGAAATGTTATATCTGTGGTTCTGATGTGTGGTTTGATATTCGGATTGGCATTGGCTGGTTGTGGGCAGGCAAAGCAAGAGTCCAGCAGTGCGGCAATAAATGTCGCAAAAGGCATGGAGACGGTGGAAGAGAAGGCGCAATATCTCGTTGGACAGGCAAAAGCATTTTATAGTTCTAAAGAATTTCAGGGTGCAGTTGATATTGCTCAGTATATCTTGAGGTATGTGGATAGAGATTCTCAAGAAGCAAAGGCATTGCTTGATAAGGCTAAGAGTGCATTAGAATCTGCTGCGAAGGCTGCAGTAGGCGATGCTAAAAAGAGTTTTGGATTCTAACGGGAATCTTAGATAAATAGGAGGTTAGTTATGAGGAAACTTATGACATTAGTTTTAGTATTAGCTTTTGTTATGGTTTCAATACCTGTGTTTGCTGCAGAGGGTAGCAGGAAGGGTGCGAGCGCAAAGGCCTACGAGCATGCCAGCGATGAAGCTGTATTTAATCGTGTAGGAGATTGGTTTTCTACAGTAGGAAAGTCTAAAGAAGAAAAAGAGGCGATCATAGCAGAACGAAAGGCAAAGAGAGCTGCAAAGCGAGCAGAAAAAGAAGCTAAAAAAGCCAAAAAGAAGGCCGAGAAAGAGGCAAAAAAGGCCAAGAAGGAAGTTGAAAAACTCCACAAGAGAGGATCTGGTAAGAAGAGTAGATCTGATTAAATAGTAGCCAGAAAGCTTTATATTACAAGCGTTCTGTCATGATTTGATTCTGACAGGACGCTTGTTTTTTGTCCTTGGTGCGGAAGGTGGGAAGCCGTAAGCCCATAACCGCATTTTCCTCACGATTTAGCAATCCTGCAAATTACCGTCTTTAAAACTACCTTAAATTACATGAAGTTAGGTCTGATTAGAGACCTAAAAATGGCAGATTTTTGGACTTTTTGTGCCAGATTTGTGCCAGCCACTCACCTGCCTATTGGTCATGTTTTCTTAGACTACCAGTCATATGTCCCGCAGTCATTCGTCTTATCTACCTCTGGAGAGATAGAGAGCGTAATATGATTTATGCCCTGATGTCTAAGGGGAGAAGGTGGTATCTTGTAGAGAGGAAGCTGCATAACAGACTCAGATTAGAGGACTTATATAAGAGGCTTGATTATTAGATAAGAAAGGAGTATCATAAATATACTATGGAAGAAAAGTTTAAACACATCTTAAGAGAAATTCCACAGAACCCCTACTTTCCTAAAAAGAATCATGCAAATTCAAGTTTCATATTATATAAAGGTAATTCTGTTGAATTGATGAAGCATATTCCTCGCAATAGCATTGACTTAATTTTTGCAGACCCTCCTTATCGTCTTTCTAAAGGTGGGATTACCTGCCATGCTGGTAGAATGGTATCAGTTAATAAGGGGAAATGGGATATATCAAAGGGAGCAAAGGAAGATCACGAATTTAATATAAAATGGCTTAGAGAATGCCAAAGAATACTTAGTGATAGTGGGACTATTTGGGTTTCAGGAACAGCGCATATAATCCATTCAATCGGCTATGCCATGCAAGAGCTTAATTTTAAGCTTCTTAATGATATTGTTTGGTATAAGATAAACCCTCCACCAAATCTAGCTTGTAGGTATTTTACTCATTCGACAGAAACAATTATATGGGCCGCCAAGTCTCCAAAGAGTAAGCACATTTTTAAGTATAAAGAGATGAAGGCTGTGACTGGGAAACAGATGAAGAATGTGTGGCAAGATTTATTATTTTGGGCTATTACGCCACCTAAGAAAGCCGAGAAGAAATATGGAAAACACCCTACGCAAAAACCAGTACAATTATTAGAACGGATTATATTAGCCTCGAGTGAAAAGGGCGATGTGGTTTTAGATCCTTTTAGTGGCAGCGGAACAACTGGCATCGCAGCTTATAGACTCAAGAGAAAATACATAGGACTTGACCTGGAAAAGAACTATCTAGATTTAACAATTAAAAGGTATGAAGATGAAATATCTTGAGTTTTATAATACTAAACTAAACTGCAAAAATGCTGATAAAGTTTTTGATTATTTGATATCCACACTAAAGCCTAGTAATAATCTGTGGTCTTATTTTGTTAATTGGGACAAGGTATTAGAGAATACTAAGAAGATAGAGCTTTCTTTAAATATTCTAAATTACCTTATTGGTAAGAAGGATTTTGATAAGGAGTTCAGATTTCTACTTACACAAAATCCTTCTGTTGTTAGCGCTATTCCTGCTTTAGTTGTTAGGGGAGGAGAC
>JBHPFI010000058.1:0-3502 GCA_042572045.1 Candidatus Omnitrophota bacterium
CCCTCCATGAAGGGAACTTAAGCCAAAATATAACAATAGTCCTTGCTGATAGATATGACTATCTTGCAGGTGACCATAGAGACAATAACCTTGTAATCCTAAATGCCTCTGACCTTGAAGCAATGATTCAAGAGGAAAATTCTCTATTTGTAACCGAACTCATAACCTCTGTATTATCAGAAGAGCTTGCCCATGAAAGAGGCGCAGAAGGCGACATTGCCACGGAACAGGCCCTTGCCCAGGCATGTGCTGATGACACAATGGCCTTTCTCGGAGTTCAGGCAGCCGAAGGATACGTTGCCTTTATAGAAAGATACGGAAGAGAGCTTGAAGAAGGTAATGGTTATTTGGGGTATTTAACTGAAAATGTAAACAGATACCAAGGGATAAGGAAATCAGGATTGTTAAGATTGGCTTCTGCTACGCTTTATGAGACTGAACAGTTAAGTAAAGATGTAATAGAGGAAGTGGCTCAAATCGGCCCTATTGATAGAGAATTAGATCGCATTGTAAGACAAGTCGTATCTACACATTCAAACATAGACCGGGTAGAGTATATAGGGCGCGAAGGTATGATCGATAGAGAAGGGTCTCTGAAGGCCGTTTCTTTGGAAATAAATAGCTCTGGTGAGAAAGTAATATATTTACTTCACGATTATGTTGTGGCAGGCCATTCTGCGTCCTTAGACAGACGAAGAGTTGAGTTATTACCGATAATTTTAGCTCGCGGGGGTCTTCATTTTAGCAGAGTTTTTCAAGCTATTATATCTATAGTGAAACGAATAGTGCCTTCTTTAGAAGAATTATTACCATACCTTATTATACGTAACCGTGAATCGGTTTTTGTGGCTTATGTTTTTAGAGCGCTCGAACAACATAGCATTAAAGAATATCACAATCTATCGGGATATATTGCTGCACCGGATCTTGCGCGTGGTCAAGAACATATGTTTTTTTCCAGAAACGATGCCGATTTTGTTATTTTAGAGGTTAGTCACCCGAGAGCTGAGGCCTATGTTTCTTTGCCGGAACGAAACGGAAGAGCCCAATATGCTGTCTTTGCAAAGAGACGAAGTAATCCGGCAAGGCCTTTTTTACTTTATCAAGTTCATCCTGACGATTACCCTCTTTCAGATGTATATATCGAAGACGTTAGTATAGACGGTAAGCACCCCTTGCTTATTGAATTGGAAGCGGCCAGGCGGGCTTTAATGGAACGTTACGAACATGAAAGATTTAGTATGGCAGCTTTTGAAGAAGATATCGCATATGTCGAGTCTATCGAGGAATTAATAGGGCTGAGAGCAAGCGTAGACCGCGAGGCCTTGGAGTATAAGGATGATAAATTTATTATCTATCCTTACAGAGAGCCTCCACTGTCTCAGGAAAGATTAGGATATAAAGAAGGTGTTCAACATTTAATTGATATTGTTCAGGAGCGCAGAAAGGGTGGTCGTGCGGTTGTCGTTGCCTGTTTTGGCTGGCACAGCTCTGGCAAGACAACATTATTTGACATACTAAACAATGCTAACAACGGAATTTTGGCAAAAGGCGATGTTATAAGATTTCCCATAAAGAATTATTTTGTACCAGGCACCGAACCTCTCTTGGGCAGGATTGACCAAGAATTAGCATACGCAGCATTGGAAAAACTGGTAGAACAGAATCCCGGGAAAGTTATTCTGATTGACGGGTTTACCGCAAATTACGAATTAACGCGTCGCGATAGCCCTTTTCAGGGCATGGAGATTCTCAATGTTTTGTTGGATTTAGATCCCAAGGATATTGTAAAAACTCAGGAGCGTCGTCTTTCAAAGCGGGGTCCGGGATATACTTCATTTAGGAACCGCATTAACCACATCCTTATTTTTCCTATTCTGTGGGCTGCAGAGCGGGAAGGATATTTTGATCTTATTGTCAGGAGTTCACTGGCAGAAAGAGGGAGGCTCAGCGAACTCAAGGACAGCCTATCGGATTTTTATCACTGGGCTAGAAATGTTTTGTTGTGGCTTAGGTTTCGTTTCTGGGTCATAGGCAGTAAATATTTACCCGCAAGGCTTGCGCGTTCATCCAAAGAGCATATTTTTGCTCAACTTTATAATTATCACCCTGAATACATAGCAACTTTACTCTTAGATAGGCCCTTGGAAGAGATTGTAGATGCTTTTGTACATCGGCTGCGGGGTCCATATTCACTAAATGAAAATATGCAGTTGATACTTAGGGACGGCCAGGAAGTAATGCTGCAGGCTGATTTGGATCTTTTTTCAGATGAAGGGATTATATCCGAAGCATTTAGCGGCAAAGATTTGGAGATTTTTGGCCAGCATCCTGTTCATCTTGACTATTTATTTAGTGTCGTAAACCGGCTCATTGCAAGGGGTGCAACAGACGAGGCCTCAGATATATTTCAGAATATTTTAGATTTTACCAAAGGGGTGCATTATGTTGAGGAGCGTTCACTACCTACGCGCCGCCGCTTAAACCCATATGATTTCAGGGAGATAGATATTGGCACTTTGAGGCCTAGATTTACACCATTATATGCCATTCGATTTACCAATGACCCTCCTGAAGAGCAGGACGGGAGACTTATTCTGCCCAGCAAGAGAGCAGGCGGTTTATCTCATACTTCTCATTGGACGGCTAATGGCTTAGAGGATGAACCTGAAGTGCGCCTACACGGAAAAAGATACGCCATTATTGTTCCGCTAAGAGACCTTATTGCGGCAAATAGAGGAAATTTCGTCGGAGGAAATGAAGGTGACCTTATATTCTATACACCGCTATCCATGCCGGATTCTGTTCAGGTCATTGAAAGAGAGACAGGGCGTTCGCTTAGGGAACAGGTACGGGAAAGACTTGAAGGCGTTGCCCACTTATTCACTGTACTCCTCGGAAGGAGATGGGACGCTAGTGAAATAGCACGCAGTAAATTCAGAAGAACGATATTAAATAACGGCCTTTTTTACGGTTCTCATGGTGATCATTGGAGTGTGAAATTTAGAGAATTATACGACGACAATTGGCTGAGACTGGTTTACGATGCTCTTTCAGAAAATTACAGAACTCGTCAAGATCAAATATTTCTTGAAGATGCATCTACTTTTATACCTCGCCACCCGAATTCTTCTGGATATTTTTATCGCTGGTATAATCATCCTGCGGTTTTGACATATCTATTTAAGCCGGGCATGAGTTTCGACGAATATAGAATGGCTGTTTTGACATATATTTATAATACAGTGCCGAATTTGGAACGACCTTATTTTCAGGACTACGTGCAGCATTATTTCCCGAGATTCAGCGAAGGCTTTTCTCCTGAGAATATTGGAATGTTGTCTGAGATAGACAAACTAACTCTATATGCTTTTGATATTATTTTTCGAAGTCCACATTCAGCCCACTTCTCCCTACGTTCTAAATCTAATAGCTTAACAAAACAAGGTACCCCAACAACAGAACGTTTCTCTGTAGCTGGCAAAGAGTATGATGTCAATGA
>JBHPFI010000059.1:0-3412 GCA_042572045.1 Candidatus Omnitrophota bacterium
TAAAGAGCAGCTTAAAGAAGAAGTGTTAATGCTTGAGAAGCAAATAGAAGAGTTGAAGAAAAAAATACCTACTCATTCAACCCCGGTTACTATGATGCAAGATTTGGAAGATTTGGAGGACGAACTCGATAAGAAGAAAAAAGGGCTTAGTGTTAGCAAATAAAAGGATGGATAATTTTTACAAATTCATTATAATATATTTGAAGAAAGGGTAAATTAGATGTTTGTTCCGAAAGGTAATTATTTTAAAAGCATACTACTTTCCATAGTTATTATTTTTATATTTCTGTCTGTTGGGGCAGAGTTCTTACATAATCACACCGATTCGGGATTTCATAATGACTGCCCTGAGTGTATTTGGCTGGCTAATTTAGTATTTATCCTTTCTCTTCACCTCTTTCTCCCTGGTATATTTTTGCGTTTTGGACACATTTCTTTAAATGTCCGGCGGATTTTTATAAGCAAATCCTACCAAGCTTTCCAGCGCCTTCGCTCTCCACCAATTTTAGTTTAAATAATAACTAACTACTTATCTCTTCCAAGTTTTACCTTCATTGATTTTAATTTAAAAGGGAGTAAGTTATGGCAAATAAGATTATATATATTTCTATTCTTTTAAGTTTTACGTTCCTCCTAGTAACTTCCTCTGCAATATCACAAGAGCAAAATTCTGATGAAATCGCAGAGTTGAAAGAGCTTGTTAAAGATCTAAAAAACCAAATTGACGAGATACAAATAAATCATAAGAGAGAAGTGGATGCTTTAAGAGAAGAAATAAAAGAGATCCGTGAAACTCGAGGCATTGTAGTAAAAGAAGAATCTGAGACCGAAAGGCTACGGCGCCTAGCAGAAGATGCGGTGGCGAAAGAAGAAAAGAAAGAAGAGTATGAGGATACCGTATTCAAGGATGCTGGGCTTGCCCTACAGAAACTTAATCCGGAAATAAGTATTACGGGGGATATTGTTAACGCATACACAGTTGATGCCGATACGGATAGATTCGATTTCAATTTCAGAAACCTTGGCATGCACCTTGAATCCTACCTCGATCCATACACACGATTCAAAGCCGCTGTTGAGATAACTCCAAGTGAGGTGGAATTAGGAGAAGCGTATTTTACGCGATACGGCATTTTAAAAGATGTTAATTTTACTATGGGTAAATTTAGGCAGCAATTTGGTGTTGTGAACCGGTGGCATAAACATGCCTTGGATCAGGTTGATTTTCCTCTTGCATTGCGTCAAATATTCGGAGACGGAGGCCTTAATCAGACTGGAGTATCTTTTGATTGGGCTATGCCACCTGTACTTGGCTCATCGCAGGAGCTTATATTGCAAGTTACCAATGGCGAAAACAGTCGTGTATTTTCTGGGAACACCATAAATGTTCCGAGTATGTTAGCTCATTATAAAAATTATAGAGATCTGTCTAAAGATACATATCTTGAGTGTGGTCTAACAGGGCTTCTCGGTTGGAATAGAGACTGGGACGTGAGCTCGGGAGGGGTAACTGTTACAAAGAAAGATTCCCAGCGCACAGCGTGTTTTGGTGCTGATTTAACAGTGCTATGGGAACCGACTGAGTATATGCGATACCGCAATCTTGAATGGAGAAGCGAACTCTATTGGCTTAACAAAGGTATTTTGGCTCCTGATGATTCAGGTAGTGATACTCTCAACGCTTGTGGAGCTTACAGTTATTTACAGGCTAAAGTATCACGGACACTGGACATTGGAATCCGCGGTGATTTCTATATGCCTGATGATAAAGACTATGCCAATATTTCTGGCCTTTCCCTTGCGCCACTTGCTTATGTTGAGGAAGATGCCTATCAATGGCAAATTAGCCCATATATTACTTGGTGGCAAAGTCCTTTTGTGAAATTTAGATTGGAATACAATCATTTGGGCGGAGAAAGCTTTGAAGAACCCGAAGATAAAATAATGCTTCAGGCTGTATTTGCTGTTGGCCCCCATAAGCATGAAAGATATTAATAAGGGAGGATTGTCATGAGAAAAATATGCTCAAAATTACTATTATTCTTATTAATGCTTGCGTGTTTCCAACAAAACGAAGCTATCTGTAAAGACAAAACTCCTCTTAAGGTGGTAACAACGCTTCCTGATTACGCAGTCTTTGCAGAGAGAATAGGAAAAGAACGTGTTTTAGTAAACCATATAGTTAGGGGCGATCAAGATGCACATTTTATCCGACCTAAACCTTCCTTTGTTACTCTCATTCGTGATGCGGATGTGTTGATTTCTACTGGATTAGACCTAGAATTATGGATACCTACCATTATAAATAAATCAGGCAATACCCATATCCGTAGCGGAAAGCCCGGCTACATATCAGCCGCACAGGGAATGAACCTTTTAGAGAAACCAATGACTATATCAAGGATAGAGGGGGGCGTCCACGTTTACGGCAATCCACACGTTACATGCAGTCCAATTAATATGAAGATCGCTGCCCGTAATATCGCAACAGGGCTGATTAAGAATGACCCCGAAGGGAAAGAAATTTATCTGGCAAATCTCAAGAATCTACTGGATGAGATAGATAGACGTCTTTTTGGTGATGAGCTTGTTCAGATTCTTGGGGGTGATACCTTATGCAGCATGACTGAGAAAAGAACATTGATTCCTTTTCTTAAAAAGCAAAAACTGCGTGATAGACCGCTCATCGATTACCTTGATGGATGGATGAAGAAGATGCTTACTCTTCGAGGCACCTCCATTGTTACTTATCACAAGAATTGGGTTTATTTTTTGAAATTATTCGGCCTTGAAGAAGCTGGAACTATAGAGCCAAAGCCGGGTATTTCTCCATCACCTAAACACGTGACAAGTCTTGTTGAGTTGATGCGCGCAAGAGATCTTCGGATTATCTTAGCGGCAAATTACTTTGATGAGCAAAAGATTCGAACTGTTGCTAACAGGGTGAATGCCAAGGCAGTAATTGTCCCGCTTTACGTTGGTGGTGAAGAAGGCGTTGATGACTATTTTCAACTTGTTGATTGCTGGATCGATGGACTTATTGCTGCGTATAGTGAAAAGGGCTTGTTGGGCAGTTGGTACCGCAAGAATGGAGATTAAGATGTCAGAAGCCCTGAGATTCTTTACAATACAAATTACATTTTTAGCAGTGGTTTTGATTTTACATACCTATCTTGGGCTCCACGTTATCAGGCGGACTATCATATTTTCGGATCTTGTTCTCGATCAGCTGGCAGCTTTTGGTGCCTTGGTCGGTATAGGGATAGGGATTAGATATGGGACAGCAAGCTCATATGTGATATCACTCATAGCTGTTCTTTTTGGCGCTGTGTTGCTTGCGGTAATTAAGCCAAAAAATAGATTGATACCAAGAGAAGCTGTTATAGGCATCATGTATGCTATGGCCCTTGTG
>JBHPFI010000060.1:0-3297 GCA_042572045.1 Candidatus Omnitrophota bacterium
GCTGTTTAAGAATAAGGAAGAAAGACCTGAAAGATCAGGAACGGGGTTTACATTAGTTGAGATAATGATAGTCATCGCTATAGTGATGACTCTTGCAACATTGGCTATTTCAAACGTGCTCCGCACCAGGCATAACGCAAATGAAGTGGCAGCAGTGGTTTCGTGCAGGACTGTTGCAACAGCAGCGCAAAATTTTTATGCGAATGCCTATCCGCATACCTATCCAGGAAGTCTTTCGGAGCTTGTGTTTCCGATTTCAGACCCCTCGCACATTGATAGCGTCCTTGCTAGCGGGACAAAGCAGGGGTATAACTTTACATATGTGCGCATAGATGCAGAAACATTCACTTTAAATGCCGCCCCTACTACTCCTGGAAAGACAGGAGCAAGACATTTTTATACTGATGAAACAAGTGTTATAAGGGCAGATGCTGCTAGTTCGGCAGACGCAAGCGACCCTGTTGTCCAATAAATAGTATATATAAGTCATATTCTTTATATATTGGAGCTATAATGATGAAAAAGATAGCAGGCATTGATATAGGTAATCATAGCATTAAATTAATAGAGCTCGAATATAAGCAAGGCCAGTTTGAACTTACCAGGTCTTGTATTAAGCGCATTGTGGGCGGCAATGCAAAATCAACTCTAGCCGATTTGATCTCAGAAACAAAATTGCCTCTAAAGCGCGTGAACGTTTCTCTATCAGGTCCATCAGTTATTGTTCGATACATCAAAATGCCTTCCATGAAGGAGGAAGAGCTCAAAAGCGCAATAGAATTTGAGGCGGATAAATATATACCTTTTAACCTAAACGACTCTATTGTAGACTGCGCGATACTTGATAAGGCTGCTTCAGGCACACAAAGAGTATTATTGGTAGCAGCCAAAAAGAGCGAGGTAATGAATTTATTGGCACTTTTTAAAGATGTGGGCCTTGAGATAAACACTGTAGATATTGACAGTTTCGCATTTTTAAATTCTTTTCATAGGTTAAAGGCAAAAGAGAGTAAAGGTGAGCATACGTATGCGCTTATAAATATGGGCGCCAGATTTTCAAATATGAACATAGTGACAAAAGGCAGCATCTATTTTACGAGGGATGTATTGTGGGGAGGGTCGGATATTACGAATAGGCTAAGGGACGCTATGGGCATAAGCTTGGAAGAAGCAGAGAAAACAAAACAAAACCCCGCTAAAAAGCAAGAAGAAATAGGCGGCATTATTACGCCTGTTCTTGAAAGGCTCGCTTCTCAGGTAAGGATGTCTTTTGATTATTTCGAGTCACAGTTTGGGAAAAACGTAGAGAGGCTTTATATAAGCGGAGGCACCTCATACCTTTTTAATATTGTTGATTTTTTAAAAGATAATTTAGGCGTAGATACAATGATGTGGAATCCATTTGAAGGCATGAAGATATCAGAATCTTTAAAAGAGGCAGAATATTCCCCGGCCATATTTGCAGTGGCAGTGGGCTTGGCCTTAAGAAGATGATAATAGAGATAAATTTATTACCAGAAGAGATGCGCAAGCAGAAAAAATACCCTTTCAAGCTAGACCTTGAAATGGGTAAGGTTAAGATTCTTATAGGCGGCATAGCTGTAGGGGCGTTGATTTTATTGTTCATAGTTTTGTCATTAGGTTCGTTTGTCAGAAAAAGACAGATTGTAAGGTTGACAGTGGAAGAACAAAGGACCGCTGCACAAAAATCTCAGGTTGAAGCGGTAGATAAAGAAATCTCTATCTTGAAGACCAAGATGAATGCGCTAGGCGATATTACAAGAAGAAGATTTCTATGGTCAAAGAAATTAAATGAGCTATCAGATTTAGTCTTACCCGGCATCTGGCTTACTCGTATTTATACAGATTCAGAAGAGAGGCTAATGATCGAGGGTAGCGTGATATCAAAAAAAGGCAAGGCCATGGCTTCTGTAGGTAAATTTATGAAAAATATAAGAGAGCGCGGCTCATTCTTTCAAGATTTTAGTAATATTAAGCTTGAGACAGTGTATCAAAGGAGCGCAGAAGTTAGAGATGTTGTAGATTTTGAGATTTCTTTGTATTTCAAGGACTTATGATGTATTCTAAAGAAAAACAAAAAGTATTTATCCTTTTTGGTATTATCGGCATTACTGTTCTCATGCTTTATTACAATTTTCTTTTGAGGCCGCAGTTCAGAACTTTTATTGTAAACAATAGAGAATTTCGCGCTGTAAGGGGTAGAGTAGTAGGCGCAAGGGCCTTAATCGCTAACGAAAGCAGAATAAAAAAACAGTATGAAAATGTAAAAAAGGAATCAGGGATTTTTGAAAAAAGACTGCCTGCACAAGATGAGATACCCAGTCTCTTGGAAGACTTTTCAAACATTGCAGAGTTTTCAGGAGTTAAGATACTGAAGATCAAACCGCTGGAATTGCCGGATGATGTTTATGGGTATGAGGCAGGCGCCAGGCTTTATTCCGAGGTCCCGATTCTGATAGAAGCGAGATCCAGTTATCATCAATGCGGGGTGTTTATCAATAAGATTGAGAATATGGATAGGTTTATAAAGATTAACGGCATAGATATAAGAAGTAGCTCTCGTGACCCGCGGCATCACGATATAAGATTAAAGCTAGTCACTTACATCAGGCACTAGTTAAAAACCGGGCTTCTATTGCTTTAAATGGCCATAATATTTTTTGAGAGAGATAAAATAACATGAAGGTATTTTTATTTGGAATTATAATTGGGCTTGCATCAGGTCTTGTCTTTGCAGAAGAAGATTTTAGATATGATGCAGGAGAAACGAGAGATCCTTTTGTACCACTTGTTTCAGAGGGAGGGGTATATGTATCTGATGCCAATGGAATAAGCGGCATAAAAGATA
Source organism: Candidatus Omnitrophota bacterium (assembly GCA_042572045.1). Lineage (GTDB taxonomy): Bacteria > Omnitrophota > Gorgyraeia > Gorgyraeales > Gorgyraeaceae > JBHPFI01. The sequence continues at coordinate 2,870 of JBHPFI010000060.1, forward strand.
TAAGATTAGAGGGAATTGTATGGGATGATGCAACAGGTTCTGCCGCAATTATTAATGGAGAGATAGTTAGGGAAGAGCAGATGGTAGGAGCTCTAAAGGTATTGAGGATAGAAATAGATAGCGTTGTTTTCGATGTTGATGGCGAGTATGTAAGGGTAGAGTTAAACAATGATTAACAATATCGGAGGTGAAGAAATGGGGAGATTCATAGGTCTTATTGTTTTTATTGTAATATTTTTTGGTGCAGAAAACTTTGCGTTTACGCAGGATGCGCAACCTGGCGCGGTCTCTGGTCAGACCGAAGAAGCGGTCTCTGGTCAGACCGAAGAAATGGAGGGAGTGATTGAATCATCCCAAGGCAAAGTGACTCTGGATTTTAAAGATGCTGATATAACCAATGTCCTCAGGATACTTTCCTTTAAAAGCGG
>JBHPFI010000061.1:0-3209 GCA_042572045.1 Candidatus Omnitrophota bacterium
GCATAGAAGCAGCGCATGCAGCCTCATTGATTGGAACTACTCTAACCTTGGGGCATTACTATCCTGACACCTCAACTGTTTTAAGTACGAGCGGTGAAATTACAGTAGGAGGAACTGGTGACCCATGGACATGGTCAGCTTATACAGCGAATCCAGAGAGCACGAGTGTTCTAGTTGGTTCTTTTACAGATGTTGCTTTTGACAAGACCGACGGAGACCCTGTTCCATCTTTTAATGGTTTTGCAGTAACCGGCATAGATTGGTATCTTACTGGCGTTACAGTTGATACTAATTTTGTTGGGTGGGATAACTCGCGTATTTCCTTTGACAGTCACTCTGCGTGGTTTAACTGGTATGGTTTAACCGGTTATAGCGGCGGAGCGCAACCTGCTACATATTTTAATGCTTATCTTGAAACCAGCAGAGAGGACCCCTCCATCCCAGAACCTTCCTCTTTAGCCCTCCTGGGCTTTGGCCTGTTAGGGTTGTTTAGAAAAAGAAAGAAACCCTAAGTCTATTTAAATCTCCGCAAATCCAAGACCTCCAAGCACTATTTTCTTCCTATATTTATTTTCACCTTGATCAGCTAAAAAATAATTCTTGCTTCTTATTTTTTTAGGCAGTATACTTATATTAGCAGGATTGGAAGATTTAGGAGGGGTCTCTGAGGCAAAAGATGGGATTTAAAAGGAAAACGTTTATAATTATAAAGACTGCTATATGCTGCGCCGCAGTCTTTTTTGTTTTTTATGGTGTTGCAAATGCTGCTATTTCAAGCAGTAAGAGCTATAAGCTCCATACTGCTATAGTGGATAACGGAGGAGCGAGTGTCGGTTCCAGTAGCTACAGCGCCGGGAATACCGTAGGATCTGCTTTAGGAAACAACGCTATGACAGGCACAAAGTACAAGGTTTTGGGCGGCGCGCTCCCTACCATGAATAGCATACCAGATGTTACTATTGCATCTTATAATGACGGGGGGTTGATACTGGATGAAACCCCGACGTTATCATGGACTTATGAGGATAAGGATGAAGACCCGCAATACTATTATCAGGTTCAGGTTTCAAAGGATAATTTTTCCACATTCGTAGTAGATTCCGAGCTTGTTCTCTCGGATGGCAAGAACTTTACCACTCCTATTCTTTCAACTGATGAGGCAGGTATTAGTTACAGATGGCGCGTAAGGGTTAGCGATGGGTTTGATTATTCAGGGTGGCAGGTGGCAAATAATGGTTTTAGGCTTACCACCGCAGAGATGGAAACTCCTATAATCTGGGCAAAGGAATATTCTTCATCACAAGAACAGATAGCTGATGGGCTATGGCAGGACTGCGCAGATCCTTATATGTACTGGGAATATCCAGCTACGGGCGTAGATATTGTTGGTTATAGCTATGCGTGGGGGAGCATACCTGGCGACCAGATCAAGACGTCAGGCCTTTCTTATCAGACGCCCAGCGATTTACTTTATGACGGGATAAGGACATTTAATCTCAAGGCTAAAAATACAGCTGGCAAGTGGAGTGAATTGAGTTCATTTGCGCTATGGATAGACAGGGGAGGTCCTGTTATAGGGACGTACGCTCCTAAAAACGGAACGATTATATCCACAGACACGCCTACGATTTCTATTAGCGTTTCGGATGAGATGAGTGGTATAGATCCAAACGGTATAGCCATGAAGATAAATAAATCTGTTGCACAGGTAAGCTATGATGAGGCTTCCAAAAGTATTGTTTATATACCGTCCGTTCCTCTAGGTGAAGGGAATAATGTTGTATCGCTTGAGGTGAGCGATATAGTTGGGAACAAAACAGCTACTTTGGTTTGGAGTTTTGAAGTTGATACAAGAGGTCCGATAGGTTCTATTATTGTCAACAACCAGGACGCCCTTACGAATTCTATTTATGTAAACCTTAGTTTAAGCGCAAGAGACACTACCACAGGTATCGAGAGCATGTCTATCTCAAATGATGGTGTTTTTGATACAGAGGAGTGGGAGGTATTCAGCACAAGAAAAGATAGTTGGGTACTTCCGACTATAACCGGCACGCGAAAGGTTTATGTAAAGTTTAAAGATGCGGCAGGAAACGAATCGGAGATATTCACCGACACTATAGAACTTATTATTATAGCCCCGGGTACTGTAATAACCAGCGGGCCGAGCCTATTGACTGCTTCCACGAAAGCATTGTTTACTTTCAAGGCCACGATAGATAATTGTGTTTTTAAGTGGAAATTCGATGACGGGGAGTGGTCAGAGTGGTCAAGCAAGACATCCGTTAGTATGAAAGATTTATCCAAGGGCAATCACTATTTTAAGGTGCAGGCTGCCAGGGATGTTAATAATAATGGAGAGATCGATCCAGACGAGATAGATCCTGTGCCCGAAGAAAGGACATGGACTATAGGCAAGAAGGGCGCTTTAAAGCCTGATATTCTCAAGAAAAGACCTTTCAGGTTTTGGAAGGAAGAATAAGATTCTTTTAGCGTATTCAAGGATAAGCCTTGAATACGCTAAAATTGGACAAATATTAATGCAAGGGTTAGGTCAAGAAAAGGGCCTAGCCCTTTTCTTATAACATCTTTATTTGTAGTTAGTTAGTAAGATGCATTCTATAAGACATAAGCTCTGATTTTAATAAGCCTACCCCCCTACCTTGACAAATACTATCTAGTAGTATATAGTTATACCACCCCTAAATTCTAAATTAGGAGGCGCAAGGGAAACTAATGAACGAGGTGACATATATGATAAAGGAAAAATATTATTCAGCTAGAGAGACCGCCCAATTTTTGGGAATATCCAAACAGACCTTGATCCGCTATGAAAATAAAAGGGTTTTTCCAAAACCCAGGCGGAATGCTGTAAATGGGTGGCGGGAATATACAGAAGACGAGATAAGAAAATTAAAGGGCATAATAGGAAGGGCAAGGTAAATGCGCAAGTTTAAGAAGACATCAGTAGGCTTGGATATAGGAAGCCGGTTTATAAAGCTTGTAGAGCTTCAAAGAGCAGGAAATAGTATCATATTGAATAAATTTGGCATAAAGGAGATCCCTAAGGACTTAAAATTAGATAGGGATAAGGTTGTCGCGCAATTGATCTCGCAATTGTTTTCCGAAAACAACATAAAGACGCGTAATGTTAACATATCCGCGGGGGGCCAGTCTGTTTTTGTAAGATTCGTAAAGCTCCTTCAGGC
>JBHPFI010000062.1:0-3102 GCA_042572045.1 Candidatus Omnitrophota bacterium
ACCTATAAGTACATTTATAGTAGGTCTTGAATTTCTAACTATACCGACTTCGCTAGGCGCACTAATCTTGTTATTAACAGCTGATGCAATGGTAACTAATATTAATAAACTTCTTGGTTTTAAGAATGCGCCAGAGAAGGATTTGACTCGTGTAACAGTTACCAGGCCTCTTATCGATAAGAGAAAGATATTTGATCCTGTGGTTAGAGTATTTGGAGGCGCAAAGGGGAGTGTATTTACTAAAGAGTCTCTATTATTAGTAGGCGCAACAGCTCTTATGGCGTTTGCTGTTTATTTAAGGGGTTTTATCGGTGCTTCTGGTCCTTATATGCAGCCTACGAGTGCTCTTACCCTTTATACACTTACCCAGATCGAGACATATATGGCAATAGGCTTAGGAGGAGCCCTTTTATATCTAGTCACATTTATTGGCAGGAAAATTCTTGACATCTTGACAAAGACAACTATGAGAAGGGTGGTTTTAAAATTTAGTTATACTCTATTGGTTGGTCTCTTGCTTTTCCCGACTTTAACAAGAGCAATCGGAGGGTATATATCTCCTACAGACAATGTACCTGTTATGTCTGTTTTAGCTCCTGATGGGGAGATTGCACCTGTTCCGTCAGCAGGAGATGCTGTAGTTGATACAGGTGTCGGCGAGTCAAATGTTGTCATAGCTGTAGTTGATACAGGTGTCGGCGAGTCAAATGTTGTCATAGAGGAAGCGCCTTTACCAACTACTGTGCCAACGCCTGTTTATGTTGCACCGCCTGTAATTACCCCGCCTGCAACTACAGAGATTTATAGCGGTCAAATATCTGTAATACAAAGTTATTCTTTACTTAGCGAAGCAGAACAGATAGAGCAATGGAACCTGCATGCCCCTTTAATAAAGGTTACGCAAGGATCACATGGTGCAATTGTGAGTTTTCCAAGCGATAGAGATGTGCCTGTGGATGTTGGAGATATATTCTATCTTCAGAATAAGAGTGGAAGAGTTGTCTTCGCGGGTGAACTCTCCGGGGGGATCCATACAACTGATTCTCAGGAAACTGTATTTTTTGCAGATTATTCTGGTTTTATGGGAGAAGGTAATTATACATTACATCTTGCTGTGGGAGAAAATAGGATTTCGTCAAGTCAGTTCTTGTTATCTCCTGATGCATATGCCTCAATCGCACAGGTAATCATGCGATCGTGGGAATATAGAAAGACAGAACACTACAATGTATCTAGGACCGTAGTTTTAGGTAGCGATACTGACCATCCAGGGGCAAGCATAACATTGCCTCACTCGTTATTTATCGAAGGTAATTATGGTATTTACATGACTACTTTTACTGAAGCATATGTTTCTATTTTAACAGGAATGCGACACAATCCAGAATTAGTAAATATAATATCCCAGCTTTATGTAGACGATGATATGGCAACCAATGACGGCATGGAGCTTTTAAGGTATGGCTTGGAATGGATGCTGGCCATGCAGATAACTGACCCGGAAAGCGAACTATATGGTGGTGTTTATGAATGGGAAGGAGGACAAACATCATGGAGCCCTTTAAGTCAATCAGCAGCTGATATGCCGCAGAGATATGTATACGGCGGATATTCTACTGTTACTGCTGCCCAGTTTTCAACAGCTATGGCTCAGGCAGCAATCGTTTTTAGAGATTACGACCCTGTACTTGCTCAAAGATATTATGAAGCTGCAGTCAGAAGTTGGCAATTTCTAGATGGTCAGTCAACGCGTAACTTTGAAGCCCCGTCGGGCGTAAGTACTGGAAGCTATGGAGATGACCAGAGAGATGTTGATGAAAGAGTTTTGGCCGCTGTTAGTTTATTGCAGGCACAAGCTTTATTCCCGGATAGCGGAATTTCAGATGAGGAGTTAAGGGCGTATGTAACAGGGCATAGCGCAGAATTACAGATAGCTCATTATTCTCATCCGTGGTACAGGAATATGGATGTGTTAGCTGCAGGAGAGATATTGTTGGGTTCGCATGGAGAAATAAGCCCTGAGTTCTCAAAGACTCAAGCTGAGATAAGAACGCAAATCTTAGAATATGCTTCAAAAAGATTATATCAGATTGCTGACAATGGTTATAGATTCGGATCAGATGGGTATTTCTGGGGTTTTAATAGAAATTTGATGGACGATGCGCATCTTTTTCTCTATGCCTATATGTTGACATATGATTCAAGATACTTGGATGCTGCTGAGAACCATTTGGCTTATTTAATGGGTAGAAACCCCTGGGGCAGAAGTTTTATTACAGGACCGAATGGACCTAGTAATTGGGGCGTAAGTGATATTCTTAGCATGAACAACCCAATTTTAGAAATGGAATCTGGAGAGCCGCACCCAGGACTTGTTATAATGGGGCCATGCGCATCTTTACCATACAATGTCCAAAGAGATAGTTTTTGGGATTATTGGACAGATGATGGTGGAGACTGGAGATCTACAGAGCCTACTGTTGATGCACAATCAAGCACTCTTGTAGTTGCTGGAAGCATAGAATATTTCAGAAGCCAAAGGGCTGACACAAGAAGTCAGGTTGTTGATATTTTACCTTCATTGGTGACTGAAGAAGGAGATCTTATCATAGTATCAAATGCGACTCACCTTGATAATCTTACAACTTTATTCTTAGGTGGCACCGTAGAACTTAGTTGGAGAACTTTTCAAGGAGAAGCTGGAGAACATCAAGCCTTGGTAGATTATATTGATTACGCAACTAATCTCTCAGAGCATTCAGTAGATATTAATACCCTAGATGATGTTGCACTGACTAATTTATTATATGAAAGGCTTGTATTTTTGCCGTTTCCTTGGGTTCAGACAGATCCAAGTAGGATCTCTAGAATAGTTAGGAATATTATAGCTTATAGGCATGAACACGGCTATATAGACAGCTTAGATGATGTGCGTCTTATTGGAAGGCGTACGGCAGAGGAAATGGAAAAGTTGGGAGTAGTTGTTACATCTGAGGCTCCTGCTCACTTCTCCCTACGTTCCAAGTCTAATAGCTTAACAAAACAAAGTACCCCAACAACAGAACGTTTCTCTGTAGCTGGCAAAGAGTATGATGTCAATGA
>JBHPFI010000063.1:0-2646 GCA_042572045.1 Candidatus Omnitrophota bacterium
TATATTTTATAGAAGCTGTATTGTTTAGGACTGTGATATAGTCTGCCCCAAAGTAAAGGAGCAGTTTAGGTAATCCTGCTGCAGTCACAATTTCCTGACCCCACAGACTATTGCATAATCTGGTGCGGAAGGTGGGATGAAATACGCAACTCCCCTAATTTACGCACAAATTCCATAACCCCTTTAAAACCCAAAGTTTAGTTGCCTTCAGTTACGTTCAGTTGCCTCCAGTTAAATGGTCATTTTGGACCGATTTTCAACACTTTGTGTGCCAAATGCGTGCCAGGATTTAATTATAATAGCCGTACCCTATTTTGCACAAAAATTGAAATTTTAAGGCATTTGGGTTATAATAAAAACATGGATACTAACTATAAAGAAATAGCAAAAAAATACTTTCAAAATGGAGAGGAGATTGGAGTAAATACATAGAAGATTTAAATAGGTTGAAAGAATATAGGAAAGTCTGGATTATTTTTTCTCATATCTGGGAAGACGAAGATAAGCTATTTATTGGCGTTCTTGATTCAATAGGAGAGAGAGTGGATAGTTTCAAAGCTAAAGGGGCATCAGCTTATTTATATAATATTTCAGAGGGCAATTAAGATGCTGAGGGAGAAATGAAAATCTTTTTAAGTTTAAAAATTATAATTTTCGTTGTAGGTATTTTATTTAGCCTGCCTACAACAGTAAACGCAGTAGGAGATTATGAACTTTTAAGCATAACTTTTGATCTTACAGATGATGGAGATTTCTCAGGAAGGGCAACTTATTACTATAGCCCAGAGGAAAAGGTTGAATTTAATATCAAAAACATGAGCAAAAAACACTTTAATTTCAAAGGTGCCAAATATTATGTAGTTAAGAGTGATAAGTCAATTTATAGATTAGAATTTTATAATTTGTATAACCCACATAGTAAAGTTAAAAGTTTTGTATGTAATCCTCAGCAGACAATTGTTATAACTTGTATTCCTCCGAACAAACTTAAAGATTTAAAAGGATTATTTATTGATTTAAGAGGAGGGCGTAGGATATATTTTGAGTACGAAGAATTAAAAAATTGGAGGACTTCATTAAGGAAACTGTTAGAAGCTATTGATGCTAGAATGAAGTCTCCTGTAGAAGAGGGCTGGAGAAAGGGATCAGGCAATGTTTATCACTATAAAGCATTAGAATAGATGGGTAGTGGAAATATAGTGGAAATAAGGGTAATTTTGTATTCAATGGTGCGGAAGGTGGGAGTGATTGGAGTATAATAAGAAAAGGAGGATGATATGAAGAAGAAAGAAGATGCCAAAGGGCAAACGGTTGATGAGATAAAAGTTTTGCAAGCATGAATAGCAGAACTTGAAAAATCGCAATCCGAACAAAAGAAGACTGGTAGTGCAGTAGCAATGACAGATATGGTGGGAAGATTAATATATGTGAATGACGCTTGTTTGAATATGCAGGGCTACAAACATAAGAGCGAAACAATAGGAAAATATCTTCCTGAATTTTGGCACGGAAAGAGGCTTGCTCAAAGCTTGAAAAACCTGGCAGAAAAAGGCGCAGATTCGGGTGAAGATGTTGGAAGAAGAAAAGATGGCTTGCTATTTAATGTCGCATTTACAGCACAGGTAGTAAAAGATGAAGAAGGTAAGCTAGTTGCAATGCCGGGGTCATTTATAGACATTACCGAGTGCAAGAAGCGTGAAGATAGCCCAAAGAAGATATTGGAATAGAATTTTTGATAAGTGGTGCCGTAAAGTCGAAAATTTTCCTACAATAGTCCTACAATAATTTTAGGACCACCCCACCCTGAATTTCAAAAATGGGCCCATCTGAAAAGGTGGTCGTGGCTGTGTCCACAAAGCCTATTTAGCAGAAAAATCGAAACTTTGATTCTAATAGATTTGCAACCCCTAATTTGCTATAATATATCTATAATTAAACAGAGGACAAGACCTATGACAGAAAGAAGAAGATTTTCACGATATAAAGCCCGTATTTTACTTAAATATAAAAGGATGTACGCGCCAATTTCAAAATGGCAAGAAATATCTGAAATTGGAAATATTAGCTTTGGAGGTCTATCTTTTGATGCCCATGAAAGGCTCCCTGTAGATACCCTGCTTATTCTCAGATTTCAGGTATTTACAGGAGATTCTATAATGCGAATAATCGAAGTTCGCGCAAAAGTAGTTAATGTAAAAGAAGATATTTTAACTTATCGCGTAGGAGTTGCTTTTATCGAACTCAATAAAGAAACCAAAGATATGCTTAATGAATTTATGAAGTATTTGAACCCTCCTATATAAGAACCTATCTTTTGCCCCGTCCTACAATCACAATTTCCTGCCCCACAGTAACATCAAATCCTCTTTTGCACAAAATTTGAAACTTGAAACAGTATATTTATAGATATTGATTTTATGGTAGGATTAAGTGTATAATAGAATAAACAAAATATCCCTAAAGAATATGGAATAAACTCAAAAAAACGGAGGTGTGCAATGCAAAAGATAATCAGAATATTTATAGCAGTTTTATTTGGCGTATTATGCATGGGTGTATACAGCATGGCGGAAGAGATAACCTTGACAACCTATTACCCTGCGCCGTATGGTGCGTACGATGCTATGTATTCGACCACTTTAGGTA
>JBHPFI010000064.1:0-2458 GCA_042572045.1 Candidatus Omnitrophota bacterium
GATAGATTATAAAAGATCAGGATATAGGATATTGAATCCGAGCTCACAATTAATGGCCTACAAGAGATATTATACAAATCCTGATTTATTTGCCAGACAACATAGATGTAATTTTGGAGATTACATATTCAATGTAAATGCCTTAGGGCTTGTCCATTTGTGCTGTTTTATGAAGCCGATAGGCAGCATAAAAAAGCAGAAGATAGAGAGTATATGGTATTCTAAGAAGGCTCTAAAGACAAGGCGCGCGATGCGCAATTGTCAAAAAAGCTGTAACAATATTATGAATTGCTATTTTCAAGAAGAAAGCCATGAGGCGGAAAACCGTGACCATGGGTTATCAATGGCAATCCACAATACCGATATGAACCTTTCATCACGCGTACTTGAGATGCAAATAGAAGAGAAAAAAGAGTTTTATAAACCAGGTTCCTACCCTTGTTTTAAATCCAAGGTCGAAATATATCCAGACAATGCCGTATTGGAAGGTATGCTAAAAAAAATAAAAGAAGAACATGCGCTAGTTGACCAGAAGAGGCAGCAGGAAGAGCTAAAGAGACAAAAAGAGGAACAGATAAGGCAGGAAGAACTCAGGAAGCAGGAAGAGACAAGGCTTCAAAAAGAAAAAGAGCGCTTACATAAGCTCCAAGAGGAAGATCAGAGACTACGCACCCTTAAAAAAGGCCCCTTCAAGCTCTATCTTGATCAGAAAAACCAGTTCCATATCTATTATAAGGATAACGAGATCACAAAGGCCAGCGGCCTGAGTACAGGCATATTGACTGAAGGAGAGTGGTATTACTCGCCCGACTCTCGCGTTGATATAAAAAGACCAAGCCATAATGAAATGAGGATATTTTTTGCTCACAATAAACTTCCGATTGCCCAGACATGGAATCTGAAGTTTTTACAAAAGGATGCTATTGAGTGGAATGTCCAGATGCAAGTCAAAGACCCTATAAGTGTAGATCAGAAAGACGCATCTCTTTTTCTATCCAAGGCCTACAAGGATTGGTTTTCTCCTCCCGAAGAAGGCTCTTTCCCTGCCTTTAAAAGCTCTGGGTGGGATAGAATGAATATATCCACAGGAAGAAGAGAATTTATAGGAGCACACCCTTCTATAAAGCAATACCCTAGTATAGCGCTTAAGAATGTAGATGCCTGTTTTTATAACATGCTTAAGACACAGAGAGAAGAGTCAACCAGGGTTGTAAGACCATTTGTCTGTGATTTACTCATCTCTGAGCGCTGTAACGCACGTTGTAAGGCATGTTATTTCTGGAAGAATGGCGTAAAGGACAGACTCTCTATTGCAGAATGCAAGAGATTTGTTGATTCACTCAAGGACTTGGTGGATAAACCATTCGAGATAAATCTAGGCGGAGGAGAGCCACTATTAAATAAAGGGATATTAGGCCTTATAAGATATTGCTCAAAACAGGGTCTTTTACCCACCATGTCTACCAATGCCACACTTATAGATGAAGATATGGCAAAGAAGCTCTCTGATGCAGGGTTACACAGATTGAGCCTGTCCCTGAAAAGCCTGGATGAGAAAGCCCATGATTTTCTCATGGGTAAAAAGGGATCTTATAAACACATGATGAAGGCCATAGGATATCTTAGAAAATACTGGAAGAAAGGCGCCTTAAGCATACATACCATTATATTGCAGCAGAATATAGACGATATAATAGACCTTGTAGAATGGGTAAATAAGGACAATCTCTTCACTGGTATATCATTCCAGGCCCTGTCCCAGCCATTCCGAACAGACATGGTGGATGATTGGTATAAGAAGCGAAAATATGGTTTCCTATGGCCAAAAGATCGTAAAAAGGTCTCTTCTGTTATTGACAAGTTGATACGATACAAGCAGTCTGGATACAAGATAGAAAATCCAGTCTCTCAGTTACAGGTATACAAAAAATATTACAAAAACGTTAAATCTTTCAGCAGGGCCCACCACTGTAACTTCGGCGACTACATCTTCAATGTCAATGCTATGGGGCTTGTACATTTATGCTGTTTTATGAAACCAATCGGCAGCATAAAAAAGGAAGATATAAAAGAGCTATGGTTTTCTGAGGGTGCCAAAAAGACGAGAAACGCGATGCATAACTGCCAAAAAAGTTGTAATAATATTATAAATTGTTATTTTCAGGAAGAAGGGAATGAATCAGAAGGCAGACTTCAAAGACCTTCTTTTGTGATTCATAATACAGACATAAAGCTTTCTTCTCGAGCCCTTAAGATAGAATTCGAAGAAGAGAAAGAATTATACGCTCCCGGCACATACCCTTATATTAAAACTATTATCCAATTCTATCCAAAACGGCGTGCCTTAACCGATAAGATTAGCTTGATCAAAAAGCAAGAAGAGGACCAGAGAAAGAGGCAAGAGGAAAAGAGGATCCAAGAAGAACAAAAGAGACAAGAAGAGCAAAGGCAAAAACAA
>JBHPFI010000065.1:0-2437 GCA_042572045.1 Candidatus Omnitrophota bacterium
CCCCTATCAAGGTTGTTCTGGACCGTGAGCTAAGGGTTTCCGAAGGAGCTAAAATTTTTTCGAAAAGATCTCCGACCTTGAGCATCGTGGTTATATTGAAAGAGTCTTTGCGTAAGAAATCTGTTATAGAAAAGATCAAGCGTCTGAGTAGAAAAGGCATATTGGTTATAAGCTGCCCTGGCAATAATAACAGGATCGATTTAAAGGCTATCCTAAGAGAGCTGGCTGAGTTTGAGATCGCGCATTTATTGGTAGAAGGTGGCGGAGACACAGCAGCAGGTTTTGTAGAAAAAGGTTTGGTGGATCAGGTTTTATTTTTTATAGCGCCCAAGATAATCGGAGGAAAAGAAGCAGTGACTTCAGTGGAGGGGCTGGGCGTGGATAGAGTTAAAAAGGCCCTTAGGCTAAGTAATATTGAGATAGGAAGAATTGGAGAGGACATTTTGGTAAAGGGAGATGTTCAAAGTTAAGCTTTGAGCGTGGTTATAGAGCTATGTTTACAGGGATAGTTGAAGAAATAGGAACGATTTCAGCAATACACAAAACGTGGACAGGGGCCTGTCTTAAGCTCAAAAGTCATAGCGTTTATAGAGGTGCTAAATCAGGCGACAGCATAGCTATGAATGGCGTATGTTTGAGCGTTACTGATATAAAAGGTCATGTAATTAGTTTTGATGTGATCGAGGAGACGCTTAAAAGGACTACGCTCGGCAGATTAAAGGTGAATGACTATATTAATCTGGAAAGGAGCTTAAGGGCGGATTCAAGGATGGGCGGGCATTTTGTTTCAGGTCATGTTGATTATGAAGGCAGGATAAACGAGGAGCTGAGAAGTTCGGACGGCGCTGGTTTTAAGATATCCCTTCCTGTCGAATTTTCCAAGTTTGTTGTTGAAAAAGGCTCTATAACATTAGACGGAGTCAGTCTTACGGTTGCAGAAGTAAAAAAGGAGTATTTTGCAGTATATTTGATCCCGCATACTTTAAAAGTTACGACCTTGGGCAAGAAGAAAAAAGGCGACTTAGTCAATATAGAGACGGATCTACTCGCAAAATACCTCGTCAAGCAGACACAAAAAACCGACCTCAATACCCTTCTCAAGAAATACGACTATATAAAATAGAACCTCTCCCTATTTTTTGTTTACACTTCCCAAACCTTAAGCATTTTAGTATAATAAGATAAACAAAGGAGTGTAACATGGTTATTCTTATAAATATAATATGGGTTTTGGCTGTTATTGTGCTGGCGTTATTTTTGAGCAGGAAGACAAAGGACGCCCTTACAAAGGAGAGCGAAGAGAAGATTAACGCGCTTCGGACAGAGTGGGGCGAGACTTTATCTAAGAATACCGAGCTTATATTAAATCAGTTAAATAACATGAACAGTTCTGTAGGCTCTCAGCTTAGTGATACAACGAAGATCTTCGGCGAAGTCAAAGAGAGTCTAGGTTCCTTGGATCAGAGGACGCAGCAGATCTATGAAGTCGGTAGGGATATATCAGGTTTACAGGAAATCCTGAGGGCCCCAAAGATGAGGGGCGGATTAGGAGAATTGTTTCTCGAAAATCTTTTGGAACAGATAATGCCACACAAGGGTTTCTATGAGTTGCAGCATTCTTTTAAAAGCGGCGAGAGGGTAGATGCCGTGATAAAGATAGGCAGCAGGTTTGTGTGCGTGGATTCAAAATTTCCCATGGAAAGCTTTAATAGAAGCCGAAGATGATGAAGTAAAAAAACGCGCCAAAAAAGAATTTATAAGGGCAGTGAAAGATCATATAAACTCTATCGCTGATAAATATATCCTTCCAGATGAAAATACATATGACTTTGCGCTTATGTATATACCCGCAGAAAATGTCTATTACGAAACTATTATAAAAGATGAGGATTTCGGAGAGCAAAAGTCTATATTTTTGCAGGCAGTATCAAAAAAGGTTATCCCCGTGTCTCCAAATAGTTTTTACGCGTATTTACAGGTTATTATACTTGGTTTAAAAGGGTTAGGAATAGAAGAGAAGACCCAGGAGGTTATAAAGAAGCTCATTGCATTAAAGGGTTCGCTTGAGAGATTTAAAGGAGATTTTGATAAAATAGGGACGCATATTAAGAACATGAATTCCAGCTATGGTTCGGCAAGGGACCGCCTTGATAAATTTGGCGGCAAGCTTTCGACAATAGATTCTTTGGAGAAGAAGCAACAGATAGAGAAAATAGATTGAATTGGGACGGAATTTGGTTCGGGGCGTGGCTCAGTTTGGCTTAGAGCGCTGCGTTCGGGACGCAGAGGTCGCTGGTTCGAGTCCAGTCGCCCCGACCACTCATAACTTTGGGCTTTTTCCTGGCTAGGGACCGTTTCTTGAGCAAGGGGGGAGAAGTGACCCCATGGCAGCTAAACGTATTCATGTATTTTATTCAGGACGTGTTCAGGGCGTAGG
>JBHPFI010000066.1:0-2093 GCA_042572045.1 Candidatus Omnitrophota bacterium
AAAAAATTTCAAACGAAGATATCAATATATGTATGTACATATATTTCAATGCAAATCCAGTTTTTAAATATCATTACTTTTATTCTGACATCCCCATATTTAAAAAGATAAATATGGAAAATATTTATGCAGGTTCTCCCTGTAGGATTTCCCCAGAAAAACGTATGCCACGCGATATTGACAATTTTTTATCTTTTTTTGATAAGACTAAAAGGGTTTCCCCCGTTTATTATAATTATACACATTGGTATATCTTTTCTTTTATCAATGACTATAAGTATAATAAATATGAAAAAATTATAACAGAAGATCGGGGCTTTGCAGTTGCAGAAAAGCTAAAAACAGAAGGGGCAACAGCTCTTAAGGTAAAATTACGTTTGAATTTGATTTAGAGGGTTGGTGAAGATTGACAGAATGGTGTTTGAAGGAAAGTTATATGCAGAAGCGCCGTTTAGGTAGGACAGAATTAATAGTTTCATGTATAGGGCTTGGTGCTGGAAGTCGAATGTTTATGGGAAGATATCACCAAGGATCAGATACTCCCCACGCAGTAATTAACCGTGCCTTAGATGAAGGGATTAACTTTATTGATACAGCAAGAAGCTATTATAAAAGTGAGAAAATTGTAGGCGAGGTTATAAAAGGTAGAAGAGATGAGTGTTTTCTGGCCTCTAAGACATATTTACGAAAAGGCTCTCAAGTAATGAAAGATATTGACATTAGTCTGAAGAATTTACAGACAGATAGGATTGATTTATACCAGATACACAATGTTGTATATAAAAATGAACTAAACACTGTACTTAAATCAAAAGGTGCCTTAGGGACGTTAAAAAAGGCAAAAGGTGAGGGTAAGCTTAACTATATTGGAATTACGGCATTTCATCCAGAAATAATAAAGGAGTGTATCCAAACGGATGAATTTGATACTATCCAGATCCCATTTAATTTTTCTGAAATAACTCAGATAGGAGAGATCTTCGATTTAGCTAAAAAATTCGATGTAGGGATTATCATTATGCGGCCTTTATCCGGAGGAGAGGTAAATAGCGCAGAGGGAGCCTTAAAATTTATTTTAGGTTATGATGTTTCTATAGTTATCCCCGGATGCAGTACAGTTGAACATGTGCAGATAAATGCAAGAGTAGGTAAAAATTTGGTGGAGTTGCCAGTAGAAAAAAGGGAAAAATTATTTTTAGATATAATCGAAGGTACCTTTTGTCGAGGATGTAAACTTTGTGAACCAGTATGCCCCGTTGGTATTTCTGTATCCGAAATATTTCACTATGAGACTTATCTTTATTTTAATGCCACCTATGCAAGAAGTGAATATAGAAGGTTTTCTCGAAGGATATCTACCTGTATTGATTGTGGTGAATGCGAAAAGCTTTGCCCTTATAATTTGCCAATCAGGGTTATGTTAAAAAGGGCCGATCGTAGGTTAAAAAGAGGTATAATAGAGGATATTATTGTTAATTTGCTTAGAAGGTTACAGCTATATAGTAGAGCAAGAGAACTCTACTTTGACTTAGGTTTACCGCTCCCTAAACGATAGAAAAGAATAAAATGGAATATTGTCAAAATAAAAAGATCACAATTAGTCTCATTTCTTTGTATGATCTTGAAAATAATGCAATAAGAAGCATTGCTGCTACACTAAGAAACAGTGGATATCGAGTTTTTGAGATATATTTCAAAAACTGGATAAATAACAGTTTAGTTTGGCCTAAAAAAGATGAATTGGATAATCTGATAACTATCTTAAGGAATACGAAAACAGATTTAATCGGCATAAGTCTACGAGCATCAGCTTATCTAAAAGTAGCCGTCTTAATTACTGAGCATATAAAAAGATTTTTGAAGGTTCCAATAATTTGGGGTGGATTGCACCCTACTTTAGTACCTGAGGAGTGTATAGAATTTGCTGATATGGTTTGTAGAGGTGAGGGAGAATACCCCATGTTGGAGCTTGCAGATAGTATTTTAAAACAAAAAAGTATAAATAGCATACCAAACCTATGGGTTAAAGAAGAAAATGATATTAAAAAAAATGAAATTCGTCCTCTCGTACAGAACCTTGATAGGCTATCATT